>CAZLWN010000063.1:0-21182 GCA_964563195.1 uncultured Undibacter sp. | reverse complement strand
CGAGCGCCAGCGTCTTCTCGATCTCGTCGAGCAGTTCGAACGGATCGCGGCTCTCGCGGTCCATCTTGTTGATGAAGGTGACGATCGGGATGTCGCGCAGCCGGCACACTTCGAACAGCTTGCGGGTGCGCGCCTCGATGCCCTTGGCGGCGTCGATCACCATGACGGCGCTGTCGACCGCGGTGAGCGTGCGGTAGGTGTCCTCCGAGAAGTCCTCGTGGCCCGGCGTGTCGAGCAGGTTGAACACGCAGCCGTCGCAATCGAAGGTCATCACCGAGGTGACGACCGAAATGCCGCGCTCGCGCTCGATCGCCATCCAGTCGGAGCGGGTGGCGCGGCGGTCGCGTTTGGCCTTGACTTGGCCGGCGAGATTAATGGCGCCGCCGAACAGCAGGAGCTTCTCGGTCAGCGTGGTCTTGCCGGCGTCCGGGTGGGAGATGATGGCAAAGGTGCGCCGGCGCTCGACCTCACGCGCGAGTGGCGTTTGCGGGATCGAATCGGCGGGGCTGAGCGGCCTGTTCATGGGCGGCATGTGGCAGGGAAAGCGCGCAGGATCAAGGGGCACACCGATAGTCACAATCCTGCGAGCGCGGCCGCCGCGCCGCCGGCACGGTGTTAGCCTTGCCGCCGATCGACCCGACCGGTGGTGACTTCAATGGGCTTTCGCGCGGCCGCGCTCGTTCTGTTCGCCGTTTTCTGTGCCGCGCCGGCGGCGGCCGACGCCGGCCGCTTTGCCGCGGAGCCGGTCGTCACCGTCGCGCCGGCCGCGGCCGACGATACTGTCGAGATCAAGGCGAGCATCGACATCGCAGCACCGCGCGCCAAGGTATGGGCCGTCATGAACGATTGCGCGCGCGCCATGCGCTTCATCCCCGGCCTAAAGCGCTGCCGGGTTCTCGATCGCGATCCCGCCGGCCGCTGGGACATTCGCGAGCATCGTATTTCCTGGATGTGGTTCCTGCCCGATGTGCGCAGCGTATTCCGCTCGGACTATGACCCACCCAAGCGCCTGCGCTTCCGCCGCATCGGCGGCACCTTGAAGCATTCGGCCGGCGAGTGGCGGCTGGAGAATATCGACGGCGGCAGCGCCACCCACGTGACCTATGACGCGACCGTCTCCGCCGACATCCCCGCGCCCCAATTCATGGTGGAGGCGGCACTCAAGCGCGACATCGCGAAGGTGCTGCGGGGATTGCGGCGCGAATGCACCGCCGCCGCGCAAAAATAAGCCGCGCGGCCGGCGCCGGCTCAGCCGCCGCCGAAGGCCTCAGCAAGCTTTTCCGGCAAATCCCGCGCCTTGACCCGTCCCAGCGCCGGGTCAAGCGCCGTGCAGACCCGCGTTTCCGCACATTCGACGGCAAGGGTGCCGGCATTGAAGACGCGATGATGCAGGTCGAACGCGCAGCGATGCAGCTTGGCGACGCCGGTTTCGATCAGCAGTTGGTCGCCCCATCGCGCGGGCGCCAGGAATCGACTCTTGTATTCAACGACGGGAATACCGTCGATGCCGTATTCGTCGATCAGTGCTTTCAAGCTCAGGCCACCGCGCGCCAGCAGAGCATGCACCGCCTGATCGAACCAGATGAAGAAATTCGGGTTATAGACGATCCCAGACGGATCGCATTGACCGAATTGGACCGTGAAGCTGTGCTGGTTGGAGAGCATAATGGCGACGGCGCGCTATTGCAGGGCTTTACGGTATTGCTCCGGCTTGAAACCGACCAGCAATTTGCCGCCGCCGAGCTCGAGCACCGGGCGCTTGATCATGGACGGCTGCCTGAGCATCAGCGCGATGGCTTTCCTTTCGGTGAGACTTGATTTGTCCTTGTCTGGGAGCTTCTTGAAGGTCAGGCCGGCGCGGTTAAGCAAAGTCTCCCAGCCGGCCTTGTTGGCCCAGCCTTCCAGCTTGGCACGCTCGACGCCGGCGGACTTGTAGTCATGAAAGGCATAGTCGACGCCGCGCCGGTCGAGCCAGGCGCGCGCCTTCTTCATGGTGTCGCAATTTTTGATGCCGTAGATGGTGATGGGCATGGGAAACCTTTAGGTGCCAAAATCCGACGCTTCCTTAATCATCTTCTGTACCTGACTGATCGTACGTGGTGGCTCTGTCATGTGAATTATGGCGTGGCAATTGGGACATACCGGCCGCAGATCACGAATCGGATCGGTCTTAATGCGGGATCGAGTCCTACTTAGTGGATTTAGGTGGTGAACGTGAATATAGCCGGCAACCTCCGATCCATAAATACTTGTCAATGAGTCTCCGCAAACGACACAAGCAAATCCATAATAATCAATACAGGCACGTCGCGCATTCGGATCGCGCTCATACCGATTGACGAGCACTTGGACCGCAGCGCCTTCGCAATATTTTTTCCCGACGATAACCCTTCCGAAATGTGAAAATTCTGACAGTACCACGGTTGAGTTAGGTTAATTCCCGTGGCGCGCGAAATGTAATCCACAAATTCAGGTGAATGATTGCCTTTAGTCGTCGTGTGCCGCGGTCCACGCGCCGCAATTTCAATTGCTGATTTATGAAATTTGTACAGTTCGCGATAAAGATATTCTGCGTCCGATAAATTAGCATCACCCCCATCGCAATCCGGAGCGTTCTTGTACGGTGTTTTGCTTAGAGATAGACGCTTCTCTTTGGACAGCTTTGGTGGCAATGTCTTGAGCAGAAAATGAAACCAACCCGAACCAACTTGCAGAACTTCTACGAATCTAACCTTCAGCATCAGGTTTTCTCGGTTTATCCTAATACCCCATTTGTCTGGCGCGATCCTGTTTGCAATATCAATTGAACGGCCTACTAACCGTAAAATGTTTGGAATTTCCTTTTTTGGAATCAGCCTACTCACTGCGGCTGAAATTTTCGGTATGCGTTCGTAAGGCGGCATAAGAAATTACTCCCACTCGATCGTCCCCGGCGGCTTCGAGGTCACGTCATAGACCACGCGGTTGACGCCCTTGACCTCGTTGATGATGCGCGTCGCCACCATCGCCAAGAATTTCATATCGAACTGATAAAAGTCGGCGGTCATGCCGTCGGTCGAGGTCACCGCGCGCAGGCCCACCACGTATTCATAGGTGCGGTGGTCGCCCATGACCCCGACGGTCTTCACCGGCAGCAGCACGGCAAACGCCTGCCAGATGCCGTCGTATTGCCCGGTGCGGCGGATCTCCTCGATGAAGATTTCGTCGGCGTAGCGCAGGATGTCGAGCTTGTCGCGCGTGACTGCGCCCGGGCAGCGGATGGCAAGCCCCGGCCCGGGGAACGGATGGCGGCCGACGAAACCTTCCGGCAGGCCGAGCTCGCGGCCGAGCGCGCGCACCTCGTCCTTGAACAATTCGCGCAACGGCTCGACCAGCTTCATGTGCATGCGCTCGGGCAGGCCGCCGACATTGTGATGCGACTTGATGGTGACCGACGGCCCGCCCGTGAACGACACGCTTTCGATCACGTCCGGGTAAAGCGTACCCTGTGCGAGGAATTCCGCGCCGCCGACGTTCTTCGCCTCCATGTCGAACACGTCGATGAACAATCGGCCGATGATCTTGCGCTTCATCTCGGGCTCGTCGATGCCGTCGAGCGCCTTGAGAAAAGTGTCGGCGGCGTCCACGCGTCTCAGCGGGATGTTGTAAGAGTCGCGAAACAGCGTCACCACTTTCTGCGCCTCGCCCAGCCGCAGCAGGCCGTGATCGACAAACACGCAGGTGAGCTGATCGCCGATCGCCTCGTGGATCAAGACCGCTGCGACCGCGCTATCGACGCCGCCGGACAAGCCGCAGATCACGCGCGCGCGGCCGATCTGGTCGCGGATCTTCTCGATCGCTTCTTCCTTGAAGGCGCGCATGGTCCAGTCGCCCTTGCAGCCGGCGATCTTGCGCACGAAATTGCGCAAGAGCGCTGCGCCATGCGGCGTGTGCACCACTTCGAGATGGAACTGGGTGGCGTAGAACTTGCGCGCGTCGTCGCCGATCATGGCGATCGGCGCGTTGGCCGACGTGCCGAGCACCTTGAAGCCTTCGGGCAGCGCGGTGACGCGGTCGCCGTGGCTCATCCAGACCGGGTATTTTTCGCCCTTACGCCAGACGCCGTCGAGCAGCGGGCTGTCGGCGGCGACTTCGACTTCCGCGCGGCCGAACTCGCGATGGTGGCCGCCCTCGACCTGGCCGCCGAGTTGCTTCGCCATCGCCTGCTCGCCGTAGCAGATGCCGAGCACCGGTACGCCGGCTTCGTAGATTGCCTTGGGAGCGAGCGGTGCGTCCTTGTCGAGCACGGAAGCGGGGCCGCCGGAGAGGATCACCGCTTTCGGCCGCATATCCCTAAAGGCGGCTTCCGCCTTCTGGTACGGCACGATCTCGCAATAGACCTTCTCCTCCCGCACCCGGCGCGCGATCAGCTGGGTGACCTGGGAGCCGAAGTCGACAATGAGGACCTTGTCGTGCATGGACGGCGCTGTCGCCCGAACTGGTTCGGAATCGGGCTCGTAAGGCCGTCCGGGGCGGCTTTTTGCGGGCATTCCGGTTCCGGGTCAAGCCAGTTGAGCGATGTCCAGTAACGCAATGTTAGCCTCGAACGTGCTTAGAAAATGGCTCGAAACCGGCTTGTGCACAGCCGGACTTGCCGGAGTCGCGATGGTCTTCGAAACCCAGCGCCTGCGCATGGCGCTCCCCGCCTCAGGGCGCGAGGCGACGCGCGCCATGCTGTTCCGCGAGAGCCTGCCATAGATGGCCGAGCGCTGGGCGCTGGCGCTGGCCTGGGCGCTTTCGCCTACGCGCATCACCGGGCTGCCAAACCTGGCGCGGCTGTACTTCAACGAGCTGCTGGCACCCGATTACGCCCTGCCCGATCCCGAGCGCGCGCTTGCCAACCCGCCCGGCCTGGCCGGCATCGTGCACGACCTCACGCTGCCGACGCTGCTCGCCGCTTACCGGCGCGGGCTTTACCCACTCGCCCACGTCGCGCCGCTGAAATGGTGGTTGCCGCCGCGGCGCTCGCTGCTGCTGTTCGACGCTTTCCACATGTCGAACAACCTGCGCCGGCTGATGCGACAGCAGCGCTACACGGTGACCTTCGACCAGGATTTCGAGAGCGTGATTCTCAATTGCGCCGGGCGGCGCGCCGGGCGCTGGCACCTGACCTGGATCACGCCGCGGATGATGCGCGTCTATGCAGAGGCATACGATGCCGGCCATGCCCATTCATTCGAAGTGTGGAACGCGGACGGCGAGCTGGTGGCCGGCGGCTATGGCGTGGCGATCGGCAAAGCGTTCACTTTCGATTCGCAATTCACCCACGAGGACAACGCCACCAAGGTCGGCATGGCGGTGCTGAATTGGCACCTGGCGCGTTGGGGCTTTCACTTCAATGACGGCAAGCTGATCGGCCCGTTGTGGCGCAGCGTCGGCTTCCGCGAAATGCCGCAGCGCAAATTTCTCAAGCGCCTGTCGGACGCGATCCGCGAGCCGGCTCGCAACGGTCGCTGGCAGGTGGAGGCCGATGTGGCGACGGTATCGAATTGGCAGCCGGGCGCCTAGCGATTCCGGTTCAGCGTCTCGTCAATACGCTCACAAAAAACCCGTCGGTCTCCGTCGTGTGCGGCGTCATGGTGATGCCGTCGTCCGACAGCCGCGCCGCCTTGGCAAACATGAAGGCGCGCTCGCCCAGCGCCTGCGCGACCTCAGCCGGCGCCTGCACCGAGAAACCCGTGTGGCGGCCGAGGAAGGCGCGCACCTGCGCGGCGTTCTCCTCCTCCAGCACCGAGCAGGTGACATAGGCGATGCGGCCGCCGTCTTTCAAAAGCGGTACCCCGCGGTCGAGCACTTCGACCTGCTCCTTGATGCGCTGCTCGAGTGCGCCGGGCCGCATGCGCCATTTGGCGTCCGGATTGCGGCGCCAGGCGCCGGTGCCGGTACAGGGCGCGTCGATCAGCACCAGATCGATGCGGGCGCCAAGATCGTCGAGCTCGGTGCCGACCGATTTGGGCGTGCGCACCTGCACATTGCGCGCGCCCGAGCGCTTGAGCCGCGCGTGGATCGGCGCCAGTCGTCGCTTGTCGTCGTCGGTAGCATAAAGTTGACCCTTGTTTTGCATCATCGCGGCCAGCGCCAAAGTCTTGCCGCCGGCGCCGGCGCAGAGGTCGACTACCTGCTCGCCCGGCTGCGCGCCTGCGAACAGCGCGGCAAGCTGCGAGCCTTCGTCCTGCACTTCGATCATGCCCTTCAGAAAGGCTGGTTCGGCATGGATCGCCGGGCTCTTGGCGTCGGCGGCAAGACGAAGGCGCAGACCCCAGGGTGACCAGCGCGTGGGTTCGGGGTTGAATTCCGACAGCATAACGGCGGCCTTGTCACGCTCGCCCTTTAACGTGTTGACGCGCAGATCGAGTGGCGCGCGCGCGCTAAGCTCCGCGCCTTCCTGCGCGCGCGCATCACCGAATGCGCGCTTGAAATGCGGTTCGAGCCATTCCGGATAATCGCCGACCACATGCGGCGGCGCGCCAGCAAGACCGGCCGCGTCGAGCTCGTGTCGCTCGTCCTCGCTCAACGCCGCGGGCGCATAGCGCGAACCGTCGGCGAGCTTGGCGATCGCTACCGTGTCAAGGTTGCGCTCGTGCTTGAGCATGCCGAGCAGGATGGCGCGCGGCTTCTCGGCGCCCATAATCCAGGCGCTCGACGAACGCCTGCGCAGCGCGTCGTAGACCAGACCGGCGATGGCGGCACGGTCGCCGGAACCGGCAAAGCGATGCGCCAAGCCCCAAGCTTTCAGCGCGTCGGCGGCCGGCCGGCGCTCGCCCTCGATCATACCGAAAACTTCAATTGCCGCGGCAAGCCGCGCGCCGGGCGTCATGACAGACCGAACAGGATGTCGACCGCGAAGATCATCCACATGACGACCAGTACCAGCGCGCCGATGCCATAGAAGGCGCCGCGAAGTTGCACGTTGTTGCTGGTGACATGCACGCCGGCTTGCAGGATGCGAAAGGTCACGAAGATCCAAGCCAGCGCAACGAATGCAAGATCGGCGTGCCGGGTAATAATTACTAGGATGGTCAAGACATAGAATAGAACCGGCAGCTCGAACTGGTTGCCGAAGGAATAGGCAAATTGCGTGGCGCGCTGTGGCCATTTCGGCTCGCGCATCGCGATGTCGGGATAGCGCGTCTCGCCGCGTTGGAGCGCGCTGCCGCGGAAATACATCATGCCGAGCATCAGCGTGAAAGTAAGAAGAACCTGGGCGAACAGCGGCAGCAGGACGGTTGTAATCGTCATGACGGCTTCCAACTCAAAAACAAACGCGCCGCCGCCGGGTTCAAGTACGACCCGGGTAATTCGGGCTCTCGCGCGTGATGGTCACGTCGTGCACATGGCTTTCACGAATGCCCGCGCCGGAGATGCGCACGAATTCCGCTTTGCTGTGGAATTCGTCCAGCGTCTTGGCGCCGACATAGCCCATCGCGGCGCGCAACCCGCCCGACAACTGGTGTAGCACATTGGCGACCGGACCCTTGTAGCCGACCTGGCCCTCGACGCCTTCCGGCACCAGCTTGAGCGCGTCCTTGATGTCCTGCTGGAAATAACGGTCGGCCGAGCCGCGCGCCATGGCGGCGACCGAGCCCATGCCGCGATAGCTCTTGTAGGAGCGCCCCTGATAAAGGAACACCTCGCCCGGCGTCTCGTCGGTGCCGGCGAGCAGCGAGCCGACCATGGCGCAATCGGCGCCGGCAGCCAGCGCCTTGGCAAGATCGCCGGAATATTTGATACCGCCATCGGCAATGACCGGCGTACCGCTTGCTTTGGCGGCCTCCACGCTGTCCATGATGGCGGTGAGCTGCGGCACGCCGACGCCCGCCACCACCCGCGTGGTGCAGATCGAGCCGGGACCGATGCCGACCTTGATGGCGTCGGCGCCGCAATCGATCAGCGCCTTGGCGCCCTCGACCGTGGCGACATTGCCGGCCACCACCTGCACCGCATTCGACAGCCGTTTGATACGCACGACGGCGTCGAGCACGTAGCGCGAATGGCCGTGCGCGGTGTCGACAACAACAAGGTCGACGCCGGCGGCAATCAACGCTTCGGTACGCGCAAAGCCGTTGTCGCCGACGGTGGTGGCGGCGGCAACGCGTAAGCGCCCCTGCTCGTCCTTGCAGGCATTCGGGTTGGCGACAGCCTTCTCGATGTCCTTCACAGTGATCAGACCGACGCAGCGATACTG
Organism: uncultured Undibacter sp.; assembly: GCA_964563195.1. GTDB lineage: Bacteria > Pseudomonadota > Alphaproteobacteria > Rhizobiales > Xanthobacteraceae > Pseudolabrys. The sequence continues at coordinate 12,958 of CAZLWN010000063.1, read as the reverse complement.
ATCGTCCACCACCAGGAGCTTCTCGATGCGGTGCTGGTGCAGCAGGCGCTTGGCCTCGTCCTGGCTGACGCCCTCGCGCACGGTGACGAGCTTGCCTTTCGTCATCAACTCGGCCACCGGCTGGCGCGGATCGTTGGCAAAGCGCACGTCGCGATTGGTCAGAATGCCGACCAGCTTGCCGGCCTTGCCGTTGCCGCCGCCTTCCACCACCGGCACGCCGGAGATGTGGTTCTCTTTCATCAGGTCGAGCGCCTGCTGCAGCGTAGCGCGCGGCTCGATGGTGAGCGGGTTTACCACCATGCCGGATTCGAATTTCTTCACCTGACGCACTTGGGCGGCCTGCGCGTCCGGCTCCAGATTGCGGTGGACGACTCCCATACCGCCGGCCTGCGCCATAGCGATGGCCATCTGCGCCTCGGTCACGGTGTCCATGGCGGAAGCGAGAATGGGGATATTCAGCGGGATCGAGCGAGTGACGCGGGAGCGGATATCGACATCGGCGGGCAGCACCTCGGACAGGCCGGGCTTGATCAGCACGTCGTCGAAAGTGAGCGCTTTGCGCGGGTTTTTGTTGTTTTTCGGTGCCATCGCCAACTCCGTCTCACCCAAAAAGGGAGGCGAGACCGGCTGCCGAAGGCTGAAAAGACGCCTGTGCGAGGGGTCCCTCGCCCGACTTCAGGGCCCGCTTTTGGGTTGGCGTGGGTCAGTAGCATGAGTGGGCTGTGATTCCTACCCCATTCGCAGATGGTTGTTATGAACCGGTAAAAGCGGCCTTTCCTCCGCCACAGCTTTCCGGTTCAAGTCGGCTGCTTTGAGCCGGAATCAGCCTTTATCCCATGCGCCCTGACCGCATCGTGCCGCTGATCATCGCGGTCGCCTTGTTCATGGAACACATGGACGCCACGGTGATCGCCACCTCGCTACCGGCGATCGCGGCCGATATCGGCGCCAATCCGCTGGCGCTCAAGCTCGCGATCACCTCCTATCTGTTGTCGCTGGCGATCTTCATCCCGGCGAGCGGCTGGTCGGCCGACCGCTTCGGCGCCCGCACGGTGTTCCGCGCCGCCATCGCGGTGTTCGTCATCGGCTCGATCGGCTGCGCGCTGTCGGACTCGCTCACCGATTTCGTCATCGCCCGCATCGTGCAGGGCATGGGCGGCGCGATGATGACACCGGTCGGCCGCCTGATTCTGGTGCGCAGCATCCCCAAACGGGAACTCGTCAGCGCCATGGCCTGGGTGACGGTGCCGGCACTGATCGGGCCGGTACTAGGCCCGCCGGTCGGCGGCTTCATCACCACTTGCGCCAGCTGGCACTGGATCTTCCTAATCAACGTGCCGATTGGGCTCATCGGCATTCTGCTCGCCACCCGCTACATCGAGGACCTGCGCGCTGAAAAGCATGAGCGCTTCGACGTTGCCGGCATGGTGCTGGCCGGCCTCGGCATTGCCGGGATTGCCTTCGGCCTGTCGGTGCTGGGGCTCAATTTCCTGCCATGGACTGTGGTGGTGGCGCTGGTCGCTGGCGGCGCCATTTTCATGACCGCCTATCTCGTGCATGCGCGCCGCACGCCGGTGCCGGCGCTTGATCTCACCTTGTTTCGGCAACGGACATTTCGCGCCAGCGTGACGGGCGGCTTCATCTTCCGGATCGGCATCGGCGCGCTGCCGTTCCTGCTGCCGCTGATGCTGCAAGTCGGCTTCGGCATGTCGCCGTTTCAATCCGGCCTGATCACGTTCGCCTCGGCCATCGGCGCCATGACCATGAAGGTTGCGGCCGCCACCATTCTGCGCCGCTTCGGCTTTCGCACGGTCCTCCTCGCCAACGCCGTCATCAGCTCGGCATTTTTGGCAACTTGCGCGGCGTTCACGCAAGCCACGCCGGTCGCCGCCATGCTCGCCCTGCTGCTGGTCGGCGGCTTCTTCCGCTCACTCCAGTTCACCTGCATCAACACGCTGGCCTATGCCGAAGTAGAAACCGCCCGGGTAAGCCGGGCCACCGCGCTGGTGAGCGTCGCCCAGCAGCTGGCGATCTCGGCCGGAGTCGCGTTCGGGGCCCTGGCGGTGGAGATCACGGTCGCCCTGAGGGGTCATGGCCCCTTGGAGGCAAGGGATTTCCCGCCGGCCTTTCTGGTGGTGGCAGCGATTTCGGCCCTGTCGGCGTTCATTTTCGCCCGGCTGTCGCCCGATGCCGGTGCGGAACTGGCCGATCGAACCCCGACCCCGACCGAGCCCTCCGATCAGCGGGTCGGCTAAGCTGTCGCGACGGCATAAGCAAGAATTTCGGATCGTGCGCTAACCGCGAAACCCGGTCGCCAGCAGATAGAGCTCGGCGGAGTCGGCGCGGCTGGCCGGCGGCTTCATGTGCTTCACTTGCTTGAAGTCGCGCTTGAGTGCCGCCAGCAGCGACGCCTCGGTGCCGCCTTGCAGGACCTTCGTCAGGAACGTGCCGCCGGGCTTCAAGACTTCGCGGGCCAATTCGGCGGCCGCCTCCACCAGCGCCATAATTTTCAGATGGTCGGTCTTGGCGTGGCCGGTGGCATTGGCCGCCATGTCGGAGAGCACCACGTCGGCGCCGCCGCCGAGCATGGTCTTCAATTTCTCGGGTGCAGCCGGATCGAGAAAATCGAGCTGCGCGAATTCGACGCCGGCGACCGGCTCCATCGGCAAAACGTCGATCGCCACCACGCGGCCCTGTTGCGGCGCGCCGACACGCTTGGCCGCCACTTGGCTCCAGCCGCCGGGCGCGGCACCGAGATCGATGATGCACGCGCCTTTTTTCAGGAAGCGTGCCTTGTCGTCGATCTCAGACAGCTTGAATGCGGAGCGCGAGCGCAGGCCGTCGCGCTTGGCGCGGGCGACGTAAGGATCGTTGAGCTGGCGTTCGAGCCAGCGCCGCGATGATGGCTTGCGGGTTTTGCCGCCTTTGACTCGAACCTTCAACGCGCGCGAGCCGCCACCCTTGCCATGCGTGATCACGATGCCGCCACCTGGCCGCTGCTGCCCCAGGCGCCGTCGTCGCGCATCATCTGCACCAGCATGCCTTCACGCAGGCCGCGGTCGGCGACGCGCAAGCGTGGACAGGGGAAGGCGCGGCGGATCGCTTCCAGGATGGCACAGCCGGCGAGCACCAGATCGGCACGCTCCGCGCCGATGCAGGGGCTGGCGACGCGCTCCTGGTAGCTCATGGACAAGAGCTTCTCGCACACCGCGCTGATTTCCTGCTCGCTCATCCAGCAGCCGTCCACGCGGTTGCGGTCGTAACGCTTGAGCTCGAGATGCACGCCGGCGATCGTCGTCACCGTCCCTGAGGTGCCGAGCATGTGGAGCCCGCGCAACGCGTCGCCGCCGTGCGCCCGTGCAAAGGGCGCGATGAATTCCGCCACATCGATAACCATGGCCTCGTAGGTCTCGCGGCTGACGGTGTCGCCGCCGTAGCGCTCGGCCAGCGTCACCACGCCGTGCGGCAGTGACATCCAGCTGGCGATATGCGGCAGCGGCGGCCCGGCTTGCGTCTTGCGTGAACGGTTGAGTCGCACCAGTTCCGAGGAGCCGCCGCCGATATCGAACAACACGACGCCCTCGGCCCGCGGGTCGATCAACGGCGTGCAGCCGGTGGCGGCGAGCGTTGCCTCGGTTTCGCGGTCGATGACTTCGAGATCGATCCCCAAGACCTGCGCGACGCGGGCGCGGAATTCCTCGCCGTTCACGGCGGCGCGGCAGGCCTCCGTCGCAATCAGGCGCGCACGGGTGACACCCTTGTTCTTCATCTTGTTGCGGCAGATGGCGAGCGCCGCCAGCGCGCGATCGATGGCTGCCTCGCTGATGCGGCCGGAGATAGAGACGCCTTCGCCGAGCCGAATGATGCGGGAGAAGGCGTCGACGACACGGAAGCCGTCGCCGGTCGGGCGCGCCACCAGCAGGCGGCAATTATTGGTGCCGAGATCGAGCGCGGCATAGGTCGGGCCGCCCCGGTCACTACCGAGGGCACCGTTGAACCTTCCGGGCGACCGCCGAGCCCATTGGGACCGCGCACGCGGTGCGCGCTCACCAACGGGATCGAGGCCTGGGTTGTCCCCGGCCTCGCCGCTCATTTGCCAAAGCCTTCCTGCCGCCCCCCCTGCTGCCTCCCGGCGCTGAGGTTGCAGCAATGTTCCATCAATCGCGAAAAGTCTAACAGCGGCCATGCGGTAGGCCAAGACGGCCCAAGCGAAACCTATTCTTGTGGAAACCGGCTACCTGCTTTATTTGGAGCATTCTCACGCCCCACGAACCCCCAAGCCCCGCATGGACGACAGGATCGCCGAAACCGCGCTTTCACTGGCCAAGTTCGGCGTCGGCCAGCCGGTTCGCCGCAGCGAAGACCCCAAGTTGCTGCGCGGTGAAGGGCAATTCACCGACGACGTCAGCCGCACCGGCCAGGCCTATGCCGTGATGGTGCGCAGCCAAGAGGCTCACGGCGTCATCCGCTCCGTCGACATCGAGGCCGCCAAGACCATGCCGGGTGTGCTCGCGGCATTAACCGCGACGGATCTTGCCGGCTATGGCGGGCTCAAATGCACCCTGCCGCTGAAGAACCGCGATGGCTCGCCGATCCATTACGTGCGGCGGCCGGCGCTGGCCGCAGACAAGGTGCGCTTCGTCGGCGATCCGGTCGCCTGTGTGATCGCGGAAACTGCCGCACAGGCCAGGGATGCCGCCGAAGCGGTGGCGCTCGACATCGAGCCGCTGATCCCGGTCCTCAAGTCCGCCGACGCGGTCAAGCCGGGCGCACCGTTGGTGTTCGATCAGGTCGCGAATAATACCGCACTCGATTATCACTACGGCGACGCCGAGAAGGTGGCCGAGGCCTTCGCCAAGGCCAAGCACGTCACGCGGCTGGAGACATCCAACCAACGCATGATCGTAGCGTCCATTGAGCCGCGCGCGGCCATCGGCGAATTCGACGCGGCCTCGGCTAAGTGGACGCTCTATTCCCCGAGCCAGGGCGTGCACGGCTTAAAGACCGCGCTGATGGATATCTTAAGCGCGCCGGCCGACAAGGTGCGCGTCATCACCGGTCAGGTCGGCGGCTCGTTCGGCATGAAGGCCGCGGTCTATCCCGAATATGTCTGCATTCTGCACGGCGCGCGCCTGCTTGGGCGCCCGGTAAAATGGACCGACGAGCGTTCCGGCAGCTTCGTTTCCGATCAACATGGCCGCGCGCAGGACATGGTGATTGAAATCGCCTTCGACGAGAAGGCGCATATTCAAGCCGTCAGACTGACCGGATACGGAAACATGGGCGGCTATCTCGCTCAGTTCGGGGCGGTGCTGCCGACCGGCAACCAGGTCAAGAACATCGCATCCGTCTACCGCACGCCGCTTATGGAGGTGGCGACGCGTTGCGTGTTCACCAACACCGGGCACGTCTCGGCCTACCGCGGCGCCGGCCGACCTGAGGGAAACTACTACGTCGAGCGCGCGCTCGATATTGCCGCCGCCGAGCTGGGCATTGATCGCATCGACTTGCGCAAGCGCAACATGATCCGCAAGAGCGATCTGCCGTTCGGCGCCGCTTCCGGCATGACCTACGACAATGGCGATTTTCTCGGCGTACTCAAGCAAGCTTTGGCGATGGCCGACTATGCCGGCTTCAAGAAACGCAAGCGCGAGAGCAAGAAGCGCGGCTTGCTGCGCGGCTTTGGCGTTGGCTGCTATCTCGAGGTCACCGCCGGCGGGGGCAAGGAGCTGGGCGCCATCCATTTCGAGGCTGACGGCACCGTCACCATCGTCACCGGCACGCTCGATTTCGGCCAAGGACACGCGACTGCGTATGCGCAAGTTCTCAGCGAGCGGCTTGGCATTCCGTTCGAGAGCATTCGCACCGTCGAAGGCGACAGCGACCGCATGGCTTACGGCAACGGCAGCGGCGGCTCGCGCTCGCTGATGTTCGCCGGCGCGGCGCTGACTGAATCGTCCAAGATCGTGATCGAGCGCGGCAAGCAGATTGCTTCGCACGTATTGGAGGCGTCCGTGGGCGACATCGAGTTTAAGGCTGGCCGCTTTGTCATCGCGGGCACGGATCGCTCCATCGGATTGCTTGAACTGGCCGCGCGGCTGCGCGGCGGGCTGAAGCTGCCCGACGGCATCCCAAACTCGCTCGACACCGATCACGTGGGAGACGTGCCGGTGCCCAACGCCTTCCCCAACGGCTGCCACATCGCCGAAGTTGAAATCGATCCGCAGACCGGCCACGCCCAGGTGGTGCGCTATTGCGCGGTCAACGATCTCGGCACCATCATCAATCCGCTGCTGGTCGAAGGCCAGATCCAGGGCGGCGTGATGCAAGGGCTTGGCCAGGCACTGATGGAGCAGGCGGTCTATGATTCCGACGGGCAACTGGTCACAGGCTCGTTCATGGACTACGCCATGCCGCGCGCGCACGACGCGCCGATGATCGAGGTTGCCAGTCACCCGGTGCCGACCAAGAGCAATCCGCTCGGCGCCAAGGGTTGCGGGGAAGCCGGCACGTCTGGCGGCCTGCCGGCGGTCGCCAATGCGGTCATCGACGCGCTATCCGACTACGGCATCCGGCATCTCGAAATGCCGATGACGCCCGCGCGTATCTGGCAGGCGATCGAGGAGGCGAAGGCCAAGCAGCCGGCCTGACAGCGGACGGAGCCGCCGATTTGCCGGCGGCCCCGCTTTTATTTCATCGTTAGCGCCGTCAGGCCGCGCCCGGCAGCTTCGCATTCTTGAGCGGCAGCGAGCGCACGCGAGTACCGGTCGCAGCGAACACCGCATTGGCGACGGCGGGCGCGGTCGGCGCCGTGCCGGGCTCGCCAATCCCGCCCCATTTCTTGCCGCCGGTGAGCGCGAGATAAACCTCGATCTTGGGCGCGTCGGCCAGGCGCACCATTTCGTATTCGTCGAAATTAGCCTGCTGGATACGCCCATCCTTGACAGTGAGATCGCCATAGAGCGCGGCCGAAAGGCCGTAGACGATACCGCCCTCGATTTGCGCCTCGACGATCCCCGGATTGACGACGTGACCGCAATCGACGGCGGCGACCACGCGGTCGACCCTGACCTCACCCTTCTTGCTGACCGTCACTTCGGCGACTTGGCCGACGATGGTGCCGTAGCACTCATGGATGGCGATGCCACGGCCGCGGCCAGCCGGCAGCGGTTTGTCCCAGTCGCCTTTCTCCGCGATCTTGTCGAGCACACCGATGAAATCCGGACGGTGCGCCAGCAACGCGCGGCGAAACTGATAGGCGTCCTTGCCCGCCGCATGCGCCAACTCATCGACGTAGCTCTCCATGAAGAAGGCATTTTGCGACGAGCCGACCGAGCGCCAGAACCCCACCGGAACATGGGTGTTCTTGAGCATGCAGCCGACCCGCTGGTTCGGGATCTTGTAGTTGGTGTTGGCGATGCCTTCGATCGCCTGGGGTTCGAGACCGTTTTCCACCTTGTTCATACCGTTTGATCGCTGGATCGAACCGACCGCGATCCTGGCGTCGAAAGCCACCGGCATGCCGTCGGACCCAAGCGCGGCCTTCAGACGCACCGCGGCCTGCGGACGGTAGCGGTCGTGCGTCATATCCTCCTCGCGCGTCCACACCAGCTTGACCGGCTTGGCGACCTGCTTGGCAACCAGGATCGCCTGGCGCATTTCATCATTGCGGCCCCGGCGCCCGAAGCCGCCGCCAAGGAAACAATTGTGAATGGTGATCTGCTCGGGCTTGAGGTCGGACGCGGCCGCGGCCAGCCTGAGCGCACCCATGGGAATTTGCGTACCGATCCAGATTTCCAGTTTGTCGCCGTCGAACCGCACGGTCGCGTTGAGCGGCTCCATGGTGGCGTGCGCGGCATATGGCGCTTCATAGATCGAATCGACAATATTTCCGCGTTTGGCGAAGACGTCATCGACATTGCCGTCGTTTCGTGCGCTCACCATCGGGCCGTTCAGCGTGTCGCGATACATCTTGGCGAATTGCGCGCTGTCGGTTTTGCCGGCCGCGCCTGTGTCCCATTCCGGCTTGAGCAGTGCCAATGCTTCCTTGGCGCGCCAGAATCGGTCGGCAATGACCGCCACCGCGTCGTCGAGTTTGACCACCTGAAGCACGCCGCGCCGGCCCTTGACCGGCGTTTCGTCCACGCTCCTGAGCTTGCCGCCCGCCACCGGGCAGGCATTGATCGCGGCGTAGACCATGCCAGGAATTTGCGTGTCGATGGCAAACTTGGCAGCGCCGTTGATTTTTAGCGGCGTGTCGAGACGCGGCAGCGACTTTCCGATCAGCTTGAACTTGTCAGGCGGACGGATCGCCGGCTCCCTGTCGAGCTTGATGGAGGCGGCATCGGCGGCGAGCGCGGCATAGTCGAGCGAGCGCCCGCTCGGCTTGTGCGTGACCTTGCTGTTCTCCGCGTGGCATTCGCCGGGCGCCACGTTCCAGCGGCGCGCGGCGGCCGCGATCAGCCGTTCGCGCGCGCTGGCGCCGGCCTGCTGCAGAAAGCGCCACGAGGTGCGCACGCCACGGCTGCCGGCGGTGACCATGTTGCCGTAGACCTGATGTTCGCGCAGGTTGCGCGAAGGCGAGGCGTACTCGACCTTGACCTTCGCCCAATCGCATTCAAGTTCTTCGGCAACGATCATCGGCAGCGCTGTGATGGCGCCCTGCCCCATCTCGTTGTGCGGGGAGCGGATGAGGATGCTGCCATCCGGCTCAATCGCCAGGAATGCGTTGACGTCGTGCGGCGAAGCATCCGGCCCGTAAGTCTGCGCACCGATCGTTGCCGTCTCGGCAAGGCCGGGCAGCATTACGGTGATGGCGAGGCTGCCGGCGGCGGTGGCGGAAGCGACGACAAAGTCGCGGCGCGTGAGAGACGTTTTCACGATCTGATTCATGATTGCCTCCCGCTCAATTTTTCATTAGCGCCGCGGCGCGATGGATTGCGCGGCGGATGCGGACATAGGTGCCGCAGCGGCAGATATTGGTGAGATTGGCATCGATGTCGGCGTCGGTCGGGCTCAGATGCTCCTTGAGGAAGGCCACCGCCGCCATGATCTGCCCCGACTGGCAATAGCCGCATTGCGGCACGTCCTCGGCGAGCCAGGCTTGCTGCACCGGATGCCTGCTCTCGGGCGAGAGGCCTTCGATGGTGGTAACGCTCTTGCCGGCCGCGTCGCCCACCTGCATGCCGCAGGATCGCACGGCCTCGCCGTCCAGGTGCACGGTGCAGGCACCACATTGCGAAATACCGCAACCGAATTTCGTGCCTGTCAAACCGAGATCGTCGCGGATGACCCAGAGCAGCGGCGTTTCCGGCTCGATGTCGAGTCGATGCGCCTTGCCGTTGACTGTGATGGAAATCATGGCGTGTCTCGAGGGCGCCTTGTCGCGCGGGGCAGCCGGCCGGCGCCGTATGAGCCAAGACCGCCGTTTGTTGCTGACGCCAAATCTAACACCAAGGCGCCGGCTGCGGTTTCACAGCTTCTTGTTTTTACGGGTTATTTATTTCACTTTGCAAAGACATCCAAACACCCACGCCCTGCCCTCAAGACATGCCCAACCCACTGGAAATGCACTGGATTGACCTGAGGGGGCGGGCCATAGTCCGCCCCTTGCCGGTAATCGAGCGAGAATGAGCCAAGTGAGCGAACTGCTGGGCGTCAAGCCCGCACCTCATACCCGCGTCGTTGGCGCGGTGAGCGCGGCGCATTTCGTCTCGCACTATTACATCCTGCTGCTGGCGCCGCTTTTGCCCTTCGTGCGGACGGATTACGGCGTCAGCTACACCGAGATTGGGCTGGCGCTCGCCGCCTTCAACACCGTAACCGGTTGCTTGCAGGCGCCGGCCGGCTTCCTGGTCGACCGCGTCGGCGCACGGCTGCCGCTGATTGGCGCGCTGGTGATCGGCGGCGGCGCTTTCGCGATCGCAGGCCTTGTTAATTCCTTCTGGGTGCTGGTGGCGATGTTCGCGCTCGCCGGCGTCGGCAACGCGGTCTACCACCCGGCCGATTACGCGCTGCTCTCCCATCACGTGCCTTCCGGTCGCATCGGCCAGGCGTTCTCAATCCACACTTTCGCCGGCATGCTCGGCTCGGCGGTGGCGCCGCCGACGCTTTTGCTGATGCAGAGCCTGTGGGACTGGCGCGGCGCCTTCATCAGCGCAGGGGCGCTGGGCTTTGCAATTGCGGCGCTGTTGATGGCGACCCGCGAGGGCGCGGCGGAAGTAGAAACTACGCCGCGCGCTATAAAGGACGAGGGTCCGGCCGGGATGCGGCTCTTGCTGTCGCCGCCGATCCTGCTCAACCTCGCCTTCTTCGTTCTGCTCGCGCTGATGAGCGGCGGCGTCTACAACTATTCCGTGGTCGCGCTCGGCGCGCTGCACGCAACGCCGGTCACCGCGGCGAATGCGGCGCTCACCGGCTATCTCACGCTGTCGGCGATCGGCGTGCTGGCCGGAGGCCTGCTGGTCGGCCAAACCACGCGGCATGGCACCGTGGCGACGCTCAGCCTCATCGGCATCGCGCTGTTCACACTGCTGGTGGCAGAATTCGATCTCGGCTCCCTCGGTCTGATCGCGGCCTTGACGGTATCCGGCTTCTTCTTCGGGCTGATGATGCCCTCGCGCGACCTGATCGTGCGCGAAGTCACCCCGCCCGGCTCCTTCGGCAAGGTATTCGGCTTCGTGACCACCGGCTTCAACATCGGAGGCATCGTCTCGCCGCTGATCTTCGGCGCTCTCATGGACCACGGCAGCCCGCGCGTGGTGTTCCTGACGGTGGCCGCTTGCGCGCTGGCCGCGATCCTGACGGTGGTGACGCGGCGGCGCCCGGCCTGAGGCGGCGCTTCGATTTGTGGTTTCGCGCAGGCTTGTCAAATCGGCTGGTTTGCCCCATGTCAGGGGTCTCCGGCGCCCCGGTCGGCGGCCCGCTCCGCCCCGGCCCTGTTGGGGAATAGTTCAACGGTAGAACATCGGACTCTGACTCCGAGAATCTAGGTTCGAATCCTAGTTCCCCAGCCAGAACTAACTCCCTGACAAAAAAGCAAAATACGAAATGGCTCGGCATCAAGTCGGGCCATTTTCATGTCGCGCATGTTGCAAATAATTCCCCTTTGTTCTCAACGGTTCTCATCGCGTGACGGCTACTCCACGCGACGTGCTCCGGACATGGCATCAGACGACGTCGGCTTGACCCCGTTCGAATGACCCTCGGCAACATGCGCGCCAATGGCGTGCGCCCTCATTGGGTCGGTATTGGGGTATGCGTGCAATTCGACTCGAATTAGGCTCGCTTTCAAGCGACAAATCACGCTTTTTCGTCATGATTTAGGACGAAGCTCTCATAGCCGTTTGGTCCAGGGTCAGAGCCGATGCATATTACAGTGGTCGCCCGTTCGTCTAGTTTGCCGTATATGATGCCAATCGTTTGCGATAGGTGCGAGGCACCGGTGCTACCGGTCACCGCTCGGCTTGATATAGGGCATCGCGAACTGATCGAAACACGGATCTATAGGTGTGAATCTTGCGGGCGCACGATCACCCGCAAGCTCGATAGCTAGGCCGTCTTATCCGGCGGCCTCTTTTATGTGGCGCGGGAACCTTTTGAGCTGGTCCGCGTTAGGTCTTCAGCCGCGCATAGCAGCCGCATCCAGTTCCCCTCATGCGCGGTGATTTATGGCCGCTCAGCATATCGCGCGGCTCATGCAGCCAGAAGGGAACCATTCTGGCGGGAGGTAGTTAGTAACGTTCGGTAGGTGTCGCTCGTCGTATACTTAACTTATGGCCGCGCAGCGTATCGCGCGGCCATTTTTTGGAGAAATTGCTTCTGCAAGCCAATAGCGCGAGCGCGGGGGGCGCAGCGGCAATCACAAAATCGGGTTCTCGACGTGAATGGCTACGCTGACGATGTGCCGGTGCCCGCCTTCGGCCCGCGCATGGTCTGGACGGTGTGCGGTGCTATCGGTGCGGACGCGCGGCCGAATTGGAATGAGCGGGCGCCGCCGGCGGTTGGCATCGTCGGCAAGCGTCTGACCTATCGACGGCCTCACCAAGCCTAATTTCAAGAACAAGGCGAAGCGCTTTATCCGCTGGCGCAAGAAACGCTGGAAAATGCCAAAACCGGCGCGTGTCCGCTACTGGCAATCACGAAAACCCATAAAATAAAAAGGAACCCGCAAGGGCTCCTTTCCGTAAATCTAGTTTAGACTCAAGTAGCGACTGATAGAAATCAGCACATATGCTCCCGAGGCAGCACCACTACCGGCACCCAATAGCGACCATTCGACGGATTAGGACGCGGACTCATAAACGCGTAGCCAAACTCGAATGGATGCGAGCTTGATGAAGGCGAGATAGTTGACCGCAAGCCTATCATATCGAGTTGCGATGCGCCGACACTGTTTGATCTTGTTGAAAAACCGTTCGACCAAGTTGCGCGCCCGGTAGAGATATGGGCTGAAGCAGATTGCCTCATTGCGATTCCGCTTCGGCGGGATGTTTGCCCACGCGCCTTGATCACTGGCAAGCGCCCTGATCCAGTCGGCATCATAGCCGCGATCCGCCAACAACATTGTTTGTGGGTGCAATTCGCTCAGGAGAACAGAACAAAGTTGATTGTCATGCGTCTCGCCGGGCGTGAGGCCAATCCGTACCGGCAGGCCATTGGTATCCACGACGGCGTGAATCTTGGTCGTCAACCCGCCACGCGAGCGGCCCATGTGTTGCTGACCATTGCCGGCGATGCAGGCTCCGTGCTGATGCACTCGAACAATAGAGGTATCGATCATCTGCACGGCTGCATCATGCATTGTGGCCAACGCATCCATGATTTGGTCCCAGATGCCAGCCCGCCCCCAGCGAACGAAGCGATTGTAACAGGTCGTGTACGGGCCAAACGTCTCCGGCAGATCACGCCATGGCGCGCCTGACCGCAAAACCCAAAAGATGCCGTTGAGCACACGCCG
>CAZLWN010000062.1:0-21401 GCA_964563195.1 uncultured Undibacter sp. | reverse complement strand
GAATTGCTGGAAGTATCGATGATCGCTTCCGTCGCCGGCGAGATCGAAGGCGGCGCGCTCACCAACAAGCGGCCGTTTCGTTCGCCGCACCATTCCGCCTCCATGCCGGCGCTGGTCGGCGGCGGCTTGCGCGCGCGGCCGGGCGAGATTTCGCTTAGCCATCACGGCGTGTTGTTCCTCGACGAGCTGCCGGAGTTCGCCCCGCAAGTGCTCGATTCCCTGCGCCAGCCGCTGGAAACCGGTGAGGTCGCCATCGCGCGCGTCAACCATCGCATCACCTACCCGGCGCGCTTCATGCTGGTCGCGGCCATGAACCCTTGCCGCTGCGGCCGCGCTTCCGACCCCGGCTTTGCCTGCAAGCGCGGGCCCAACGCGCGTTGCGCCGCCGAATATCAGGCGCGGCTGTCCGGCCCGCTGCTCGACCGCATCGACCTGCACATCGAGGTCCCGCCGGTCACCGCCGCCGACCTGATCCTGCCGCCGCCGTCGGAAGGCAGCCGCGAGGTCGCTTCACGCGTGGCGCGCGCGCGCGACGTCCAAGCCGAGCGCTATGCGGCGCTTGGCGCACCGAACGTGCACGCAAATGCGCAGGCCTCAGGCCCGCTGCTGGAAGACGTGGCGCGCGCCGACGGCGCCGGCATGACGCTCCTGCACGATGCCGCCGACGCCATGCATTTGTCGGCACGCGGCTATCACCGCGTGCTGCGCGTCGCCGGCACGCTCGCCGATCTCGACGGCGCCGAGCGCGTCGGCCGCGTGCATCTGGCCGAGGCGCTGTCCTACCGCGCGCTCGCCGACGAGGTGCGCCGAGCGGCGTAAGATATGTCCGCGCCTGATCCCATTACCGCCGGCTTAACGCTTTCTTCACCACGTTCGCGCGAGCGCGCCACCCGCGTCCGCCGCGGGGAATGAAATTGCAATACTCGCGGCGCCAAATAGCCGCCGACCATGGGATCCAAGTCATCATCCTCGCTCGTGCACGCCGCGCGCACGCGATCGCGCAACAAGGCGGCGCTGGTAGTGTTCGGCCGCGCCGCCATGACCACGCTGGCGCTGTTCTCGGGCGCGCTCGGGTTTTTCGCCGGCATCCGCGTGCAAGCTGCGAATTACGACCCTTATACATATGCCACCGGGACCGGCATGCTGCTGGCCACTACCTGCACGGTAATCGCCTACCTGCTGGTGCGCCGGCGCGCGGCGGCAAAGAAAATCCGCGTGCTCGAAGCATGCGTCGAGGAATTGTCAGACCATCATTGGGAGCTGCGCGAGGCGGAAGAGCGCGCGCGCAGCCTGCTGGAGGCGCAAGGCGACCTGATCGTGCGCCGCGACGCGAACGCTTGCGTCACCTACGCCAACGACGCCTTCTGCGCGCTCGTCGGCCAGCCGCGCGATTTACTCGTCGGCAAAAAAGTCGAGCTGCGCGTACTCGAGCAGGGCGACATCCACGTGCTCGCCGACGGCACCCGCGTGCACGACCAGAAAATCGCCTGCGGCGATAGCGCACGCTGGATCGCCTGGCGCGAAGTCGCGGTGCGCAGCGACAGCGGCAGCGAAGTGCAGGGCGTCGGCCGCGACGTCAGCGACCGGGTCGAAGCCGAGCACGCGCTCGGCACCGCGCGCGACCAGGCCGAAGCTGCCAGCCGCGCCAAGTCGCGCTTCCTCGCCATGGTCAGCCATGAGATCCGCACGCCGCTCAATGGCATGCTCGGCATGGCCGACCTCCTGCTCGACACGCTGCTCACGCCCGAGCAGCGCACCTATGCCAAGGCGGCCAAAACCTCCGGCGAGACGCTGCTGTCGTTGATCGAGGAGATTCTCGATTTTTCCAAGATCGAGGCCGGAAGGCTCGATCTCGAAACGCGCCCGTTCGCGCTCCAGCCGATGGTCGAAGAAGCGGTCGAACTGCTGGCGCCACGCGCGCAGGCCAAGGGCATCGAGATCGCCAGTTTCGTCGACGAGCGGCTGCCCGCGCAGTTCGTGGGCGATGCCGCACGCTTGCGCCAGGTGCTGCTCAATCTCGCCGGCAACGCCATCAAGTTCACCGAGAAAGGCGGCGTCGAAGTCATCGTCGAACCCGATGAAGCGGCTGGCCAGGTGCGTTTCCAGGTGCTCGACACCGGCATCGGACTCAAGCCGCAAGACCAGGCGCGCATCTTCCGCGACTTCGAGCAGGCCGACGGGTCTTCCACCCGCAAGTTCGGCGGCACGGGATTAGGCCTTGCCATCTCCAAGCGCATCGTCGAGCGCATGGACGGCCATATCGACGTCGAGAGCGCGCCCGGCATCGGCGCCACTTTCAGCTTTACCGTTCCGCTGCCGCCGGCGCTCACTGAGGAAAACCAGGCTGAATTCGCCGCACCCGATCTGCGCGCGGCGTCCGTGATGATCGTGGCCGCCGCCGAGATAGAAGCGTCGCTGGTAGCGCGGCGGCTCGGCCGCTGGGGCGCGCGCACCTGCGCCGCGACCGACGAAAAGATCGCCCTTGCGCTATTGCCGGAGCGGCATTGGGACACGCTGCTGGTCGATTACCCGCTGGCATCGGCGATGATCGCTCACGGCGCGCTCGAAAAGCTAAAATCGGCGCGCCGCATCGTGCTGATCCGGCCGACCGAACGGCACGAGCTGCCGGCACTGAAAGCCGCCGGTTTCACCGGCTATCTGGTCAAGCCGGTACGTGCGGCTTCGCTCGCCGCGCGTCTCGCCGACGACGACGCCTTCGAGCACGCGCCGGCCGAAGTTGCCGCCGAGAGCGGCGAGACGGTTTCGCCCGTAAATGGCAAGGGCCTGTCGATCCTGGTGGCCGAGGACAACGACATCAACGCGCTGCTCGCGCGCGCGCTGCTCACCCGCCTCGGCCATCGCCCGACCATTGCCGGCACCGGCGAAGCCGCGGTCGAATCCTGGCTCGCCGCACGCGCGGCCGGCTCGCCTTATGATCTCGTTCTGATGGACGTGCAGATGCCGGTGATGGACGGATTGGAAGCCGCGCGCCGCATCCGCACCGCTGAAGCCGAAACGAACACCGCGCCGACCCGCATGCTGGCGATCACCGCCAATGCCTATGCGGAAGACCGCGAGGCAGCCCTTGCCGCCGGCATGAACGGCCTGCTGGTCAAGCCGCTCGATCCTGAACGCCTGCGGCAGGCGATCGAGGCGACGTCGGGCGCCGGCTCAAGCACGCTTGCGGCCTGAGCGGCGTTTCCCCACATTGTCATAATTCGGTATTGGCCCCATGCTGTACGGGGGCATCGGCACGCGTCGAGTGATTCGCCGACGTCGAACTTCGGCCAATCGCGAGATTCTTTGCGCCAAAAGGACCGGGATCCTCCATGGCAACCCCCAACATTCTGATTCCGCCCCGTGGACTGTTCGAGCGCTTTCGCCCGCTGCCGCCGGGCTCCGGCGTCCCCGGCCTGATCTCGGCGCTGCAAGCCTATGGCGGCTTGCAGGCTTGGGCCGCGCGCGCGCACCGGCCGTCGCAGAGCCTCGGCCGCATGGGCTCGCTCGAAGTGCGGCTGGCGCAAACCGCCGCCGAGGTGCGGCAGGCGCAAAAACTGCGCTACCGGGTTTTCTACCAGGAGGGCTCGGCCATCGCCAATCCGGCGCGGCTGTTCGCGCGCCGCGACATCGATTCCTATGACGCGATCTGCGATCACTTGCTTGTGCTCGATCACGCCGCGCGCGACAACTTTTCGCCCAACAGGCCGGCGGTGGTTGGCACCTACCGGTTGCTGCGTCAGCCGCTGGCCGAGGAATTCGGCGGCTTCTACTCGGCGAGCGAATTCGACATTGACGCGCTGATCACCCGCCATGCCAAGCTGCAATTCCTTGAGCTTGGCCGCTCCTGCGTGCTGGCGCCCTACCGTAACAAGCGCACGGTCGAACTGCTTTGGCTCGGCATCTGGGCCTACGTGCTGCAGAACGGGCTGGACGTGATGATCGGCTGCGCCAGCCTCGACGGCACCGAGGCCAAGCGGCTGGCGCTGCCGCTGTCGTTCCTGCATCACTATGCACGGGCGCCCGAGGCATGGCGGGCGCGGGCGCTGCCCGAGCGCTATATCGAGATGAACCGCATGTCGAATGAGGCGATCGACCCGAAGGAAGCGCTGCGCGTGCTGCCGCCGCTGATCAAAGGCTATCTGCGTCTCGGCGGATTGGTCGGCGACGGCGCCGTGGTCGACCACGAATTCGGCACCATCGACGTGTTAATCGTGCTGCCGGTGACGGCAATCAAGCAGCGCTATCTCGAACATTTCGATTTGAGCCGCAGGGCGGCGTAAAATTTCCCGTCGTCCCGGCGCGCGCCCTGCGGGCGCTTGGCCGGGACGACAATCGGGAATCACAACCGCCGTAACGACACTTCCTCGACCTGATGGCTTTCCACCTTCTTCAGGATCAGGTGGGCGCGCTGGCGCGTCGGCAAAATGTTTTCGTGTAAGTTGACCAAGTTGATGCGTTCCCAGATCGACGACGCGGTCTCGATCGCTTCGGCGTCCGACAGGTTCGAATAGCGGTGGAAATAGGATTTCGGATCGCGGAACGCGGTGCCGCGCAGCGTCAGGAAACGGTGGACATACCATGACTTGAGCACGTCCTCGGCCGCGTCGAGATAGACCGAAAAATCAAAGAAGTCTGACACGAAGGGGATCGCCTTGCCGTCCTTCGGCAGCCGCCCGGTCTGCAAAACGTTCAAGCCCTCGACGATGAGGATATCCGGCCGGTCGATCTCGATCCACTGGTTCGGCATCACGTCGTAGATCAAATGCGAATAGATCGGCGCCCGCGCCGGCCGCCGGCCCGCCTTCACATCGGTCAAGAAGCGCAGCAGCGCCGGCAAGTCGTAGCTTTCCGGAAAACCTTTCTTCTCCATCAGGCCTTCGCGCTCGAGCACGGCGTTGGGATAAAGAAAGCCGTCGGTGGTGACGAGGTCGACCTTGGGCACGTTCGGCCAGCGCGCCAGCAAGGCTTCCAGCACGCGCGCGGTGGTCGACTTGCCGACCGCCACGGAACCGGCGACGCCAATGACATAGGGCATCTTGACGTCCTCGGTGGCGAGGAAGCGCTGCTGGGCATGGAACAGCCGCTGCGTCGCCGCCACGTACATCGACAGCAGGCGTGACAGCGGCAGGTAAATTTTCTCCACCTCCTCCATGTCGAGCCGGTCGTGCAGCGAGCGCAGGCGCGCGATCTCTTCGTGGGTCAGCGTCATCGGCGCGTCTGCGCGCAACGCCGCCCATTGCTCGCGCGTGAAGGTGTGATAGGGCGACAGGACGTCGTTGGTGCGCTGTTCCATGAAATTACTTTCGCTTGCGCCTAAGCTTATCCGAGAACCAGCTACTCCATATCGGGATCATGCGCCTTTTTGCGCGAGGCCTTTTCCTCGTGCCCACTCTGCGCCGCGCGCTTCTCGAGCGCGGCTTCCACCTGCTCAAGCGTCACCCCGCGCGCCTCCAGCACCACCAGCAGATGATAGAGCAGATCGGCGGCTTCCGCGATCAGCTTGCCTTTGTCGTCCTGCAGGGCTGCCAGCACGGTTTCGATGGCTTCCTCGCCGAGCTTCTTGGCGCATTGGGTGACGCCCTTGTCCAGCAACGCGCGGGTGTAGGAATCGGACGCGCTCGCCTTGGCGCGCGCGTGCACCCGCTTTTCCAGGTCGGCCAGGGTGAATTTGCTCATCGCGCGCCCTTTAGCGATTCCCTTCGCGCGGGTCGTTTAGCATCTCTCTTCCACCTAGTCATTCCGGGCCACCAACCGTCCTCATCCTGAGGAGCGGGCGAAGCCCGCGTCTCGAAGGATGAGGGCGGCCCACCGATCTCGGGTTTACTCGAGATCGGCATCTTGGCTGCGCAAGTCGGCTGGAGCCGACTTGCGGTGTTCGAGACGCACGGCTTCGCCGTGCTCCTCACCATGAGGCCGGGAAAGCCTAGGGATCGAGGCGCATCGGCAGGCCCGCCTTGGCCATGTATTGCTTGGCCTCGCGCACCGAGTGCTGGCCGAAGTGGAAGATCGAGGCCGCCAACACGGCGGTGGCGTGGCCGTCGCGGATGCCCTCGACCATGTGCTCCAGCGTCCCGACCCCGCCGGAGGCGATCACCGGCACGGGTATGGCGTCGGCGACCGCGCGGGTGAGCGGGATATCGTAGCCGGCCCGCGTGCCGTCGCGGTCCATGGAAGTGAGCAGGACTTCGCCGGCGCCGAGCGTGGCCACTTCCTTGGCATAGGCAATCGCGTCAAGGCCGGTAGGATTGCGGCCGCCATGCGTGAAGATTTTCCAAGCGTCGTTTTCGCTTGGGCGCGACACTTTCTTGGCGTCGATCGCCACCACGATGCACTGATCGCCGAACTTCTCCGCGGCTTCCTTCACGAAGCCGCGCCGCGCCACCGCCGCGGTGTTGATCGACACCTTGTCGGCACCGCAGGTGAGAAGCTTGCGGATGTCCTCGATGGTGCGCACGCCGCCGCCGACGGTGAGCGGCATGAAACAGGCTTCCGCGGTTCTGGTCACCACGTCGTAGATGGTGTCGCGGTTCTCGTGGCTGGCGGTGATGTCGAGAAAGCAAAGCTCGTCGGCACTGGCCGCGTCATAGGCGATTGCTGCTTCCACCGGATCGCCGGCGTCGCGCAGGTTGACGAAATTGACGCCCTTGACCACGCGGCCGTCTTTCACGTCGAGGCAGGGAATGACGCGGACCTTGAACATGGCTCAGGCCGCCGTTCGGGCCGCGCGGATCAACTTCAAAGCTTCCGCCGCGTCGAGCCGCCCGTCATAGAGCGCGCGGCCGGCGATGGCGCCTTCCAATTTGCGCGCGCGTGGTTCCAGCAGCGCCTTGATGTCGTCGATCGAGGCGAGTCCGCCGGAAGCGATCACCGGAATTGAGATGGCGTCCGCCAACGCAATCGTCGCATCCAGGTTCAGGCCCTGGAGCATGCCGTCGCGCGTTACGTCGGTGTATATGATGGCCGCAACGCCGGCGTCCTCGAAGCGGCGCGCGATCTCCAGCGCCGACAATTCCGAGGTCGCAGCCCACCCTTCCACCGCCACCATGCCGTCGCGGGCGTCGAGTCCAACCGCCACCTTGCCGGGAAACCGTTTCGCCGCTTCTTTCACCAGCGCCGGATCACGCACCGCCGCCGTGCCGATGATGACACGGTTGATGCCCTTTTCCAGCCAGCTAGCGACGGTCTGCATGTCGCGGATACCGCCGCCGAGCTGCACGCACATGCTGACGGTCTTGAGGATTCGTTCGACCGCGGCACCGTTCATCGGCTTGCCGGCAAAAGCGCCATCGAGATCGACCACGTGAAGATGCTTGAAGCCTTCAGTCTCGAACGCATGCGCCTGTTGCGCCGGGTCGCGGTGAAACACGGTGGCGCGCGCCGGATCGCCCTGCTCCAGCCGCACCGCGAGCCCTTCCTTCAGGTCGATGGCGGGGAACAGGATCATGGCTTCCACTTCAAAAAATTCGCAATCAAGGCCAGCCCCAGCCGCTGGCTCTTTTCCGGGTGAAACTGCGTGCCGACCATGTTGTCGCGCCCGACGATCGCCGTGAGCGGGCCGCCGTAGTCGGCCTGCGCCACCAGGTCGGAGCGCTGCGCGGGCTTCAGCTCGTAGGAGTGCACGAAATAGCCGTGCAAGCCGTCGGGCCCAAGCGCGATGTCAGCGAGCAGCGGGTGCGGCTGCAGCATGTCGAGCGTGTTCCAGCCCATGTGCGGAATCTTCAAGGACGCATCGGACGGTGTGATTTTGTCCACCTCGCCGGCGATCCAGCCGAGGCCGGGTGTCACCTGATATTCGCGCCCGCGCTCGGCCATCAACTGCATGCCGACACAGATGCCGAAAAACGGCCGGCCCCGTTGCAGCACATTTTCGTTGAGCGCCTCGATCATGCCGGGGATGGCGTCGAGCCCGCGCCGGCAGTCGGCGAAGGCGCCGACGCCCGGCAGCACCACGCGGGAGGCCGCGGCGACTTGGCGCGGATCGCTGGTCACAAAAATCGGCTGATCGTGCCCGCTCTCACGCGCGGCGCGTTCGAACGCTTTGGCCGCCGAGTGCAAATTGCCGGAGCCGTAGTCGACGATGGCTACGCTCATTGCCCCGGCTCCGGAAACAGCCCGATCACGTCGGAGCCCGATGGCGGCCCGCGCCGCACCGGGGTTGCATATTGCGGCTCTGCGGCTGGCGGCGGCGCCGCGTCCGCTTGCTTCGTCCACGCTGCAAAGAAACGCCGCTCGGCTGCTTCTTCGTCGTCGCCGACCACAAAGCCTAGCATACGCCAGCGGCGCCGCGCCAAAGTCCAGCGCCACAGCGTCCCAGCTTCGAAGCCGATCAGCAGCGCCGCCAGCAGGCTGCCGAAAAATTTGAACCACGCTGGCGCGCCCATCCAATAGAAAGCGCCGCCAAGCATGCCGCTGATGACGACATAGGCCAGCAGCACCAGCCAAAGCCGGTGCAGCAGCAGCCAGAGCGGCGCCAGCAGGAAGGCCCAGACATAAAATCCGTCGCGCACGAACAGGAAGCGCTCGGGATTGCTGTCCATTTCGCCCGCTCGCGGCGGCGGCGCGTGCACGGTGTAAGTGGGCATTACTTTACTCTCTACATAATTCCGGTCATTCCGGGGCGCGAGCGCAGCGAGCAAACCCGAAATCCAGAAACAATGCACGGAACCGCATCTGGATTCCGGATAGCCGATTCGCGGCTTCCGGAATGACGCTGCGATATTTCACCCGCCCAGCGAGCCCTTGGTGGACGGCACCTCGTCCTTGGCGCGCGGATCGATCGTTACCGCCGCCCGCATCGCCCGCGCCAGCGCCTTGAAGCAGGACTCGGCGATATGGTGGTCGTTGGTGCCGTATAGTGTCTCCACGTGCAGCGTGATTCCGGAATTGGTGGCGAAAGCCTGGAACCATTCCTGCACCAGCTCGGTATCGAACGAGCCCACTTTGTCGCGCGCGAACTCGGCCTTAAAAACGAGAAATGGCCGCCCCGATATGTCGAGCGCCACGCGCGTGAGCGCCTCGTCCATCGGCACATGGACATCGGCATAACGCGTGATGCCCTTCATGTCGCCGAGCGCCTGTTTCACCGCCTGGCCGAGCGCGATGCCGACGTCCTCGGTGGTGTGATGATGATCGATATGCAGGTCGCCCTTGGCCTTGACCGTGATGTCGATACGCGAATGGCGCGCCAGGAGATCGAGCATGTGGTCGAGGAAGCCGATGCCGGTCGCCACTTGCGAGCGGCCGGCGCCGTCGAGGTCGATCGCGACCTCGACTTCGCTCTCCTTGGTCTTGCGCTTCACGTTAGCCTTGCGCATCGCACGTCCTTCGGCCGAAACCCTTGAGCCGCGCGCCTTTTATCAGGGGTTGCCGGGATTCGCCACAGCGGCTTGATCCGGGTTTGGACCCGGTTTGCAATGACGGCGGACCGTGCATAGATCACCGCCTTCAAGAGGTTAACGCATGGCGTCTCCCGAGCTCCCCGACTGGCACGGCACCACCATCTTGACCGTCCGCAAGGGCGGCAGCGTCGTCATCGGCGGCGACGGCCAGGTGTCAATCGGCCAGACCATCGTCAAAGCCAACGCCAAAAAGGTGCGCCGGCTCGGCAAGGGCGACGTTATCGGCGGCTTTGCCGGGGCCACCGCCGACGCATTCACGCTGTTCGAACGGCTGGAAAGCAAGCTCGAGCAATATCCCGGCCAGCTCACCCGCGCCGCGGTCGAGCTCGCCAAGGACTGGCGCACCGACCGCTATCTGCGCCGGCTGGAAGCCATGATGATCGTCGCCAACAAGGAAGTGTCGCTGGTGCTCACCGGCACCGGCGACGTGCTGGAGCCGGAGAACGGCGTGATGGGCATTGGCTCCGGCGGCAATTATGCGCTCAGCGCCGCGCGTGCGTTGCAAGACGGGCCGCTCGATGCCGAGCAAATCGTGCGCAAGTCGCTCGACATCGCCGCCGAGATTTGCGTCTACACCAACCGCAACGTGACCATCGAATCATTGAATACGTAACCGAGTGAACAGTTGACCGACTTTTCCTTCTCCCCCCGCGAAATCGTCTCCGAACTCGACCGCTTCATTGTTGGTCAGAGCGACGCCAAACGCGCCGTCGCCATCGCGTTGCGCAACCGCTGGCGCCGGCTCCAGCTCGACGACAAATTGCGCGAGGAAGTGCTGCCCAAGAACATTCTGATGATCGGGCCGACCGGCGTCGGCAAGACCGAAATCTCGCGCCGGCTGGCGCGGCTGGCCGGCGCGCCGTTCCTGAAGGTCGAAGCCACCAAATTCACCGAAGTCGGCTATGTCGGCCGCGACGTCGAACAGATCGTGCGCGATCTCGTGGAGATTTCCATCGCGCTCACCCGCGACAAGAAGCGCAAGGACGTGCAGGCGCGCGCCGAGCTGGCCGCGGAAGAGCGCGTGCTCGACGCCCTGGTCGGGCCCGGCTCCAGCCCGGCAACCCGCGAGAGCTTCCGCAAGAAGCTGCGCGCCGGCGAGCTCGCCGACAAGGAAATCGAAATCGAGTTGCAGGCCGGCGGCTCCGGCATGCCGATGTTCGAAATCCCCGGCATGCCGGGCGCGCAGATGGGCGCCATTTCGATCGGCGATATTTTCGGCAAGCTCGGCGGCGGCCGCACCAAGCTGCGGCGGGTCACCGTCGATGAATCGCATGACATCCTGGTCACCGAGGAATCCGACAAGCTGCTCGACAGCGATCATCTTACCCAGGAAGCGATCCGCGTGGTCGAGCAGAACGGCATCGTGTTCCTCGACGAGATCGACAAGATATGCGCGCGCGAGGGCCGCTATGGCGGCGACGTGTCGCGCGAAGGCGTGCAGCGCGACCTGCTGCCGCTGATCGAGGGCACCACCGTCGCCACCAAGCACGGGCCGGTGAAGACCGACCACATCCTGTTCATCGCCTCCGGCGCCTTCCACATCTCCAAACCGTCCGACCTGTTGCCCGAGCTGCAAGGCCGGCTGCCGATCCGCGTCGAATTGGCCGCGCTCACCCGCGACGATTTACGCCGTATCCTCACCGAGCCGGAAGCCTCGCTGATCAAACAATACGTGGCGCTGATGGCGACCGAAGGCGTGAAGCTCGATTTCACCGAGGACGCCATCGACGCGCTGGCCGACATCGCGGTGGCGGTGAATTCCGCGATCGAGAACATCGGCGCGCGGCGCTTGCAGACCGTGATGGAGCGTGTGCTCGACGACGTCTCTTTTTCCGCGCCGGACCGCTCGGGCGAGACCGTCAAGATCGATGCCGCGTTCGTCGAGAAGAACATCGGCGATCTCGCCAAGAACGCCGATCTTAGCCGGTTTATTCTCTAGGCGGCTTTCACTTCTTCCCGTCGTCTTCCGGATCGTCCAGCGGCGCCGGCTCCGTCACAGCCACCGGGTCGGAAGCTGGGAATGTCTCTTCCAGGCCTTCCTCCAGTTCGCGCTCGAGCTTTTGCTTTTCTGTCTCGGGCTTCTTGTCGGTCGGCTTCGGCGTCGCGGACTTCGGCTTTTTGGTCATGTCCGGGCCTCCCTTTGGCGCGTGACAGGTCGCTTATCGGCTCCTGCTCTTGCGTATTCTCACATAGAGCGCCCCCTCGCCGCCATGGGCGACATGGGCGTCCTCGAAGCCGACCACGAAGACGCGGAACTCAGGCAAGCCCAGCCATTGCGGAACTTGCCGGCGCAGCACGCCGCGCTCGCCGTCGCTGCGCGCGCCTTTGCCGGTGATTACCAGCACCAGCCGCGCTTCGCGCGCACTGGCCGAGCGCAGGAAATGCAGCAGCGTGGCGTGCGCTTCGCTTTGCGTGAGGCCGTGCAGATCGAGCCGGCCGTCGATTGTCTCCTTGCCGCGGGCGACGCGCTGGCGCAAGCGGCGGCCGAGCGGCGCCAGCGAGGGCGGCGGCGGGTTAGCGGCGGCGGGCGGCGGCGCGCCGGCGCGTGCGGCCAGCGGCTTGGCGGGCTGCGCCAGCGCGGCCATCTTCGCCGCTTCGGTCTCGATGTCCGTCACCGGCGGCGGCCCGGCGCGCAACGGCTCGATCGCGCGCGTGAACATCGTCCACAACACGCGCTCGTCCTGGGTGAGAAGGCGGCGCCGACTGCCGTCGCGGGGGCTCATGGCGGATCAGGTCAGGGGCGCGGCTTCGGCGTCGGCGTCGGCTTGCTCGCGGGAATGCTCGACGTAGTGTCCTTGCCCTTCGCCATCGCTTCCTGGATGGCGATCCCCTTCGGCCGCGGCCGCGGCTGCGGCAGCGGGATTGCGGCGGGGGCGTCGTCGTGCACCGACACATCCTTAGGCACCAGCATGACGAATTTGCCGAACTGCTTGATGCGCCCGGCGATGTGAGGAATGTCCCCGCCGTGGCCGAAATAGATGTCGGCGCGCGCGACCCCGCGGATGGCGGAGCCGGTATCCTGCGCGAACATCAGATGCTGGAAGGTGTCCTGCGGCACCTCGCTCTTGATCGGGAATTTGGCGTCGATCCAGATCGGCGTACCGTAGACATGGATCCTGGAATCGACCGCTAGCGAGCGTCCCGGCGTCAGCTGGATACCCTGCGCGCCGATACATTCGTCCTGCGGCCCGAGCTCGGTCTTGGAGAAGAACACGAACGACCGGTTCTTCAGGCGCAGCGCCTTGCCCTCTTCCGGATTGGCCTCCATGTATTCGCGAATCTTGTCCATCGACATTTCTTCGGGCGTGAAGACGCCGTCCTCGATCAGGATGCGGCCGACCGGCGTGTAGGGCTTGCCGTTGCTGGCGATGTAATTGAGCCGCAGCAATTCGCCGTCATCGAGCTTGATGCGCGTGGAGCCCTGGATCTGCGCGAAGAAGGCATCGACCGGGTTTTTGATCCAGCAGATCTCCAGTCCCTTGCCCTTAAGCGCCCCGCGCACAATGTCGTCGCGGTCGTAGCGCGAGAATACCTTGCTCCTCTTGCCAGCGAGTTTTGCCGGCACGCCGTAGAGCGGGACGTTGAACTCATCGGTTTTGACGCGCGAGCCGGCGACTTCGGCTTCGTAATAGCCGGTGTAGAAGCCGTCGGCGCCGGTGTAAAAGCCGTAGGTGTGAACCGCCGGCAAGATGCGCGCCGGCTTGAAATTGTCCTCGAAGAAATTGCGCGCCTGCGCGCGGTCGAGCATACCGCCGGCGGCGAGCGTCGTCGCCTTCTCGCAGGCGTTATAGAGCCCGCCATAGATGGGCCGCGCTTTGCGCATCGCCTTGCTGCCTTGCAGGATAGCACCGCAGCTTTTCGTGAAGGCCTCGAAGGCGGCGGCCTGGTCGTCGTTCTTCCAGCCGTCGAGATCGGCGAAGCTCAACGCTTTAACATCGGCGTGACGAAAATGCAGGGCCTCAGCCTGCATAGGCGTGCTCGCGATCAGGCAAAGCCCGAAGACGACGCCGGCAACGGTGCGGAACGGCAATGGCGGCATGCGTTCATTGCCCAGCTTCGGTGGCGACCAGCTTCCAGTTCGGATCGCGCGAGGAGGCGTCGCGCGCGAAGGTCCAGACGTCGGTGACGTCGGTCACCTTGTCGGCATTGCCGTCTACCACGTTGCCGTTCTTGTCGCGCGTCACCGACACCAGCTTGGAGTGGAAGCGCACGGTGAGCTGGGCGGTGCGCCCGCGCAGCTCGGCGTTGGTGATCTCGGCTTCGTCGGTCGAAACGAAACGGTTCTCCACCGTCTCGCCGCGCTTTTCGCGCTCGCCGATGGCGGACTCGAAGCCCTCATAGACCTCGCGCGCCAGCAGATTCTTCAGCGCGCGGCGGTCGCCCTCGGCATAGGCCGAAACGATCATCTCGTAGGCCGCGCGCGCGCCAGTGAGAAAATGCTTGGGATCGAAGCCGGCATCGACGCCGGCAATGGCGTCGAGCCCGGCGGCCAGGGCCGAGCCCGGCTCGGCAATGTCCTTCCAGCGCTCGCCCGGCGCCACCGGTTCCGCCGGCTTCTGCGCCGCGGCTTCGGCCGCGCGGTTGGGCAGCGCGACGACCTTCTCCGGCGCCGGGCGCACCGGCTCGCGCGCCGAATAGGGATCGTAAGGCGGCCGCTCTCGCCCGGTGCGCTGACCCAGCACGCTGCGCAGCCGCAAGAAAATGAATACTGCGAGCGCCAGGAAGATGATGGTGTAGATGTCGAACACGTCTCGCATGCTTTCGGTAACCGTAACGGCAGATCGACCACGCGGGCCACGGGCCTTTTTCGACGGCGTGGCGGCCGGCGCTCCAGATACTATGTAAGCTGGCGGGCGCGCCGATCCATAGGCCTGGCGCCGGCGATTCGGCGCATTTTCTGGCTCACGGGCGAACCTTAGACGATCGGGACGCCAACGCCAACCTCTCTCGATAGCGCATGATCCGTATAAGTGAACGCCGGTTTTCGGATAAGATCATGCGCCAGCGTTAACGATAGAAACACCGACGAATGTGGCAAAATACCTATTAATAGCGGTGCTGGCATTGCCGGTTATGGAACTGGCCGCGTTCGTCGCGGTGGCGGCGGAGATCGGCTTGCTGGGGGCGGCCGCGCTGGTGGGGGCGACCTCGCTCGCCGGCGGGCTGATCCTGCGCCATGCCGGCGGCAACCATATTGCCCGCATGCGCGTCGCGCTGGACCAAGGCAGCTTTACCGCGCTGGAAGCCGACGGTACCGGCAGCCTCACCCTGTTGGCGGGAATTCTTCTGCTTATTCCGGGCTTTATCACCGACGCCCTGGGCCTTCTGCTGCTCGCGGCACCGCTGCGCCGGGTTTTGGGCGGAGCGCTTCGACGCGGCGGCGCCACGGGCCAAGGTGACGGCCTTGTCGATCTTCCGCCCGAGCAGTGGCACCGGGTGCCCGACCCGGAATTGCCCGACCGCCGCGAAAACGACGGCGAAAGGTGAAGACCAGCGATCCTTGTTCCCCCGAAAACCCTGTGTTAGCCAACCGCCGCGCGCTGGCGCATGATCCTGGAGATCGGGCACCGGTTTTCGGAAAAGATCTTGCGCCACTAGAATGTTACCGGCGCGGGGGAGACTTCATGACTACGACCAATGGCGGCCCGGCCGAGGCGCCGGCACAGGATCCGCAAGCGCCGCAACTCAATGTAGTGGCGCAATACATCAAGGACCTGTCGTTCGAGAATCCGAACGCGCCGCGCTCGCTGATGGCCGGGCAGCAGCAGCCGCAAATTTCCATCCAGATCAATGTCGGCGCGACGAAACTCGAGGGCGACGACATCGAGGTGGTACTCAAGCTTGAGGGCAAGGCGGAAACCGGCGGCCAACTGATGTTCGGCTTTGAACTGTCCTTCGCCGGTGTGTTCCGCATCCGCAACGTGCCGCCGGACAGCATGAACGCGGTGGTGTTGATCGAATGCCCGCGATTGTTGTTCCCGTTCGCGCGCGAGATTGTTGCCAGCACCGTACGCAATGGCGGCTTCCCGCCGCTACTGCTCGATCCGGTGGATTTCGTCGGGCTCTATCGCCAGCGCATGAGTCAGATGCAGGCCGCCAACCAGCCGGCGCCACAGGGCTGAGCCGTCAGGCTTCTTCCGACCGGTAATCCTGCCACAGCGCGTCTTCGCCCAGGCTTGCCACGAATTTGGCGTGCGCTGCGCGCTCGGCCTCACTTAGGCGAGGAGGTAGCGCGACCGCCCGCGACCGCAGCGTCATGGTGCCGTCACCGTTGCCGCGCCGCTCAGCCAGCGCGGCCAGGCCGAGCTGGGCCTGGCGCGCGCCGATCAGCTCAACATAGACCTCGGCCAGGATTTCCGCATCGAGTAAGGCGCCGTGCTTGGTGCGGCGCGAATTGTCGATGCCGTAGCGCGCGCACAGGTCGTCAAGCCGGTTCGGCCCTGCCGGGTGCTTGCGCCGTGCCAGCATCAGTGTGTCGATCAGCCGCTCGCGCGCGATCAACACGCGCTCCACGCGCTTGAGCTCGGCGTTGAGAAAGCCGTGATCGAAGCCGGCATTGTGAATCACTAGCGGCGCCTCCTCGCCGATAAAGGCAAGGAAGTCGTTGACGATGTCGGCAAAGAGCGGCTTGTCCTTGAGAAATTCCGTGGTCAGCCCGTGGATGGCGGCGGCTTCCGCCGGCACTTCGCGCTCCGGGTTGAGATAGACATGGAACGTGGCGCCGGTCGGGATGCGGTTGAGCAGTTCGACGCAGCCCAGTTCGACCAGGCGATGGCCTTGGGCCGGATCGAGGCCCGTCGTTTCGGTATCGAGGACGATCTCGCGCATGTGGGCTTTCGGGCGGGAATCAGCGCCGCCGCGCCATTGTAGCGACCCGCGCGAGAATATCACGCACCTGGGCGCGGGCATGCTCGAAGCCTTGCCCGGTATCCACCACGAAATCGGCGCGGGCGCGCTTGTCGGCGTCCGGCAGCTGCTTGGCGAGAATGGTCTGAAATTTCTGTTCGGTCATGCCGAGCCGCTCGAAGGCGCGTGCGCACTGCACCTCCGCTGGCGCCGAGACCACCGCCACCGCGTCGCAACGCGTTTGCGCCCCGGTCTCGAACAGCAGCGGAATATCGAGCACCGCCACTTTAGCGCCGCTGCGCTCAGCTGCGGCTAGAAAGCGCTCTTCAGCTTGGCGCACCAACGGATGCACGATCTGTTCGAGCTTCCTCATCGCCGCCTCGTCGCCCAGCACGCGTTTGCCTAGTTTCTCGCGATCGACTTTCCCTCCATGCGTCGTGCCCGGAAACGCCTCCTCGATCACCTTGACCGCCTCGCCTTCATAAAGTTCGTGCACGGCGGCGTCGGCGTCGTGCACCGGCACGCCCTCCTCGGCAAACATCATTGCCGTGGTCGACTTTCCCATGCCGAGCGAACCGGTCAGACCGAGGATAAACATTAGCTATCCAGCAACAAATCCGTTCTGCCGCAGATAAGCCAGCAGCGGCACGAGCGGCAGCCCGAGAATGGTGAAATAGTCGCCCGCCACGCGCTCGAACAAATGCACGCCGAGGCCTTCGAGCTGATAGGCGCCGACGCTGGCGAGCGCGGCCTTGCCCACCATGTCGAGATAATCATCGAGAAAGCGGTCCGAGAATTTGCGCATGGTAAGCCGGGCGGTATCGACGCAGTCGAACAGCACGGCGCCGTCGCGTATCAGCACCAGCGCCGAATGCAGTTCATGGCTGCGCCCGCGCAATTCGCGCAGCTGCGTCGCCGCGCCTTCGCGGTCGGCCGGCTTGGCGAAGCGCTTGTTGCCGCGCGCCAGCGTCTGGTCGGCGCCCAGCACCAGCCGCCCGGGCAGCGTGGCGGCAACGGCTTGCGCTTTTGCGCGCGCCAGAAGGCGCGCTACCGCGGCGGCATCGAGGTCATTAGCTTGCGCTTCCGCTGCGCGCTCGTCGACCGGCACCGGCCTGATCTCGAAACGCAGGCCGGCCGCCGCCAGAATCTTGCCGCGCACGTCGCTCTTGGAAGCGAGCACCAGCGGCTGGGGGGCAAGCCAAAGCGGCATAATGTTAAGTCGCCGGCGCGCGCCGGCGCTCGCTCAAGAGTCGCATCACCGCGGCGGCGGTTTCCTCGATCGAGCGGCGCGTCACGTCGATGCTCGGCCAGTTGTGCTTGGTGCACAGGCGGCGCGAAAACGCCACCTCCTCCGCCACCGCCGTCTTGTCGATATAGCGGTCGTCGTCGCGATGGGCACGCAAGCCAAGCAGCCGGTTCTCGCGGATCTGCACGATGCGCTCCGGGCTGGCATACAAGCCCACCACCAGCGGCCGCGTCAGCTTCTCGACCTGCGGCGCCAGCGTCACGCCCGGCACCAGCGGCACGTTGCCGGTCTTGATGCCGCGGTTGGCGAGATAGATCGAGGTCGGCGTCTTGGAGGTGCGCGAGACGCCGACCAGAACAACGTCTGCGTCCTCCAGGCCTTCCACATGCTGGCCGTCGTCATGCAGCATGCTGAAATTGAGCGCGTCGATGCGCTGGAAATATTCGGCGTTGAGCACGTGCTGGGCGCCGGCGCGGTGGGTGGTCTCGGTGCCGAGATAGGATTCGAACAGACGCAAGATCGGTCCGAGCACCGACATGCAGGGCAGCCCGAGCTCGCGGGATTTTTCTTCCAGCGTTTGGATCAAATCCTCCTCCAGCAGCGTGTAGAGCACCAGACCGGGCGACTCGGCGATCTCGGTCAGAACGTGATCGAGCTGCTTCTTCGAGCGCACCATCGGGTAGAGGTGCTCCACCGGCGCGACATTGGCGTATTGCGCCGCGGCTGCGCGCGCTACCGTGATCAAGGTTTCGCCGGTTGCATCGGAAACCAGATGGAGATGAAAATAGCCGGTGTCGGGCATTGGTATAAATGAGGTACGTCCTGTGGACAGGACGGGAGAAGGCCACGACTGGGGTTCCTACGCAAGCGGCCGGCAAAAACTGTTCATTGGCGGTCCACATCCCTGGCTGCGGGATGCCGTCGGCGCTGAAATTGCACGCTTGGTCTAGGATGTGGATGCCGAGCTGGGGATAGGTTGGGATAGCATGCGAAAAGCCCCGTAAAACTGCCGGTATAATTGTGGACAGTGCGACGTGGGATAGCAGGGAATTCTCAATTCAATCTTGGCAAGTGGTGGACAGTGTATTGATCGGAAGGCATGAGTCCAATCAACTGTCCAAAAACTACTACAAAGAGTCTTATAAGATTTTATGGAAGAAGCTGTGCGAAATGCCGCTGCAGGGACAAAGCCGTTACTTGCTGTGCTGGCAAGGCAGCGCCAAGTAGTTCCGCCGGTATGGATGATGCGCCAGGCTGGGCGCTATCTGCCGGAATATCGCGCGGTGCGGGAAATAGCGGGTGGCTTTCTTGATCTTTGCTTTAATCCGGAACTGGCGGCGAAGGTAACTTTGCAACCAGTACAGCGCTTCGGCTTTGATGCAGCCATCCTGTTTTCTGATATTCTGGTGGTGCCGCTCGCGCTTGGGCGTAAGGTTTGGTTTATCAAAGGGGAAGGGCCGCGGCTGGAGCCATTGGAGGATGCGGAAGCGCTGCTGTCGCTCCGGCCGGACGCAAACACGCATATCTTGCTGCCGATTTACGAGACCGTCGGTAACGTGAAAGCGGAATTGGGTGCTCATACGACGCTGATCGGGTTTTGCGGTGCGCCTTGGACCGTCGCGACCTACATGATTGCCGGACAAGGCACCGCCGATCAGGCACCTGCCAAACAATTGGCAGCACGCGAGCCACAGGCCTTCCAGCATCTCGTTGACGTTCTGGTGGAGGCTTCGGCCGATTATCTGGCGCGGCAATTGGAAGCGGGCGCCGAGGTGGTGCAGATTTTCGATACCTGGGCCGGCGCCTTGCAGGCTAACGATTTCGAGCGCTGGTGTGTGCAGCCGACCAAGCGGCTGATTTCGAAGCTGCGCGAAAGAAAGCCCGGTGCCAAGGTGATCGGCTTTCCGCGCGGCGCCGGCAAGAATACTCCACGCTATGTCGACGAAACCGGTGTCGATGCGGTGAGTCTCGGCAATGAGATCGACCGCACTTTCGCCCGCGACCAAATTCAGAGCCGCGTACCGGTGCAGGGCAATGTCGATCCGCTCGCGCTGCTCGAAGGCGGACCGGCGCTTGATCGCGAAGTAGATGCGGTGTTGCAGGCGTTCGGCTCAGGGCCGCTGATCTTCAATCTCGGCCACGGCATCTTGCCGCAGACCCCGATCGCTCATGTGGAGCGGATGTTGAGGCGGGTGCGGGGTTAATATTTCCAACCGCGTCATCGCCGGGCTTGACGTTGCGATGCTCCTCATGGTGAGGAGCATCGCGAAGCGATGCGTCTCGAACCATGAGGCCTCATCCTTCGAGACGCGCTCCTACTGAGCGCTCCTCAGGATGAGGATCGAGGCAGAATGTACCTCTGGATCAAAGCCTTTCACATCATCGCGGTTATTTCTTGGATGGCTGGCATGCTCTATCTGCCGCGGCTATTCGTCTACCACGCCGGCGCAAAGGTGGGATCCGAACAGGCCGAGACCTTCAAGGTGATGGAGCGCCGGCTGCTCAAGTTCATCATGACCCCGGCCATGATCGTGACCTGGCTGCTCGGGATCGTGCTGGTGCTGCAGGGGCAATTCCTCGGTGCCACCTGGTTCCACATCAAGATCGCCCTGGTTTTGGTGATGACGGTTAACCACGGCTTATTCGGCCACTGGGTGCACGAATTCGACCTCGACCGCAACACCCGCTCGCCTAAATTCTATCGTATTGCCAATGAGATACCGACGGTCACCCTGATCGTCATCGTGATCCTGGTGACCGTGAAGCCGTTTGGGTGACGGGCTTATCCTGCACAGGCGCCGGGCAGCCTCTTGCGCGAAAGCCCGGCTCAACTTATCTTGCTCGCATCCCCCCGAACGCAGGCGGATGCAGTCGCGTTCCGGCACCCAAAGTTCGGGGCCGGTCGCAGCATCGGGTTCCGGGATACCTTCCCAAAACGCCTCTCCAGACCTGCGATCCCTACCTCTCCTCTCTTTAGCACCCGCGTCGGTTTTCGTTTTTGCGAACACGCCGCCGGTCTATTTTCAAACAGGACTACACCCGCATGCGGGAAATGAAGCTCCAGGACCTCAAGTCCAAGACGCCTGCCGATCTGCTCTCCTTCGCCGAAGAGCACTCGGTCGAGAACGCCAGCACCCTGCGCAAGCAGGAACTGATGTTCGCAATCCTCAAGCAGCTCGCCACCCAAGAAGTCGACATCATCGGCGAAGGCGTCGTCGAAGTGCTGCCCGACGGTTTCGGGTTCTTGCGCTCGCCGGAATCGAACTACCTCTCGGGCCCCGACGACATCTACGTCTCGCCCTCCCAGATCCGCCGTTTTGGCCTGCGCACCGGCGACACCGTCGAAGGCCATATCCGCTCGCCGAAAGAGGGCGAGCGCTATTTCGCGCTGCTCAAGGTCAACACCATCAATTTCGAGGACCCGGAGAAAGCGCGCCACAAGATCAATTTCGACAACCTGACGCCGCTTTATCCCGACGAGCGGCTGCAGATGGAATTCGACGATCCGACCAAGAAGGATCTCTCCGCCCGCGTCATCGACATCGTGGCGCCGATCGGCAAGGGCCAGCGCGCGCTGATCGTCTCTCCGCCGCGCACCGGCAAGACCGTGCTGCTGCAGAACATCGCGCACTCGATCACGCATAACCATCCAGAGACCTACCTGATCGTGCTGCTGATCGACGAGCGGCCGGAGGAAGTCACCGACATGCAGCGCTCGGTCAAGGGCGAGGTGGTGTCGTCGACTTTCGACGAGCCGGCCTCGCGCCACGTGCAGGTCGCCGAAATGGTGATCGAGAAGGCCAAGCGCCTGGTCGAGCACCAGCGCGACGTGGTGATCCTGCTCGATTCCATCACCCGCCTCGGCCGCGCCTACAACACCGTGGTGCCCTCCTCGGGCAAGGTGCTGACCG
>CAZLWN010000061.1:0-21454 GCA_964563195.1 uncultured Undibacter sp. | reverse complement strand
AGCTGCTCGCATGGCGGGAGGACATCCTCAAGGAGGCCAAGGAGACGCTGCTGCACTTGCAGGAAGAGAACCAGAATCATCCCGACCTCGCCGATCGAGCGTCCTCGGAGACCGACCGCGCCATCGAGCTGCGCGCGCGCGATCGCCAGCGCAAGTTGATCGCCAAGATCGACGAGGCGCTCGGCCGCATCGAGGACGGCACCTACGGCTATTGCGAGGAGACCGGCGAGCCGATCTCGCTGCGCCGCTTGGAAGCCCGCCCGATCGCGACGCTCTCGGTGGAAGCGCAGGAGCGGCACGAGCGGCACGAGCGGGTCTATCGCGACGATTGAGCTTTCGTTTGCCTCTCGTTTAATTGCAATTGCCAGCCGTCGCGCCGGGCATTGTCGTTTTAAGCGCGCCAATATCAGTCCATCAGTCTCGCCAGTCGCGCGGCTTGAAATCGGGCACGCGGCGGCCATAGACGCGCTTGCCGTGGCCGCTCCAGCGCGTGATGCGGGTCTGCGCGCCGCGCATCAGCCTTGAGAGAATGAGCGCGAACAACGCGCCGAAGGCGAAGCCCCCGATATGCGCCCACCAGGCCACGCCCGCGGCCATGCCGTGGCGCGCCAGCTCGCTCGAGCCTTGCAGCACCTGCAGGCCAAACCAGAGCGCGGCGAACAGGATCGCGGGGACGGGCACGAACAGCGGAATGAAGAAGATCGGCACAATGGTGATGACGCGCTCGGCCGGATAGACCACGGCATAGGCCGCGATCACGGCGGCGATGGCACCTGAAGCGCCGAGTACAGGCTCCGCAGAGTCCGGATGCGTGACGATCTGCACCGCGCTCGCCGCCAGCGCGCCGCCGAAATAGAGCGCCAGAAACCATAGGCGGCCAAAACGGGCTTCCATGGCCGGTCCGAAGATCCAGAGGAACCACATGTTGAAGATGATGTGCAGCCAGCCGCCGTGCAGGAAAGCGTCGGTGATCAGCGGCCAGAAATTATGCGGATTGAGTCCGACCGAGCGCGCGAGATCGGGGTAGGTGTAGCGCACTGGAATCAGCGCGTATTGCACCAGCACCGCATGGAGCAGGTCGAGCGGCAGGCTGAGCGTGATCAGAAAGACCAGCGCGTTGGCCGCGATCAACATGAGCACAATCGCCGGAAGAGCGGCACGCGGGGCGGTGTCGGTAAAGGGAAACACGACGCATCTCCTCGCCTGCGGGCCCGGGCGGCCGCAATTCACTCAGCGCTCAATGTCGGAACAATGCGAGGGCTGCGCAAGGCGTTCCCGGCAAGCGGCCGCTGAGATTTTTCAATGCAAGGAAATCAGCACGCACGCGGCCCCCGGCCGGGGAGCTGCCGGAGGCCGCGTCGTTGACGCCGTCTCACGCTCGCGCGATGCGAAAACGGCGCGGGAGCCCAAGTACTCACGCTACTGACTAGAACGGCAGCAGCACGTCGAACACCTGCTGGCCATACCGTGGCTGCTGCATGTCAGACAGTTGGCCGTGCCCGCCATAGGCGATGCGCGCCTGCGCGATCTTGGTCGACTCGATGGTGTTGTCGCTTTCGATGTCCTCCGGCCGCACGATGCCGGCGACGATCAACTCGCGAATCTCGAAATTGACCCTGATCTCCTGTTTGCCCTCGATCACTAGGTTGCCGTTGGGCAGCACCTGCGTCACCACCGCGGCGACGTTGGTGGTCAGCGCCTCCGAGCGGTTGACCGAACCCTTGCCGTCGGTGGACGTGGTGGAATCGGACGTGAAGATGCGCGTCGGCACGGGCGTGTTCATGATCGGCACCTTGGGTTTGCCGAAGAAATTGTCGATGCCGGAATCGTCCTTGCTGTCGCGGCTGCGTTTGGTCTCGTTGTCGATGATGGCCTTGTCGGTGATGTTGACTTTGACCGTGAGAATGTCGCCGATCTGGTGCGCGCGCTGGTCTTTGAAGAATGCGCGCGAGCCATTGCGCCACAGCGAGTTCGGATTATACGAGGCGGGCTGCGCCGCCGGCATCGGCATCTGCACCGGCTTGTAGCCGGGATGGGTGGTCGGATTGTCGACCGCCGACAGCGGCGGCGGGTCGCCGATGGTGCGCAGCCGGTCGAAAGCGGCGCAGCCACTGAGCAGCGACGCCGTCATTGCGGCCAGCACCGCGTGGCGGGTGAGCTTGGTTACATTCATCGACGTTACTTTCACAAATGGCGCGGCTTGCGCCGTGCCGTTTCGGATTGACTTGAGAACTCGGCACGGCGCCTTGCTCGCTCCGGAAATTTGCTTCGCGGTCTTTGGCCTCATGCGTTAGCGCGCCACGCCGTCGGTGGCGGGTTTGACTGGGGCGGAATTGTCGGCAAGCTGCCGCGAGGGGCTGTTGATGACGACGCGGCCGGGGCCGACGACGATGCCTTGCAGGGTGCGCTTGGAGTGCTCGTTGAGCACCGAGATCACGTCGCCCTTGGCGCCGCCTTCGGCCGCCTTGCCGTGCACGGTCAGCGTGATGCCGGGCACCTCGTAGACCAGCGTCACCTGCTGGTTGCGCTTTATCAGCTCGGGTTTCATCAGCTCGGCCGCGCGCAACGGCCGGCCCGGCCGCAACGTATTGCGGGCGGCAAGGCCGATCGCCTGCGCACGGTCGGTGATGACGTCGCGTCCGATCCGGGCGCGCGGATTCCGTTCGAGCACCACGTCCGCATCTTTGAGGATGACGCCGCGTT
Source organism: uncultured Undibacter sp. (assembly GCA_964563195.1). Lineage (GTDB taxonomy): Bacteria > Pseudomonadota > Alphaproteobacteria > Rhizobiales > Xanthobacteraceae > Pseudolabrys. The sequence continues at coordinate 18,751 of CAZLWN010000061.1, read as the reverse complement.
CGACCGTTTGCGCCACCGTCGCCACCTCCACGGTCGCGGTTGCGCGGCCCGATAGCCGCAGCGCTGCGCGGCTGGACGGCCCCGTGGGAATCTCGAGCGTGGCGTGGAAACGGCCGCTGTGCGCGTCATAGTCGATGCGCGCGACCCGCGGCTCGCCCTTGGCGTTTGGGTCCACATGCAGCGGGCGCAAGGCCCGGTCGAAATTGACGACAACGTCCTCGGGTGCGCCAAGCGCAAACTGCGTGGTAAGCGCCCGCACGACGCAGTCTTCGATTTCCTTTTGCGCAATGGTCCGGCTCGCGCGCGCTACCTCCACGTCGTGGATGCCCCCGGTTTCGAGGCCGACCAGCGCGTGAGCGCGCACAGCTTCGACCACTGCGTCGGCCGACACCGTGCCGGTGAAGCCGAGATCGGGCGCGCGAAAGATCGGCACCTTGGCGACGACGCCGGCATGCTCGACCAGATCGCCGATGCGCACGAGGTCGCCCGTAACGACCGCCGCCGCCTTGAGCCGTGGCCGGTCGTGTTCGAGGCCGGCGGCGACCTGCGCGGTGGCGGTCGCGGCGAGCGTGACGAGGCTTACGAACGCGAAAATGACGGTGCGGATCATGGGTCCTCCTCAGCGCATCAGGTTGGCGGTGGCCGACAGCATCTGGTCGGCGGCGCTGATCACCTTGGCGTTCATCTCGTAGGCGCGCTGAGCGGCGATCAGTTCGGAGATCTCGCTCACCGCTTCGACGTTAGCCTGTTCGAGACTGCCCTGTTGCAGATTGCCGAAGCCATCGGTGGCGGGCGTGCCGTTCTGCGGCGTGCCGGAGGCCGGCGTCTCCAGGTAAAGATTGTCGCCAATGCCTTCGAGGCCGGCCTTGTTGACGAATTTCGCCAGCTCGATCTGGCCGACCTGGCTCGGCGTGTTGGACCCGGGCAGCGTCACCGACACTTGGCCCTGCGCATTTATCGAAATAGAGCTCGCGTTCTGCGGAATCGTGATGCCGGGCTGCACCACGTTGCCCTGCACTGTCACCAGCCGTCCCTGGGCGTCGAGCTCGAACGAGCCGTCGCGGCTATAGGCGGTGCGCCCGTCCGGCAGGAGGATCTTGAAGAAGCCGTCGCCGCGGATAGCGACATCGTAATCTTTGCCGGTCCGTACCAGTTCGCCTTGCGTCATCAGGCGGGGCGTGCCGGCCGCCTTGACGCCGGAGCCGAGTTCGATGCCGGCCGCCAGGATATTGCCGTCCGAAGAGGTCTGCGTGCCGACGCGGCTCACGTGCTCGTACAGCAAATCCTGGAATTCGGCGCGCTGGCGCTTGTAGCCTGTGGTGCGCATATTGGCGATGTTGTTGGAGATGACCTGGACGTTGAGTTCCTGGGCCATCATCCCGGTCGCCGCCGTATTCAATGCTCGCATGATTTAATCTTTCCCTGCGGTTCAGGCCGGCACTTCAGCGAGTTTGTTGATCGCCGCCTGCTGAAGCTCGGCCTCCTTCACCAGCATGTTGGCGACTTGCGTATAGCTGCGCGTGACATCAATCATGCGCGTCATCTCGACCACGCCGTGCACGTTGGATTTCTCGAGCGTGCCCTGTACGAGGCGCGACTTGGTGTCCACTTGCGGCGTGACATCTACCGGTGCCATGAAGGTGCCGGATCCCTCTTTCAGCAACAGCTCCGGCTGCTCGAAGCCGACCATGCGCAGCCTGCCGCGTTGCGACTCGGTCTTGACGTTGTCGCCCTCGCGCACACTGATGGTGCCGTCCGGGCTGATGGTGATGTCGTGATCTGTGGGCTGCAGGGTGATCGGACCGGAGGCGCCCAGCACCTCGAAGCCCGCGCTGGTCACCAGTTCGCCGTTGGCGTTGACCTGCAGCGCGCCGTTGCGCGTGTAGCGCTCGCCGGCCGGCGTCTGCACCGCCAGGAAGCCTGAACCGTCGATCGCAACGTCGAGCGCATTGCCGGTGCGCTCCATCGCGCCCTGGCCCAGGTCAATCCAGGTGGCGACGTCGTACACGAAGCTTACTTGGCTGTCGGTGCTCGTCGGATCGCCCGAGCTCGCCGTCTCATCGACGTATTCCTGAAACACCACGCCGTCGCTCTTGAAGCCAGCGGTATTGAGGTTGGCGATGTTGTTGGCGACCACGTCGATTTCGCGCTCGAGCGCGACCAAGCGCGACAGTCCGACGAGAGATGCGTTATCCACCGGTTTCTCCCCTTTAGAATCCGCAAGGCGCCGGCCCTCCCGAGGCCGAACGATGCGAATAGCTGCTGCCACGGGCTCTCCCAAGCCGGCGGTCGGGCTTTGCATTGCAGCCGCCGTGCCAAGTTATAAATATTAGCAAAATCAACAAGTTAAAGGAAGTGACCGAGTCCCGCGCGGCGGCAAAAACAGCCCCAACCCGGCAAAAGATGCCACTCCCGGGGACCCGGGCAATGATCTGTTAACCATACCAACCTACCTTCGCCGCAGGGAGCGCGGGGTCCGCGCATCAGCGGCGTTTCGCTTCAAGACGCCGCGCGCACACCCAACCAGCACGTCGCAATCGGGGCAGTCATGGCAGCCAAGGCGAAACAGGCGGACGCTGAAATCGAGGAAAAGCCGGAGGAAGAAGGCGAGCAGCCGGCGGCAAAGTCGAAGCTAAAACTAAAACTGCCGACTATGAAGGTGATGATCATCGCCGCGGCCGGCCTGCTGGTGATCGGCGGCGGCGGCGTAGCCGCTTATATTTTCCTGGGCGGATCCGGCCACGAAAAGATGGCGAAAACGGAAGCCAAACCCTCGATCTTTGTTGATCTGCCGGACGTGCTGGTCAACCTGGCGAATACCGGCGGCGATCGCACGCAATATCTCAAAGTTAAGATCGTCCTTGAATTGCCCAGTGCCAACGAGGTCCAGCAAATCCAGCCGTTGATGCCGCGGGTGTTGGACGCTTTCCAAACTTATTTGCGCGAGTTGCGCGCAACGGATCTCGACGGTTCCGCTGGACTCTATCGACTCAAGGAGGAATTGACCCGCCGGGTCAACGCCGCCGTCGCGCCCAACCGCATCACCGCCGTCCTGTTCAAGGAGATTGTCGTCCAGTGACGACGTAGCCAAAAATGGCGGGCAACGATCAAATCGACCAAGATGCGCTGGCCGCCGAATGGGGCGTAGCGTTAGAAGAAGAATCGGGCGCGCCGGCGCCTGACGCAGCGGCCACGCCTCCGCCCGCCGTCGACGAGGCCGCCGCACAATGGGCGGCGATGGTCGACGACAGCGGATTCCAGGGCGCCAAGGGCGGCACCGAGCGCATCCTCAATCAGGATGAAATCGACAGCCTGCTCGGCTTCAGCCTGGCGGACGTGACGCTCAACGACAACTCGGGCATCCGTGCCATCATCGACTCGGCGATGGTGTCGTACGAGCGCCTGCCAATGCTGGAAATCGTCTTCGACCGCCTGGTGCGGCTGATGACGACGAGCTTGCGCAATTTTACTTCCGACAACGTCGAAGTCTCGCTCGACCGCATCACCTCGGTGCGCTTCGGCGATTATCTTAACTCGATCCCGCTGCCGGCGGTCTTGGCCGTGTTCAAGGCGGAAGAGTGGGACAATTTCGGCCTCGCCACCGTCAATTCAAGTCTGATTTATTCGATCATCGACGTGCTGCTCGGCGGTCGGCGCGGACACAGCACGGTGCGCGTCGAGGGCCGTCCCTACACCACCATCGAGACCAACCTGGTCAAGCGCATGATCGAGGTGGTGCTGGCGGACGCCGAACTTGCATTCAAGCCGCTGTCGCCGGTCAAGTTCAACATCGACCGGCTGGAAACCAATCCGCGCTTTGCCGCGATCTCGCGGCCGGCCAACGCCGCGATCCTGGTGCGGCTGCGCATCGACATGGAAGACCGCGGCGGCAATATCGAATTGCTGCTGCCTTATGCCACCATCGAGCCGATCCGCGCCACGCTGCTGCAGATGTTCATGGGCGAGAAGTTTGGCCGCGATCCGATCTGGGAAGGCCATCTCGCGACCGAAATCGGCCAGGCAAATATCGCCGTCGACGCCGTGCTTTACGAGGAGCGGCTGCCGCTGCGGCAGATGATGAGCCTCAATGTCGGCGACACGCTTACCCTCGAGCTCAAGCCTGATGCGCTGGTCAGCGTGCGCTGCGGCAACGTCACGCTGACCGAAGGCCGCATGGGACGGGTCGGCGACCGCGTTGCGGTGCGAGTTGTCAAAGCCCTGCGCAAACCACGGACAACGTTCGCCATGTTCGAGAAGGCGGACGAGCCCACCAGCCGGATGGAAGCGCCATGAGCTTCAACGTCGGATACCTGGTCGAGATCATGGTCTCGATCCTGCTGCTGCTGACGATCCTGTATTGCGTTCGGCTCAATCAGCAGCTTCGCCTGCTCAAGGCCGACGAGCAAACCCTGCGCGCGACCATTTCCGAATTGATCACCGCGACCGAGATCGCCGAGCGCGCCATTGCGGGGCTTAGATCCACCATGCGCGACGGCGAGCAGAATCTCAGCGAACGACTGGAGCGGATGGAGCGCGTCACCGGCGAGCTCGACAATCAACTCGCCGCCGGCGAAGAATTGCTGGGCCGCGTCGCCCGCATCGCCAACGCTGCGCGGTCGGCGGGTCAGAAGCCCATTGTTCCCGACGCCAAAGCGGTGGCCGCCGCCGCTCAAGCCTTCACCGAACGGGCGCGCGCGCGCATGCGCGGCATCGCGGCATGATCCGCATTGCGCGCGATTTCCGACTGGTCCCAATTGTGCTGCTGGCCACGATCGCGTTGTTCGCGCTCAAGGTGTCAGGCCTGGTGTTCGACGGCGGCTATACGCTGGCCGAGCGCCTGGAAAACCGCAACACGCCCAGCCTGCATATCGCCGCGCCCGAGAGCGTGCCGAGCTATCCGAAAATTATTGTTGCGGACGACGCGCACCTTCCCGGCGCGCCTGCCCCCAAGCAACCGTGGGCGCGGGAGATGTTCAACTACAACGACGGCAGCGACCGCGACATCACCGGCTCGGTCGGTAAGGAAGACAAGGCAAACAAGAAAGACAAAGCGGTTAAGGAAAATAAAGCGGCCAAGGATAGCGATGAAAAGCTCAAAGTGAGCGACGAGCGGCCGGGGCCGCCCAAGCTCAAAGCCGCCGGCGAGGAAATCCAGATCAAGCCCGGCCACATCAATTCGCCCGGCGAGCGCGCGATCCTCGAAAGCCTGCATGAGCGCCGCCAGCAGCTCGAATCCCGCAGCCGTGAGCTAGACATGCGCGAAAGCCTGCTCAAGGCGGCCGAAAAGCGGATTGAGGCCAAGGTCGTGGAGCTCAAGGGCGTGGAAACGCGCGTCAAAACCGAGGTGGGCAACCGCGATAAGGCCGAAGCAAAACGTCTGAAGAGCCTCATCATCATGTACGAGAACATGAAGCCGAAGGACGCCGCCCGCATCTTCGACCGTCTCACGATGTCGATTTTGGTTGACGTTTCGACCCATATGAACCCACGCGCCATGTCGGCCATCCTCGCGCAGATGACGCCGGAGGCGGCCGAGCGGCTCACGGTCGAACTCGCCAATCGCGCCAGCGGGCAGCCAATGGCGCAAAATCCGAACCAGCTGCCGAAGATCGAGGGCAAGCCGAGCGGGAGCTAGCGCTAGCGATTTCGACTCGGTTAACGCCGCGTTAAACGCCAATCCCTAGGCTGTCACGATCGGCAGTCTCGCCGGCTGGAACGGCTTCATGACGGTTTCGTCCCTCAGCCCGAAAATGATGCGCCCGTGGCTGGCGGCGGCCTTTGTCGCGCTGCAGGCGCTGGCGCTGCTTATGTTGTGCGAGCCAGCGCGCGCCGACGATCCGGTCAAGGGCGAGGTCAAGGTCTTCAACGATAGCGGCTATGCGCGCCTGGTGTTCCGCTTTGATGAAGCAGTCACGGCGACGGTCCGCCTCAACTTTCCGATCATCGTGGTGACATTTAAAAGGCCGGTCGCCGTCGCGGTCGACGATCTCTATGAAAACGCCTCCGGCTATGTCAGCGCGGCGCGCCTCGATCCCGACGGCACGGCGATCCGCATTGCGCTGGGTAAGAAGGTAAGGGTCCATTCCATCCCCGCGGCCGAGCGGCTCTATGTCGATCTGTTGCCCGAGCCGTGGCCGGGCGTGGTGCCGGGTTTGCCGCAGGATGTGGTCGAGGAACTTTCCAACCGTGCGCGCGAGGCCGAGCGCCAGTTGCATCGTCAGCGCCTTGCCGACAAAGAGCGCAAACCGCCGACGATCCGAGTCAAGGTGGCGAGCCAGCCGACCTTCGTCCGCTACGTATTCGAGCTCCCGGCCGGCATCAACGTCGTCCCCGACCGTCACGACGACCGGCTCACGCTCAATTTCGACCAACCTATCAAATGGGATCTGGCGGACGTGGTGGCGACCTTGCCGCCGACTTTGAAATCGGTTGACGCCAATGTCGAATACGATTCGGTGGCCGTCAACTTCACGTTCAATGGTACGCCGAAAGTGCGCACGTTCCGCGAGGACCGCAGCATCGCGGTCGATATCGGCCTCGATGGCGCCAAGCCCAAGCGGGCGGCGGCGGGCGGCGCCGCGGCCAAAGCACCGGCAAGCGCGCCGCCCAACACCGTGGCGGCCAAGGATGATGTGCCGCCGCCGCAGCCGGCCGATCAGTCCAAGAGCGCCGCCGCCCCGCCGCTAACCGATGTGCCGCCGCCGCCCAAGAAAGCGGCCACCAAGCCGCCCGCCGCACCGGCTGCCGCCAAGGCTGCCGAGAAAGTGCCCATCGCTCCGCCGATGAAAGAGATGAAAGACAGCTCGCCCGCGCCAGCGAAACGCGCGAGCGATACCGCGCCGGCGATGCCAAAACATCCCGAAATGCCCGCGACCGCGTCGAAAGCGGCAAACGAAATCGCGCCCGCTGCCAAAGCGCCAGCGCCAAAGCCGGCCGCGCCGAAGCCTGCCGCCGCAGCGGCACCGAAGAGCGTCGCGCCGCCGGCGCCCAAGGCCATCGCGCCGAAAGCCGATGCGGCGAAGCTCGAAGCTGCCAAACCTGCCGAGCCTAAGCCCGCGGAGCCCAAGCCCGTCGCCGCCAAACCTGTCGAACCCAAACCCGTCAAGCCCAAGCCGGCCGCGCCCAAGACCACGATGGCAAAGGCGAAGGAAGCGCCGAAAGCCGTCTCCGCCAAACCGGCAGGTCCGGCGCCCGATCCGAGAGCGCCGGTTACCGCCGAGCTGCACAGTGCCGGCACCGGCCTACGCGTGGAATTCCCCTTCGCCACCCCGACGCCGGCCGCCGTGTTCCGTCGCGGCGACACGCTGTGGCTGCTGTTCGACAGCGGCGCCCGGATCGATCTCGCCGCGCTGACGCACGATCCGGACAACGGCATCCGCGACGCCCACTTCGAGCGTGCCCAAGACGGCGCGACCGTCGTGCGCTTGCAGTTGAAGCGGCCGCGCCTGGCGAGCGTCGTTGCCGACGGCCCGGCTTGGATCGTCACGATCGACGATAGCGTCACGGCGCCGACACAAGCGCTCACCATTGCTCGTAGCATCGTCCGCAAGAACCGCGCGAGCATCGCCATTCCATTCGACGATCCGCGCGCGATCCACCACATCACCGATCCCGCCGTCGGCGACCGCCTGCTGGTGGTTACCGCGCTCGGGCCTGCACGCGGCTTCCTCAAGCCGCAAGATTTCGTCGAACTGCGCGTCCTGCCCGCCGCCCACGGCGTGGTGTTACAGCCGCTTGCCGACGACGTGACCGCCGTGCTTGCGGTCGACAAGATCACGGTGAGCCGACCGGGCGGCCTCTCGCTGTCGCCGACCGCAATCGGCCAGCAGCGGCTCGCCACCAGTTTCCGCGCGTTGAGCTTCGACACTCAGCTCTGGGGCTTCGATCGGCAGGCCAAATACAACGTCCGGCAATCGGATTTGATTTTCCGCGCCGCCATGGCGCCGCCGCCCAAGCGCCGCACCGAGCGGCTCAATCTGGCGCGCTTCTACCTCGCCCGCGGCATGTCGGCGGAAGCAATCGGCGTGCTCAAGGTCGCACTTTCCGATGTGCATGGCGCCGACGACATCACCGGCAGCGTACTCAAGGCGGTTGCCAATGTGATGCTCGACCGGCCGGCCGATGCGCTCAAGAACCTGTCCAATCCGCAGGTCGGCAACCAGCTCGACGCGCCGGTCTGGCGCGCGATCGCCTTGGGCCGCCAGGGCAAGTGGGCGGAGGCGCATGACCGCTTCAAGGACGTCGAGGCAGCCTTAGGAGGGCTGCCGATCGAATTGCAGCGCATGGCGCTGCGCGAGCAGCTACAGGCTGCGATCGAGGTGCGCGATTTCAACGGCGCCGACCGCGTGATCAACGAGCTCGAGACTCTCGGCGTGCCGCCGGAGATGGCGGCCTCGATCGCCGTGCTGGTCGGGCGCCTGGACCAGGGGCTCGGCCGCAACGAGGACGCGCTCACCAACTACCGCACCGCTGCCGCCTCGCGCGACCAGCGCGCTGCCGCGCAAGGCCGCCTGCGCGAGGTCATCCTGCGCTTCGCCATGGGCGATATGCCGCACAAGGACGTGATCGACCAGCTCGAAACGCTCACCACCGTCTGGCGCGGGGACGAGACCGAGGCGGAAGGCTTGAAACTGCTGGCGCATCTTTACACCGAGGATCGCCGCTACCGCGACGCCTTCCACGTGATGCGCACGGCCATGCTGGCGCATCCCAATTCCGATCTCACGCGCCAGATCCAGGACGAGGCGGCGGCCACCTTCGAAACCCTGTTCCTGAACGGCAAGGGCGACGCGCTGCCGCCGATCGAGGCACTCGCCCTATTCTACGACTATCGCGAGCTGACGCCGGTCGGACGGAGCGGCGACGAGATGATCCGCAAGCTGGCCGACCGGCTGATCGCGGTCGATCTGCTCGAGCAGGCAGCCGAACTGCTCCAGCATCAGGTCGATCACCGCCTGCATGGCGCCGCGCGCGCTCAGGTGGCGAGCCACCTTGCCGTCGTCTATCTCATGAACCACAAGCCAAAGCGCGCGCTCGCCGCCTTGCAGGCGACCCGCACCGAAGGTTTGTCGAATGAATTGCGCGAGCAGCGGCTGCTGTTGGAGGCGCGCGCATCGTCGGAAATCGGCCGCCACGATCTGGCGCTGGAGATGATCGCCAATATCAAGGGCCAACAGGCGATTCGCCTGCGCGCCGACATCCTGTGGGCGGCCAAGCGCTGGCGGCAAGCGGCCGAGCAGATCGAATTGCTCTACGGCGAACGCTGGCGCGAGTTCGCGCCATTGAGTCAAGCCGAGCGCGTCGACATCCTGCGCGCGGCGATCGGCTATGCGCTCGGCGACGAGTTGATCGGGTTCAAGCGCTTCCGCGACAAATACGCGGCCAAGATGGCGCACACCCCGGACCGCCACGCCTTTGAGGTGGTAACCGCACCGGTCGGCACCTCGGGCGTCGAATTCAAAAACGTGGCGCGCACGGTGGCGGGCGTCGATACGCTCGACGAATTCTTAAGCGAGATGCGCAAGCGCTATCCGGATCCGGCTAGTAAGCCGGCGGTGGGTGACTCTGCCGACGACAAGGCGGCGGCCGCGGCGCCGCAAGAGAAGCCGCAGGGTGCAAAGCCGGGGGTCAAGAAGGCCGCGCCCCAAAGAGCTGCCGCCGGGGGCAAGCCCGATCCCGCCGCGGCTTCGCCGCTGCCGCCGAAGGTGCCGGCCGGCGTGCCGGTCAAGCCCGAACCGTCGACCACCGGATCGATCCCGCGGCTGCCGTGGGCGAGGGCAACGCGCCGTTAGCCGATTGCGGAGAGCGCGACCTACGTCCCGTAGCTCTGGATCAATGAGCCGGCGACTAGGCTCCAGCCGTCCACCAGCACGAAGAAGATCAGCTTGAAGGGGAGCGACACCACCACCGGCGGCAGCATCATCATGCCCATCGACATCAAGACGCTAGCCACCACCAGGTCGATGATCAGGAATGGGACGAACAGCAGGAAGCCGATCTCGAAGGCGCGCTTGAGCTCGGAGATCATGAAGGCCGGCACCAACACGCGCAGCGACAGGTCTTCCGGTTTGGCGGGCTCGGCTTGCTTCGACATGTCGACGAATAGCTTTAAGTCCTTCTCGCGCACGTTTTTCTGCATGAAGGCGCGCAAGGGCTGCGAGCTGCGGTCGAAGGCCTGCTCGGCGGTGATCTCGTTGGCGACCAACGGGCGGATGCCGGTGTCGTAGGCCTTTTGCAGCGCCGGGCCCATCATGAAAGCGGTGAGGAACAGCGCCAGCGAAACGATCACCGCATTGGGCGGCGCGGTGGCGGTGCCGAGCGCGGTCCGCAAAAGCGAAAGCACCACCACAATGCGGGTGAACGACGTCATCATGACGAGGATGGAGGGCGCCAGCGACAGCACCGTGAGCAGCGCGATCATCTGGATCACGCGCTCGGTGAGGCCTGAGCCTTGCGCGAAATTGATGCTGACGTCCTGCGCGCCCGCGGGCGTCGCTGTCAGCGCCATCAGCCCTGCTACTCCGGCTGCCACCGTCACCAGACGGACACGGCGGCCGGAAATGGCTGTCACGATTTATCGGGTGGACGGCCGAGCAAGCTGGCCATCTCCTCTTCCAGATTATCGTAGATGGTCTTGCCCGAGGTGGTTGCCGCTTCCGGCTTTGGCTCGGGTTTGCCGTCGAACTTGAACCTGGCCTCGGGCTTGACCTCAAATTTCGTTTCTAATTTGGCCTCGAATTTTGGCTCAGGCTTGGTCTCAAGCTTGGGCTCGGGCCGGCTCTCCGGCCGGCGCTCAGGCTCGAACCGGAATTCGCGCTTCGGCTCGAGCTTGGGCTCGGGCTTCGACTTGAAGTCGCGTGGCGCGGGGCGCGGGGGCGCGGATTTGGCCGCCGGCGCGACCGCCAGCGGATCGGTCACCGGCGGGCGACCCTCCGGCGCCGGCGCGCGGCGTAAGGCGGCTTCGAGCTGCTGGGCCATCTCCGCCAGGTTGCGATCGTTCTGCGGCGTTGCCGCCGGCGGCTCCGGTGTCACTGGCGGTGCGGCGGTGCGCGGCGGTGCTGGCGGCTCGGTACGCGCGGGCGGGACAGCGAGATCGCCCGAATGCAGCTTGGCCGAAAGCTCGGCGGCGAGCCCGGTGAGGCTGTCGGCGGGACGCGCACGCGCGCCCGGCTCGGGCGGCAGCCAGGGCTCTTCGGTCGCCTGCGCCCGATAGGGACGCGGCGGCGAAACCGGTGCCTGTGGCTCGTTCGCGGCCGGCTGCCAGGACGGCTCTGGCGCCGGCCCAAGCCGCGCCGAGCCCTCGGTCGAAATCGACAGGCGCCCGGGCTCGCGTGCTACCTCGCGCGCCGCCTCCCGCGCGCCACTCGCGCGCACGATGTTGGGCTCGATCACCACGTCGGTGGGGCCGCCGATCATCAGGAGATGTTCGGTATTGTCGCGGCGGATCAGCACCAGCCGGCGGCGGCCGTCGACGCTGGCCGCGTCGATGACGGCAAGGCGCGGCTGGCGGCCGCGCGCATTCGCGCCGCCGAGCCGCCTGGCACCGAAGCGACGCACCAGCCAGGCGGTGACCCCGATCAGGGCCAGCACGGCCAAAAACGCGATGAAGAAGCGCGCCGCCAGCGGCATGGTTGAGCCGAACAGGGCGTCCATTAATTCACTCCATGCTTCAGACCGCGACCCACCGGCCGGGAATCGCCCAAATGGTTAATTCCGTAGGTACAATTTGCCGCTCGGAATACTAACAGTCTGTTAACAAATAAAGGGCCATTTCATGTCAGGCCAGCGTTTTTGCCAATAAGCCCGGCCCAACAGCGGCCCGGATGGCCCCGTCAATTATTATCTTTTTACGTGCCATTAACCATACCCCCGGCAAAGTCTGCCTAGTAGCCGCTTGCGGCCGCGGGGGCGGCTTTTTCAAGGGGACGTCATGGCCATCACCGATATCCCGATCCTGTCAATGCTGCGCACCCGGCTGCAATGGGCGCAGGAGCGCCAGCGCGTGCTGGCCGAGAACGTCGCCAATGCCGACACCCCGCGTTATCGGGCGCGCGATCTAGCCCCGCTGAAATTCGAGGCGGCCGGCGAGGTTAGCCCCGCCACCGTTTCATCGGTCACGCTGGCAACCACCGCGCCAGGCCACATGAGCGGGTTCGGCGCCAGCCCGCCGCGGTTCAAGACCGAGAGTAAGGACAATTACGAGGTGCGCCCGACCGGCAACGCGGTCAGCCTCGAGGACGAGATGATGAAAGTGGCGGCCAACCAGATGGATTACCAGGCCGCGACCGCGGTCTACACGCGCAGCCTCAACCTGATCAAAACTGCGCTCGGCAAGAAATGATTATGACGCCCGCACGCGGCGTGCCGCGGGCCAAGGAGGGCAGTGGTGGACTTCATGAAGACTTTGACGATCGCGGCATCCGGCTTGCGCGCGCAGGCCGGGCGCATGCGCATCATCTCCGAGAACATCGCCAACGCGGATTCGACGCCGTCCTCGCCCGGCGCCGATCCCTACCGGCGCAAGGTGCCGACCTTCCGCACCGAGCTCGATCGCTCGCTCGACGTGCAACTGGTCGAGCTCGGCAAGGTGCAAACCGACCAATCCGACTTCCGGCTGAAATACGAGCCGGGCCATCCGGCGGCCGACAAGAACGGCAACGTCAAATACCCCAACGTCAATCCGCTCGTCGAACTAACCGACATGCGCGAGGCGCAGCGTTCCTACGAAGCCAACATCAACGTGGTCACCGCCACGCGGCGCATGCTCCAGCGCACCATCGATATCCTGAAAGCTTAAAGCGCAAACATAAGGCAACGCGCATGATCCCGAAAGGTGGAAACCGGTTTTCGGAAAAGATCATGCACAAACGCAAGGAATAACCATGGCCACACCGATCTCCGCCGCCGGCGCCTATGCCGCCATCGCGCGCCTTACCGCCAATCCCGCGCAAGCGACGGCCGCGGCCGCCGACCCGAAGAGCGCAACCAGCTTCACCGATGTGCTCAAGGAGGCGATCGGCTCAGTCAACGAGCTCGGCCACAAGTCCGACGCGCAGACCCGCGCCATGGTCAATGGCAAATCCAACATGGTGGACGTGGTCACCGCGGTGTCGGAGACCGAGGTCGCTATCGACGCGGTGGTGGCGGTGCGCGACAAGATCATCGCGGCCTACGAAGACATCATGAAGATGCCTATCTAGCGCATGATCCCGAAAAGCTTGTTCTCGACGCGATCGGGGATGGGAACCGGTTTTCGGAAAAGATCGTGCGCCAACTAAAATAGTTCATGCACAAACCAAGGGTATCTGGAAATCAATGACCGGACCGGAAGTTCTCGATATCGCGCGCGAGGCGATCTTCACGCTGATCCTGGTCGCCAGCCCAGTCATGCTGGTCGGCCTGGCGGTCGGCATCGCCATCTCGTTGCTGCAGGCACTCACGCAGATCCAGGAAATGACGTTGGCCTTCGTTCCAAAGATTCTGGCGATTTTCGTGTCGCTGATGGTCGCGCTGCCGTTCATGGCCGAGAAGCTGCACGCGGAGATGCTGCGGCTCGCCGCCCGCATCGTCAGCGGTATATAAGCGCATGATCCCGAAAAGCGGCAACCGGTTTTCGGACAAGATCATGCGCAAACATAAACGATCTAAATGAAAGTCGACATCTCCTTTCTGCCTGGGCTGGCCGCCGCATTTTTGCTGACCTTCGCGCGCATCGGCGCCATGGTCATGCTGCTGCCCGGCATCGGCGAGCAGAACATGCCGGCGCGGGTGCGGCTCACCATCGCGTTGGTGCTCACCGCCGTGCTGCTGCCGGCGCACCAGAAGGCCTACACCGTCGATCTCACCGCGCTTGGGCCGGTCATGGTGATGCTATTCCAGGAGATCATCATCGGGGCGGTGCTGGGGCTGACCGCGCGGCTGGCGATCTCGGCCTTGCAGGTCGCCGGCTCCGTGGTGGCGCAGCAGATGGGCCTCGGCTTCGTCACCGCCATCGACCCGACGCAAGGCCAGCAGGGCATGCTCGTCGGCAACTTCCTTACGCTGCTCGGCGTCACGCTGGTGTTCGCCACCGACCTGCATCATCTGGTGATTGCGGCGCTCAACGACAGCTACACGCTGTTCCAGCCGGGCGAGATGCCGCTCGCTGGCGACGTGGCGCAGCACGTCACCCAAATCGTCACTACCGCCTTCCGCATCGGCATCCAGCTCGCTGCGCCGTTCCTGGTGTTCGGCTTGCTGTTCAATCTCGGGCTCGGCGTGCTGAGCCGCCTGATGCCGCAGATGCAGGTGTTCTTCATTGGCCTGCCGCTGTCGATCATGCTCGGACTTCTGCTGCTGCTGCTGGTCATCGGCGCCATGATGGGAACCTTCGTCGGCTATCTCGAGGGCGTGCTCGGCAACCTCGCGCCGCACGCCTGATTTTTGAAAGCGCGGCATGGCCGAAGAACAAGAAAGTCACGAAAAAACAGAAGACCCGACGCAAAAGCGTCTGGACGACGCGCTCAAACGCGGTGACGTGGTCAAGAGCCAGGAGGTCAATACCTGGTTCGTCATCGCCGGTGCCACGCTGGTGCTGATCACATTCTCCGGCGGCATGGGGGCGGGCGTCGCCACCACGCTGCGCGGGCTGATCGCCAATTCCTGGCAGATCAGCCTGGACGGGCCGGCGCTGCCGCACCTGTTCGAAATGATCGGCGGCGAGCTCTTGGCCGTGGTCGCCATTCCGTTCCTGCTGCTGATGCTGGCGGCGCTCGCCGGCAACGTGATCCAGCACAGGATGGTGTGGTCGGTGGAGCCGATGACGCCGAAGCTGTCCAAGATCTCGCCGATGAGCGGCCTCAAGCGGCTGTTCTCCAAGCAGGCGTTGGCCAATTTCGCCAAGGGCATGGTCAAGCTGCTGCTGGTCGGCACCGTGCTCACCGCGCTGATGTGGCCCGAGCGCCACCGGCTGATCGCGCTGGTGGGCACCGATCTCGCCGGTGTGTTGCCGCTCACGCTGTCGCTGGCGCTCAAGCAATTGGGCGCGGTGGTCGCCATTCTGGCGGTGGTGGCGGCCGCCGATTACCTGTTCCAATACCGCCAATGGTACGAGCGGCAGAAGATGTCGCTCAGGGACTTGAAGGAGGAATTCAAACAGACCGAGGGCGATCCGACCATCAGAGGCAAGATGCGCCAAGTGCGCCAAACCCGGATGCGGCGGCGCATGATGGCGAACGTGCCCAAGGCCGCCGTGGTCATCACCAACCCGACGCATTACGCGGTCGCCCTGCAATACGAGCGCGGCATGGACGCGCCGGTCTGCGTCGCCAAAGGCGTCGACCTGGTGGCCCTGAAGATCCGGGAGATCGCCGACGAGCACGCGGTTCCGATCGTCGAAAACCCGCCGCTGGCGCGCACCCTGCACGCCGCCGTCGAGCTCGATCAGGCGATCCCGCCCGAGCATTACAAGGCGGTGGCCGAAGTGATCGGTTATGTGATGAAGCTGCGGCGGGCGGCGCGGCGGTAATTATCCAAAGGACATAATTTCCGCCGGTCAAACTGAAATCACACGGTTTTTTGCTCTCACTTTGATCGTACCCATAACGCAAAACTCATAGTTTTCGATTGCTGCAGCTCTGGCGCTCGCCGTAGCACTCGACATGACGAGGGGCGCGAGCAATCAGGCGAATGCGAGGTGGCTCGGCAAGTCCGCCCGCCGATTTGACTGATTCTCTAGGAAGCCCGCCTATGCGTTTATTCGGTCGACGGGCTAGCAGGGCTTCGGCCATCAGCGCTGCGCTACGGCTCGCGCTCGCTGCCTTGCCTGAAACGGTGGTGCCAGGTGAGTGCCGGCCCCTTTTGTCATGAACCGAAATCCCCTAGCATCCCAATTGGAGCAGACGAGTCCCCTAGGTCGAGGCCACACTGCTCCATGACGTCGGCCCCAGTTCTCTCCGAGGGACTGGGGCCTTCGATTTGAAACCGCCTTAGTTGGCGACTTCTTTCATTAGGACGCGTCGTCACCCGAAGAATTCGAATAAAAAACCCGGGCAGGGACTGCCCGCCCGGTTCTCAGTGGAGAGGAACCGTACTCATTGCCAGTACGAGTTCAAACGATGCATCAAGAAGGTTTAATAAACCATTTCACCGCTCCGACTGACGCTCGCGGCATGGTGCCGTTACAAACTAATTAAAAGTTTAATTTTCTTGCGTATGGATACAGTGCTAAAAAGGGTCGCTCCCATTCCCCAATGAGAGCACGGCCCCGATCTCACCCGTCCCCTAAAGCCGAGAGGTCGGGGTCGATCTTTTTCTACAACGGTTTCCTGTAATGAATTGCGACTATTCGCCTAGACAGGCGGTGGACGTTGTGACGAAATTTTGAAGACTGTTGCAAATCGGACAATCTATTCACGACCTGAAATGAAATACGCCACTTTACAACCAATGACCCTCGGCAACATGTGCGCCAACGGCGTGAACACCCTAGCCCCTTAATTATTAATTCGGGTTTTTTAGATGCGAGCCCGGTGACGGTTATACTCGGCGGGTTATCGCGTTCGTTGTGCGTTTTAGTCAAATGAAACTATAGGGTTTTGCATGGTGCAAACCTGGAGTAGTTGGAAGCGCTTTCCCGATGCCGAAAGCGGCGACATGGTCGAAGCACCGATCGGCCCCGGCGTTTATGAAGTGCGCCACACGCTGACTGGGCGCGTGATTGCGTTCGGGCGGGCTGGCAATGTCGCGCACGCGCTGTCGAAACTGAAGGTCAATGGCGGCGTCGGCAGCAGGTTCCTGAGCGTGTTCCGCAAGCAGTCGCTGGTATCGCGTGTCTCCGACCTCGAATACCGCACCTGCGCGACGGCAACCCGCGCCGAGGCCAAGATCGCCGCGCACCATCTCTTCAGCCTTCGGCAGATCGCCTGGCGCCGGCGCATCGATGCCGGTTGGGCAGCGCGTCGGTCGAGCTGACGCATCACAATCACGTACAACACGTACGCAACTTATCCTGACGACATGCCGGCGCCGTCATCCGGGCCACCCCGGATTGTCCGTATGAGATGTAGCGCTATCGGCGCGGACGCGCGGCCGAACTGGAACGAGGGACACAAGCAAGCGCCGATCACGCGGGCGAACAACACGTCCGGGGCTGAGCCGTGAAAACTCATAAACTCGTTAAAAGATCGCACGCAAGCGCGCGACTCATCCGCGGAACGCTAACCTTCGCCCTCGAACTTGCATGAGACTTTCACCTTCGCGCGATACGCCTCGACCTTTCCATTTGTGAGCTGCCTGTCTAACTGCGCGACTTTTGCGACCCGAAGGTCCCTCAAAGATTTCGTCGCCCTGTCGACTGCAGCTTTTGCGGCTTTCTCCCACGATTCCGCACCGGTGCCGACCAACTCAATGACTTTATAGACGGATTCCGCCATGTGTTCCTCCTTTGATCGACTTATTATTACGGCAATTCGCTCGCGCTTACCGAGCCACTAAATCGTGGGAGTGGAATGGGCAAAAGACCTCATGTCGAGCACGTTCGGCTGTTCGGCTTTGCACCAGAAATGTTGGTCGCAGAACGCGCATGACAAGTCCGCTTTGGTCCAAAAGCGGACTAACGCGGGCGCAGTTGGAATGTCCGCTAAGTGCCAGACGGCGACAATCGAGCTGTGGTCCAAAAAGCGAAAGAGGCTGCCAACTGAGGCGGCCGCTTGTTTCTTAGCCGGACCTTTTTGGTCCTTCGGGCGCTCCCCACCAATAACGTCAAATGCATACTGGCTCATTCAACGTTGGGGATGTCTAGTCAAATTCGCTCGGCATTTCTAATGTATGATCTTGCCAGCCAAATCACAGCGGGCAAGAAATTCCCAAGCCTCACTTTCGGTTTCAAACCGCTTAACCCGACCGTTCTCAAACACCACCCGCCCATGCCAGAACGCGTGAAACTTGCCTTCGTATGAGGGGGCGACTCTGTTATTGGAATTTTTCCTTTCGTTGGTCATGACGCGCTCTTTGGATTGAGACCCAAAACCCTTTTCTTGGAGCGTGTTGTTTTGCACATCCGAAAGTATCACGCTCCAGTCCGACCAATCGTGAATTCCATTATCGGATAAGGTACCTCTCAATTCACGGATGTGGGAAATGAGATATGCGCGTGCGGCTTCCGAATTCCTCAACTCAACGCCGTTGGCGTCGGTGAAGGTGCGCTTCCCATCCGTTAAATGAAAAAAGAAGTGAGGCATAAACACCGCCCATCTCAGTAGCCGTCAATGTATTCCGTGTCGCGTGGCAATCCCTGAATGCTATGGTCGCACTGCCCCCGAAAGCGGACGTCAGGAACATGATTTGGCGTGTCCACTAAGTCTCTGAGCGGAGACATGGACTCACTGACCGGCGCGTGTTCAGTCGTGATGTATTTGGTCGGTGTTATCGCTGCCCCGAATAACTACGGATGCCACGAAGGGCAGGCAGATCACAGCCAACAACCCAACTATGATAGCGACAGAATAGTCCATAGCGTCACCATCTGCACACATCTCCACATACGCCCCAATGTCTAATTGCCGTCTAACCAACATCGGCAAAAATTGAGCTAGACGGAACTGCGGTACGGTGCATAATTATTGGCGCGCTTGAAAGTTCCATTTTAAAAGAATGAGTTGGTAAGTCCGCTAAGTGCCAAAAGCGGACAAACGCAGGCGCGGTTGGAATGTCCGCTATTAGGGTCTGGACTCACAATTTGATCCAATAGAGCGCGCCGACGAGCGCGCTGGCG
>CAZLWN010000060.1:0-21533 GCA_964563195.1 uncultured Undibacter sp. | reverse complement strand
GCGGCTTCGGCAACTGGATGGTGCCGCTGATGATCGGCGCGCCGGACATGGCGTTTCCGCGCATGAACAACATCTCGTTCTGGCTGCTGCCGGCCTCGTTCGCGCTGTTGCTCACCTCGATGTTCGTCGAAGGCGAGCCGGGCTCCAACGGCGTCGGCGCCGGCTGGACGCTATACGCGCCGCTGTCGACCAGCGGCCATCCCGGTCCGGCGGTCGATTTCGCCATCCTGTCCGTCCATCTCGCTGGCGCCTCGTCGATCCTCGGCGCCATCAACTTCATCACCACCATCTTCAACATGCGCGCGCCCGGCATGACGCTGCACAAGATGCCGCTGTTCGTGTGGGCGGAGCTGGTGACGGTGTTCCTGCTGCTGCTGTCGCTGCCGGTGCTGGCCGGCGCGATCACCATGCTGCTCACCGACCGCAATTTCGGTACCACCTTCTTCGAGGCGAAGGGCGGCGGCGATCCGATCCTTTACCAGCATCTGTTCTGGTTTTTCGGCCACCCCGAAGTCTATGTTTTGATCATTCCAGGCTTCGGCGCTATCAGCCAGATCGTGGCGACCTTCTCTCGCAAGCCGATATTCGGCTATCTCGGCATGGCCTATGCCATGGTTGCGATCGGCGGCATCGGCTTCGTGGTGTGGGCGCATCACATGTACACGGTCGGCCTGTCGACCGGCGCGCAGGCCTACTTCATCGCCGCCACCATGGTGATCGCGGTGCCGACCGGCGTGAAGATCTTCTCCTGGATCGCCACCATGTGGGGTGGCTCGATCGAGTTCCGCACCCCGATGCTGTGGGCGCTCGGCTTCATCTTCCTGTTCACTATCGGCGGCGTCACCGGCGTGGTGCTGGCCAATGCCGGCGTCGATCGCGTTTTGCAAGATACCTACTACGTCGTCGCCCACTTCCATTACACGATGTCACTCGGCGCGACCTTCGGAATCTTCGCGGCCTGGTACTACTGGTTCCCGAAAATGACCGGCTACATGTATAACGAGACGATCGGCAAGCTGCATTTCTGGGTCACTTTCATCGGCGTGAACCTGGTTTTCTTCCCGCAGCACTTCCTCGGCCTCGCCGGCATGCCGCGCCGCTACGTCGATTATCCCGACGCCTTCGCCGGTTGGAACTATGTTTCTTCGATCGGCTCCTACATTTCGGGTCTCGGCTTGGTCATCTTCTTCATTGGCTTGATTGAGGCGTTTGCGCGCAAGCGCGTGGCCGGCAACAATCCGTGGGGCGTGGGCGCGACCACGCTGGAATGGACCCTGTCGTCGCCGCCGCCGTTCCATCAATTCGAGACGCTGCCGCGGATCAAATAGGGCGCGTGGCCCCGGAAAGTGGGAACCGGTTTTCGGGAAAGGTCACGCGCAAGGCAAAATGCGATTAGGCACAAAAATGCGATTAGGCACAAACTTGAGGAAGTCGGCGTAACCCATGTCGCTCGTCAGCGAAGGCGCAGACTTCCGCGGCGCGCTCGCCGCTCCGGCCGAGCTTGCCGAGCCGAGTCTGGCGGGCGTTTCCGACTACATCGCGCTGATGAAACCGCGGGTGATGTCGCTCGTCGTGTTCACCGCGCTGGTGGGCCTGGCGGTCGCGCCGGGTAGCTTGCATCCAATGACCGGTTTTACCGCGCTGCTCTGCATCGCGGTCGGCGCGGGCGCAGCCGGCGCACTCAACATGGGCTATGATGCCGACGTCGACGCATTGATGACGCGCACGGCGCACCGTCCGGTGCCGCGCGGGCGCGTCAAGCGCGGCGAGGCCATCGCCTTCGGGCTCACGCTGGCGGCGTTTTCGGTGGGAACGCTCGGCCTGCTGGTCAATACGTTCGCCGCCGCGCTGCTCGCCTTCACCATCTTCTTCTATGCCGTGATCTACACAGTCTGGCTCAAGCGCTTAACGCCGCAGAACATCGTGATCGGTGGCGCCGCCGGCGCCTTCCCGCCGATGATCGGCTGGGTGGCGGCGGCCGGCTCGCTTTCGCTTGAGCCGATCTTGTTGTTCGCGATCATCTTCTTCTGGACGCCGCCGCATTTCTGGGCGCTGGCGCTCTATCGCGCCGACGATTACGCCCGTGCCGGCATTCCGATGCTGCCGGTGGTCGCCGGCGACGCCAGCGCGCGGCAGCAGATCCTGCGCTATACGTTGATCCTGGCGCCGCTTGGCGTCGCGCCTTACGCGCTTGGCTTTGCCGGGCCGCTCTACGGGCTGACCGCGACCGTCGCCGGCGCGATCATGGTGGTGCTGGCCTGGCAGGTGTTCTGCGAGCGCCGTCCGGCCGAACGCGCCAGCCGCCAGCTGTTCGCCTTTTCGATCCTCTATCTGTTCCTGTTGTTTGCGGTGCTGCTGGTCGAGCGGGGATGGGGCGGGCTGCTCGCCCGGTTGGCGGCGTGACTGTTGGTATCGCGATGAACGACAAGCCAGACGAGGACGGCATCGTGCTCTCGGAGGCGCAGAAACGCGCGCGCCGCTCGCGCTCGATCGCCATCGCGTTGGCGCTGGCCGCGCTGGTCATCTTGTTTTATGTGATGACTCTGGTGAAAGGGCCGGGCGTCCTGGTCCGCCCGATATGAGCGAACGAATGTCCGTGCCCGCTTCAAACAAAAGGCCACCGCGACGCGATCTACTGGTCGCAGCCTGCTGCGGCGCTTTCGCCGCCGGCATGGTGGGCGCGGCCTATGCCGCGGTGCCGCTCTACAACTGGTTCTGCCGCACCACCGGCTTCGGCGGCACGCCCCTGGTGGCGAGCGCGGCGCCCGGCCCGGTGCTCGGCCGCACGCTTGCCATCCGCTTCGATTCCAACGTGATGCCCGGGCTGCCGTGGAAATTCGAGCCGGAGCAGAACGAGATCAAGCTCCGCATCGGCGAGGTGGCGACGGTGCATTACAAGGTCGTCAACATGGCGGCGCGCGCAATTTCCGCGCAGGCTTCCTACAACGTCTCGCCGCCGCAGGTCGGGGCCTATTTCACCAAGATCAACTGCTTCTGCTTCACCAAGCAGACCATGAAACCGGGCGAGACGCGCGAGATGACGGTGGTGTTCTACGTCGATCCCGCGATCGTCAAGGATCGCGACCAGGACAGTCTCAACTCCATCACGCTGTCCTATACATTCTATCGGCTGCGCGAGCCGGCAGCACCTGTCGCGCAGACATCCGATAAAAATTCGAACAGGCTATAATAAGGACGACTGGAACGGAGACGACGATGGCCGACGCCCACGCCAAGCATCACGATTACCACCTGGTTGATCCGAGCCCGTGGCCGGCGGTCGGCGCCATCTCGGTCTTCATCCTGGCGGTCGGCCTCATCAGCTGGATGCACCATATGTATGCCGCGGCGCCTGCGGTGTTCGGCGTCGGCGTCATCGGCGTGCTCTATACTTTCATCGGCTGGTGGCGCGACGTGATCCGCGAAGCCCAGTACGAGGGCTATCACACCCGCGTGGTGCAGATTTCGCACCGCTACGGCATGATCCTGTTCATTGCCTCCGAGGTGATGTTCTTCGTCGCCTGGTTCTGGGCCTATTTCAACACCGCGCTATTCCCCGACTTGGCGACCGACATCAGCCGCATCGCCTTCACCGGCGGCGTGTGGCCGCCGAAGGGGATCGAAACATTCAATCCCTGGCATCTGCCGTTGCTCAATACGCTGATCCTGCTCACCTCCGGCACCACGGTGACCTGGGCGCATCACGCGCTGTTGGAGGGCGACCGGCAGGGGCTGAAATGGGGCCTCGCGCTCACGATCCTGCTCGGCCTCACCTTCACTTGCGTGCAGGCCTACGAGTATGCGCACGCCGGCTTTGCCTTTAAAGGCAATATCTACGGCGCCACCTTCTTCATGGCGACCGGCTTTCACGGCGCGCATGTGATCATCGGCTCGATCTTCCTGATCGTCTGCCTGCTGCGCGCGATCAAGGGCCATTTCAGTCCGACCCAGCATCTCGGTTTCGAATTTGCCGCCTGGTACTGGCATTTCGTCGACGTGGTATGGCTGTTCCTGTTCGCCTGCATATATGTCTGGGGCGGCGGCGTGGTGCACGCCGAGTGACCGTCACTCGCGACTTCAAGGGGGCGGCGGCGACGCCGCCCTTTTGCGTTTGAGGTGCCAAAGATGAATGACCATGCATCGCCCGGCGCCCTGCCGATCAGCCGCGGCCTGCGCGGCCGCTGCCCGCGCTGCGGCGATGGCCGGCTGTTTAAGGGGTTTCTCAGCTTGCGCCCCGCTTGCGAACATTGCGGCCTCGACTTTGATTTCGCCGATGCCGGAGACGGGCCCGCGGTGTTTGTCATTCTGATCGGCGGTGCCGTGGTGGTGTTTGCAGCGCTCATCACCGAAGTGGTCTACCAGCCGCCTTATTGGGTGCATGCGGCGTTGTGGTTGCCGCTTATTCTGATCGTGACGCTTGCTCCCTTGCGGCCGATCAAGGGCCTGCTGATCGCGCTACAATACCATCACAAGGCCGCCGAAGGCCGTCTCGAGCGGCGAGGCGAGGGGTGAACGTGCTGCCGCCGATAGCGCGACGCGGCGTGCTGGAGCCGACGATTTTCGCCATCGTCGGCATCGTCATCCTGATCGGCCTCGGCATCTGGCAGCTCGACCGCAAGGTCTGGAAGGAAAATCTGATCGCAGCGATGACCACGCGCCTCAGTCGCGCCCCCGAAAATCTGCCCCCACGCGAGAATTGGGCGCGGCTTATTCCCCAACGCGAGGAGTTCAGCCGCGTCGGCTTTCCCGCCGAGTTCTTGCCCGGCCAGGAGGCGCTGGTCTACAGCGCCGGTTCGGCACTGCGTGCCGACGTGAATGGGCCGGGCTACTGGGTGTTCGCGCCGGCGCGGCTGGCGGGCGGCAGCATCGTGATCGTCAATCGTGGCTTCGTGCCGATCGACCGCAAGGACCCGGCGACCCGCGCGCAAGGCGCTACCCACGGCAGCGTCGATATCATCGGCATCGTGCGCTGGCCGGAAACGCGCGGGTCGTTCACGCCCGCCGACGATCTGAAGGACAATGTCTGGTACCTGCGCGACATTGCGGCCATGGCCGCGGCCAAGCAGTGGACGAACGTGGCGCCGTTCTATGTCGAGCAGGAATCCCCGGTGCCGGCCGGCGGCTTGCCGCTGCCGGGCAAGCTGCAGGTGAATTTGCCCGACAACCACTTGCAATACGCCATCACCTGGTTCGGCCTCGCGCTGGCGCTCGCCGGCGTCTATGTCGTCTGGCTCGCCGGAAGGTTGCGGCGGCGCTGATTGACCGTGACTCTGAGACGGGCTCCGGGTAGCCGGGGTCTTTTAGTCGCGCAAAAAGATATTGATCTATCGCCGGCCGAGATTCCGCTGGTGTTTTTTTTTGGCGGAGCCGGGACGCCGGCCTTCGGCTAAAGACGCCCACTTTTGGCCATTCCACGCCTTGGCAACCTGCTCTTGACGAAGATCAAGGTCATTTCGGGCCGCCCCGAATATTCAGCATAGAGGCATTGCGTGATCGGCGCCGTCGTGCGGCCCGAGGAGGCGGCCGGTAAATGCTGCAAGGATGCATAGCTTGGCCTGAGGAATCGGCTCGCCGCTACCGGCAGCAAGGTTATTGGGCGGATGTCACGCTCTACGACATGCTGCTCCGCTCGGCCGGCGCGGCGCCGGATCGTATCGCGTTGGCGCACGGCACGCGGTGCTTGACCTTCGCGGAACTCCGCAGCGCGATCGATCGACTGGCCGGCCGCCTGATCGATCTCGGATTCCGGCCCCTCGATCGTGTGGTATTCCAACTGCCGAACTCGATCGAATTCGTCATCTCCTTCTTCGCGCTGCTGCGCATCGGCGTGATCCCGGTGCTGGCGCTGCCGGCGCATCGACGCGAAGAAATCTCGCACATTTTCTCCCGCACCCAAGCGGTGGGCTACTTCATGCCCGACGCTTGGCACGGCTACGACTATCGCTTGCTTGCCGCGGAGATTTCCGGCCTTGCGCCTTCGTTGCGCAGCGTGCTCGTGCTCGGCGAGCCCGGTCCCAACCAAATATCCTTAAGCGACCTACTGGAGCATGATGGCGGCCGCGCCGGGAACGCCAGCGCTCTTGCCGACTTTGCCCCGTCGCCCGATGAGGTCGCCCTGATGCTGCTGTCGGGCGGAACGACCGGCCTGCCCAAGGTCATCCCGCGAACCCACAACGATTACTTCTACAATTGCCGGCAAAGCGGCGCGATCGCCGGCTTCAACGCCGGAACCGTGTTGCTGGCCTTGCTGCCAATGGCGCACAACTACACGCTCGGCTGTCCGGGCGTGCTGGGAACGCTGACCCACGGCGGCACGGCCGTGATCGCGCCAGACGCCGGCATCGAAACCGTCGCGCGCTTGATCGAAGCCGAGCGCGTGTCGGTGATCTCCGCCACCGTTCCGCTGATCGTCAACTGGCTGAACGCCGAGCCGCCCCGATATCGCGATTTTTCCAGCCTCAAAGTGGTGATGAACGGTGGCGCCAGGCTCGCGCCGGAACTGCGCCGCCGGGTCGAGCGGCAATTCGGCTGTACGTTTCAGGAGAGCTTTGGCACCGGCGAGGGACTGCTCAACATGACCCGTCTCGACGATCCGGCCGAAATCCGCTTCACCAGTTCCGGGCGGCCGATTTCGCCGGCGGATGAAATCCGCATTGTCGACGAGCGCGGCAATGATGTCCCCGATGGCGCGGTCGGTGAGCTGATCTGCCGCGGCCCCTATACCATTCGCGGTTACTATAATGCCCCGGAAATAAACCATGCCGCGTTCACCGGCGACTGCTACTACCGGATGGGCGACATGGTGCGTCGGGTCGACGGCAATCTGTATGTCGAGGGCCGCCTGAAGGACATCATCAATCGCGGCGGCGAAAAGATCAGTTTCGAGGAAATTGAAAACCATATTTTGGGCCATCCCAAGATCAAGAACGTCTGCGTGGTGGCGATGCCGGACGAGGTGTTCGGTGAAAAGGCCTGCGCTTTCGTGATCCCGGCGGACGGCGAGACGGTCGATTTGGAAGAGATCAAGGGCTTCTTGCTGAGCCGCAACATCGCAAAGTTCAAATTTCCGGAGCGGCTCGCGATCATGAAGGAGTTTCCGATCAGCCCCGCCGGCAAGATTCTTCGCCGCGAACTGCGCCAAGTCGCGGCGAACCAAGTCGATACCGGCAACGTCGCAGGCGTGCATGCTTGAGGAATCCTTGCCATGAAACTGTTCGAATCCTTGAATGTCGGCGGGATGATCGTTCCCAATCGCGTCATGGTGCCGGCCATGGTGACGCGGCTGTCCGGCGAAGACGGTCTGGTCAACAAGGACATCGTCGATCGTTATACCCGTTACGCGCGGGGCGGCGCGGGTCTCGTCGTGATCGAGGCCATGGCCGTGCATACCGCCAAATCCGGTCCGCTGCTGCGCATCAGCGACGACCGGTTCGTGCCGGGCCTCGCCGATCTGGTGCGGCGCATCCATGACGCATCGGACGCGAAAGTGGTCCCGCAGATCATTCATTTCCTGAAGGTGGCCAAATCGGGTTGGCGGCAGACGGTCGATATGCTGTCGCTCGGCGAGATCGACCGCATCGTCGAGGAATTCGGCGACGCGGTGGCACGGGCGCGCACGGCCGATTTCGACGGCGCCGAGCTGCATTCGGCGCACGCCTATACGCTGGCATCCTTTCTGTCGCGCGCCAACCCGCGCCGGGACGACTATGGCGGCGACACGCTGGAAGGCCGGCTACATCTGATCGGCCGGATTTTCGCAAACATTCGCCGCAAGGCCGGTGAAGACTTTCCGGTCGGCGTCCGTTTCCTGGCCGACGAATTCATCAAGGACGGTTACACGGTCAGCGACGCCAAGCTCATCGGCTTGCGGCTGGCTCGGCTCGGCGCGGCGTATTTGTCATTATCGGTCGGCGGCAAGTTCGAGGACGCCATTCACGTTGCCGGGCAGGTGCCCTATCCCTATACCGGCTATTCCGGCGACCGCTGCATGCCGGGAGACTGGTATCCGGCCGTGCCGCACGCGCATTTTTCGGCGGAGATCAAAACCTTCATCCGGGCGCACGGCTTCGACACGCCGGTGGCGACCGCCGGAAAAATATCCGATCCCGACGACGCCGAGCGGCTGATCGCCACTGGTGCGGTCGATATCGTCGGCATCGCGCGCGGTCTGCTGGCCGATCCCGATTGGCCAAGCAAGGTCCGCCGCGGCGAGGTCGATCGCATCGTGAAGTGCGATTATTGCAACGTCTGCAAACATCTCGACGGCATCCACACCCGCGTCATTTGCGCGCTTTGGCCGCAGGGCTCACTGCAGGCGCCGCCGGACGACCGGGCGGGCGAAGTGCCGAGCTGGAGCGCGGAAGGCGCCAACCTGACGGCGACCGTCGGCGCGGGCAAGGCGACGCTGAAATGGAACAAGGCGGGCGGAGCCGCGCGCTACGATGTCTGCCGGACCGACCCGCTCGGTAACGTTGACATCGCCGACGCGGTCAAAGTCACGCGCTGGGAGGATCATGGCCTGCTGGCGGGCATGCCCTATCGTTATCACGTGTGCGCCTACGGTGCCGCCGGCCAGGGCGGCGCCACCTCGAACACGGTCACGGTGTCATTGCCCATGCCAAATTTCTCAACCCGTGCATAATTGCTTCCGCTTTGCGGGAAAAAGCAGAGTTACGCGCTCGTGACTTAGACGATAGCCGCGCGCGGCGCTTTCTTGTGCGCCCCTCCGCCGGCGGCTACTGTGTCCTGCAATAACGGCCATGCCAGACCAAAAAATATAGTTAAATCAATGCGTTATGTCTCAACGCGGGGCGAGGCCCCGGCCCTCGATTTCGTCGAGGTCATGCTGGCCGGGCTCGCCCGTGACGGCGGGCTTTACGTGCCGGAGTCCTGGCCGGCGCTTGAGCCCAAGACCATCGCGGGCTTCGCCGGCAAGCCTTACGCCGAAGTCGCAGTCGAGGTGATCCGGCCCTTTATCGGCGACAGCCTGCCCGAGGCCGATCTTGCCCGCGTGGCGCGCGAAGCCTACGGCACCTTCCGCCATCCGGCGGTGGCGCCGCTCACCCAGCTCGGCACCAACCTGTTCGTGTTGGAGCTGTTCCACGGGCCCACGCTCGCCTTCAAGGACCTCGCCATGCAGCTGGTGGCGCGGCTGATGGACCACGTGCTGCGCGAGCGGGCTGAGCGCACAACAATCGTGGTGGCGACCTCGGGTGATACCGGCGGTGCGGCGGTGGAGGCCTTCCGCGGCCGCGGCCAGGTCGATGTCGTGGTGCTGTTCCCGAACGGGCGCATTTCCGAGGTGCAGCGTCGCATGATGACCACCGCGGCCGATACAAATGTGCATGCGGCGGCAATCGAAGGCACCTTCGATGACTGCCAAGCCTTGGTGAAGGCCATGTTCAACCACCAGGCCTTCCGCGACCGCGTGCGCCTGTCCGGCGTCAATTCCATCAACTGGGCGCGCATCGTAGCACAGGTGGTCTATTACTTCACGGCGGCGGTGGCGCTAGGGAGCCCGCACCGAAAAGTGGCGTTCACCGTGCCGACCGGAAATTTCGGCGACGTCTATGCCGGGTATGTGGCGCAGCGCTTGGGGCTGCCGGTTGACCGGCTGGTGGTGGCGACCAATGTCAATGACATCCTGGTGCGCGCCTTCGCCACCGGCGCCTATGAGATCCGCGACGTGGTCCCCACCACCGCGCCGTCGATGGACATTCAGGTCTCGTCCAATTTCGAGCGGCTGCTGTTCGACGCCTATGACCGCGACGGCAAGCAGGTCGTGGCGCTGATGGGTTCGCTGGCGCAATCTCGGCGCTTTGCGGTCAACGCGCATGCGCTCAAGGCCATGTGCGCGCTGTTCACCGCCGATCGCGCCGACGAAGAGGAGAGCGCCGCCACCATGCGTGCGTGTTTGCGCGAAGCCGGCTATTGCGTCGACCCGCACACCGCGGTCGCGCTCGCCGTTGCGGAAAAGGAGACGCGCGATCCCGCAGTGCCCATGGTGGTGCTGTCGACCGCGCATCCCGCCAAGTTTCCGGAAAGCGTCGAGGCGGCCTGCGGCATCAAGCCCAAGCTTCCGGACTGGCTCGCCGATCTGCCCGAACGGCCGGAACGCGTCAGCGTGCTGCCGGCGGATCAGGCGGCGGTGGAACGATACGTCGCGTCCGCTTCGCGCGCAGCGCGTGAAGGAGCAGCGGCATGACCGTCGAACTGACCCGTCTTGCCTCCGGCCTTTCGGTGGTGACCGACCGCATGCCGCATTTGGAATCGGCTTCGCTCGGTATCTGGATCGGCTCCGGCAGCCGCGATGAGGCGCCGGACGAACACGGTATTTCGCATTTGCTCGAACATATGGCTTTCAAGGGCACTAAGCGGCGCAATGCGCGCCAGATCGCCGAGGAGATCGAGGCGGTTGGCGGCGATCTCAACGCGGCAACCAGCGCGGAATCGACCGCTTATTACGCCCGCGTGCTCAAAGCGGATGTCCCGCTCGCGCTCGATGTTTTGTCCGACATCTTGTCACATCCGACCTTCGACGCGGAAGAATTGCGGCGCGAGCAGAACGTGATCGTGCAGGAGATCGGCGCCACCGATGATGCGCCCGACGATCTGGTGTTCGACCGCCTGCAGGAGACCGCCTTTCCCGGGCAGTCGGTCGGCCGCTCCATTTTCGGCACGCCGGAGACCGTCCGCTCGTTCAATCCGGCGCGGCTGCGCGCTTATCTCACGCGCAACTACCGCGGCCCCGACATGATCGTGGCCGCCGCCGGCGCGGTCGAGCACGCAGCCGTCACCGCCGAGGTCGAGAAGCGATTTGCGAACTTTGTCGGACCGGCCGCGCCAGTGCCGCAACCCGCGCATTTCCGCGGCGGCACGAGAGTCGAGACCCGCGATCTCGAGCAGGTCCATATCGCGCTCGCCTTGCAGGGCCTGCCGGTGCGCGACGAGCAACTCTACAGTTTGCAAGTGTTCACCAGCGTGCTCGGCGGCGGCATGTCCTCGCGGCTGTTCCAGGAGGTGCGCGAGAACCGCGGGCTCTGCTACACCATCAACGCTTTCCACATGCCCTATTCCGACACCGGGCTGTTCGCGCTCTATGCCGGCACCGACGAGGCCGACGCGCCCGAATTGATGCGCGTGGTCATCGGTGAGATCGGCAACGCCACCGAGACGCTCAACGATACCGAAATCGCCCGCGCCAAGGCCCAGCTCAAGGCCGGCCTGCTGATGGCGCTGGAAAGCTCGGAGGCGCGCATCGGCCAATTGGGACGGCAGATGCTGGCCTATGGCCGCCCGATCCCGCTCGACGAGATCGTCGCCAAGGTTGACGCGGTGACGGTCGAAAGTGCGCGTGCCGCCGGCCGCATGCTGATCCGGCGCTCGCCGCCGGCGATCGCCGCGCTCGGGCCCGGCACCGGCCTTGAAAGCACGGCCGCGATCGCTGAAAGTCTTGTCCCCCGGGCGGCCTGATGGAGTTCGGTTCGCAACGTCCATGGCGCTCTTCCGCACCGTCAGCTTGAACGAAACTTTGCCGGCCATTGCCGGCGCAGGCGTCACGCTGCGCCTGCCGCATGGCGGCGACTATACCGAGTGGGCGGCCCTGCGCGAACGCAGCCGCGCGTTTCTCACGCCTTGGGAGCCGACTTGGCCGGCCGACGATCTCACGCGCTCAGCGTTTCGCCGCCGGCTCAAACGCTACGCCGAAGAACTGCGCAGCGATCTCGCCTACGCTTTCCTGATCTTCCGCAACGAGGATAACGCGATGATCGGCGGACTGACGCTTGCCAATATCCGGCGCGGGGTCGCGCAAGCAGGCTCCATCGGCTATTGGGTCGGCGCGCCGTTCGCCGGCAAGGGCTACATGACCGCGGCCATGCGCGCCTTGGTGCCGTTCTGTTTTGGGACGCTTCGTCTGCATCGCCTGGAGGCGGCCTGCATTCCGTCCAATATCGCCTCGATCCGCCTGTTGGAACGGACCGGCTTCCAGCGCGAAGGCTATGCCCGCGCCTATTTGTGCATTAACGGGACCTGGCAGGATCATCTGCTTTATGCGCGGCTCAAAGACGACCCGAATTGAGTAGAGCATGATCCCGAAAAGTGGGAACCGGTTTTCGGACAAGATCATGCTCAAAACGATTTAAGTCTGCCTTGGGTCTGCCATGCTTGCTTTGCTATAAGGTCGGGCGAAGCCGGCGGCTACAAACGATAAGCCGCAAAAAGACGCGTAGGGGTAGGGACGGACAAATGGCGCGGACCGGGGCGGGCGTTGCCGCATTGTTGACCTTGGGACTTGCGCTTGGCGGCTGCGGCAGCAGTGGCAACAGCAATGTGTTCAGCTCGTCTCCCCTGGACCGGTTCAATTCCTCATCGAAAGTCACCACCGGCGACGCGGCCGGCGGTGCGACCGCTGCGATCGATCCCAGTTACGATTGCCCCGATGTGACCGTTCGCATCGGCGCTTCCACGCTTCAGATCGGCAGCAAGCCCGGCCAAACTGAGGCGAACCCGCTCGACGTGCTCTACCAGGGCAGCATCATCCGCACCGCGCGCGAGTGCCACGTGAATGGCGGCATCGTGTCCATGAAGGTCGGCATCGAGGGACGCATCATCACCGGCCCAGCCGGCACGCCCGGCACCGTCGACGTGCCACTGCGCATCGCCGTGGTGCACGAAGGTCCCAATCCGAAAACGGTGGCGTCGAAATTCGGACGCGAGACGGTGACCGTGGCCAAAGCGGTAGACCGTGTCACCTTTACCCATATCGATCCCGACGTCTCGTTCCCGGTGCCGCAGCCGCCCAGCGCGATCGGCAACTATGTGGTCTATGTTGGTTTCGATCCGCTCGGCGCCCAGCCGTCGGCCAAGAAAAAGCCCGTGCGCAAACACAGGACCCGGCCCGCGGCCAAGCCGCGTTCGAGCTAATCTTTTTCCTGTCACGGCCGTGCCCGCCTAAACGGGATGCGCGGGTCAAGCCCGCGCATGACAAATGTAACGGCTGGCTCTTACCAGCCGCGCAGCTCGATGACGGCGCTCTTGAGCGTGCGCATGTCGGAGATCACGGTGCGGGCGCCGGCGGCTAACGGATGGTTGTCGAGCCCGCTGCTGACATGGCTGGCGCCGGCAAAGCCGATCACCGTCATGCCGGCGGCGACGACGCCAACGATTGAATCCTCCACCACGAAGCAATCGCCGGGATCTACGCGCATCTTGGCGGCGGCATGCAGGAAAAGATCGGGCGCCGGCTTGCCATGGCGCACCTCGCTTGCCGGGAACAGATTCGGCTCGAAGAAGCGGATCAGGTCGGTGCTTTCGAGGCTGACGCGGGTACGGTCGATCAAGGAGGAGGACGCCACGCATTTCGGCCCGCGCAGCCAGGAGAGCGCCTGCGCAATGTGCCTCGTCGCACGCAATTCGGTGAGGAAAAGGCGCAGCGTCACGCCGGCGACGGTCGCGGCAAAGCCGGCCGGCAGTTTGCGGCCGGCTGCGATCTCCACCTCGGCGAACATGTCGGAGGTGCGGCGGCGGGTGAAATAGCGCGCGACAATATCCGGCGTGAGCGGAAAGCCGGCGCGCATGAACTCTTCCGATGCAATGGCAGTTGCCAACGGCTCGCTATCCACGAGCACGCCGTCGCAATCAAAGATGATCACGGGTCCACCGATGCTTAGGCCGTCAAATACGGCCTACTCACGAACTGTGCGGACGAATCAGCAACAATGAAAATAATTGCGGTCCGTCGCTAGGCAAGCCTGCTTGCTGCTGCCCACAAGTTGTGCATCGGGCGATGTGTGATAGCGGGGATAATTGACGCGCGCGGGTGCAGGGCGTGCTTTCCGGCATGAATAATGCTGGCGGCAAAAGTCGGCAGCCGGCTACCGCCGCTAGTTCAACTTTTTGCGGACGTCCTCGATGCCCTTGGCGATCAGCTCGGCGGCGAGCTTGCCCTTGGTTTCTTGGCTAAGGATCTTCTCGGCGGCGGCGACGGCGGCCTCGGCGGCAGCGCCGCGCACCTCGGCCGCGGCTTGCGCCTCGGCCTGGGCGATCTTGGTCTCCGCCATCTGGGTGCGGCGGGTGACGAATTCCTCGACTTTCGACTTCGCCTCCTCGGCCAGCCGGTCAGCCTCGGCCTTGGCGCCGTCGATGATCTCCTGCGCTTCGCTCTCCGCCTCCTGCCGCTTGCGCTGGTAGTCGGCGAGCAGCTGGGCGGCCTCGTCCTTGAGTTTGCGCGCTTCGTCGAGCTCCGCCTTGATGCGGGCGGCGCGGTCATCAAGGGATTTGGCGAGCTTGCGGTGCACGCCGAGATAGCCGAGCAGCCCGAGGAATACGAAAAAACCGAGCGCGACCCAGAATTCGGCTTCCAGCAGCATGGCGCGCTTCCTTTTCCGCTAGCCCTTGAGCACGTCGGCGACCGCGTCGGCAACTGATTTTTTACTCGGCGCCGAGCCGATCAGCCGCTCGACGATTGCCGCGGCGGCGTCCTCGGCGACGGCGCGGACGTTCGCCATGGCCGCGTGTTTGGTGGCGGCGATGGATTTTTCGGCCTCGGCCAGCTTGACGTTGAGCTGGTCCTCGATCCTTTTGCGGGCGGCTTCCGCTTCTGCTGCCTGTTGCTCGCGGGTCTCGTTTGCAATGCCTTGCGCGCGGCCGCGTGCGTCGGCCAGCGCCTTCTCGTAGGCTGCCACCGCAGCGTCCGATTGAGCTTTGAGGCGCTCGGCCTCGGCGATGTCGCCGGCGATGCGCTTCTGGCGGTTGTCGATGACGCGGCCGACCTGCGGTAGCGCCCATTTCGCCATCAGCACGTAGAGCAGGATTAAGGCAATCGCCAGCCACATCAGCTGCGAGGCGAAGGTGTGCGAATTGAACGGCGGAAAACCGCCGTGCTCGCCCTTCGGGACCTCGCTGCTCGTGGTGTGTGCGGGCTCTGCCATCGCCGGTTCCTGGTTGCGCGGCTCGTATCTGTTAGAGCGCGAACAGCAGTAGGAGTGCGATCAGCAGCGAGAAGATGCCGAGTGCCTCGGTGATGGCGAAGCCGAAGATGAGGTTGCCGAACTGGCCTTGCGCGGCCGACGGATTGCGCATCGCAGCGGCGAGATAGTTGCCGAAGATGATGCCGACGCCGACGCCGGCGCCGCCCATGCCGATGCAGGCGATGCCCGCACCGATATATTTTGCTGCCACTGGATCCATAACGAACTCCTTCTCTCTTATCCGGTCAGGCCTTTAATGGCCCGGGTGTATCGCATCGTTGAGATAGATGCAGGTTAAGACGGCGAACACGTAAGCCTGCAGGAACGCCACCAGTAATTCGAGCGCGGTGAGCGCGACGATCATGCCGAAAGGCAGCACGCCGCCGGCCCAGCCGACGGCGCCGAGCGCGCCGCCCAGCAGGATGATGAAGCCGGCGAACACCTTGAGCGCGATGTGCCCGGCAAGCATGTTGGCGAATAGCCGCACGCTGTGCGAGATCGGGCGCGAGATGAACGACAGAATCTCGATGGCGACGATCATCGGCAGGATATAGATCGGCACGCCCTTGGGCACGAACAGGTCGAAGAAGTGCAAGCCGTGCCGTATCAGGCCGTAGCTCAGCACGGTGAAGAACACCATCAGCGCCAGCGCCGCGGTGATAATGATGTGGCTGGTGACGGTGAAGCCGTAGGGGATCAACCCGAATAAATTGAGCGTAAGCACGAACATGAAGATCGTGAACACGAAGGGGAAAAACCGCATGCCCTCCTGGCCGGCGGTCGAGCGCACCATGCTGGCGACGAATTCGTAGGAAAGTTCAGCTGCCGATTGAAGGCGCGTGGGCACCGCCCTGCCGCCGGCGGTGCCGATGACCAGGAACAAAGTCAGCCCGACCACCGCGGTCAGCATGAACAAAGCTGAATTGGTGAAGGCGATCTCGGCGCTGCCGAGCTTGCCGAGCGAAAATAAATTGACGATCTGGAACTGGTGGATGGGATCCATGGGCTTAACCGTCAGTCGTTCAGATGTCTCTCGTCGACAACCCCGGCGGCCCGCATCACGTTCAGAACGCCGGCGGCGAAGCCGAGCAGCAGAAACACGATGAGCCCCCACGGCGAAATTCCCAGCCAGCGGTCGAGCAGCCAGCCGAGTAACGCGCCCACAAGAACGCCCGCCACCAGCTCGGTTGAAAGCCGGAAACCGCGGGCGATCGCCGAAGCATCGGCGGTTCGACGAGGACCGGAGCCGTTTTCGGATGGTCGGCTCGCTTGCGTGAGCCGTTCGCCGAGACGCTGGAGCCTCGCGGAGAGAGCGGCCTCGTCGTCCGGCGGTTGTTTGCGATCGCCCGCTCCCTGCGTGCCGTCAGCCATGCTTTCGACCCGCTTGGAATTTAGGCTCCGCTGCTGTTCCGCCGCCCTAAAAGGCGCGCGGACCTTACTGATCGGGTATACCTGAGTCAAGAAACGCACCCTGCGTCATAAGCCTCTGATATCTGAGGTCAAACGCGGAATTTTCGGGGGCTGTGTATGACGCTTGCGTGCACTGCGGAAAGCCGGCGTAGCCCGCGCTCTGCGCTTCAAGGGCTGGCTTACTGGGTGATAGGCTCGCGCCCGCGGCGAGCAGCAAGGGAAGGAAAGGCCATGCGGACCGCGACGCTCGTCCTGGCATTTGCGGTTGCCTGCGTGGCATCGCCCGCGCTCGCTCAGACGCGCATCCTGGTCGCGCCGGAGCAGACGCCGGCCCAGGAGCAGGCGCCCGCTTTGCAGGCTCCGGTCAAGGACGAAAACCAGCTACCAGCCGAAGCGCCAGCTCAGCCAGCGACGCAAGCGCGGGAGCCGGCACCGGCTCCAGCCGAGGCGCAGACGCCGGCGAAGACCCAAGATCAAATTCCAAGCGAAGCACAGCGCCAGGACCGCGAGCGGCCGCTGCAGCCGGGCAGCTACACCTTCAACCGGGTTGAAGACGGGCTCCTCCGCCTCGACCGTCAATCCGGCAAGGTTGCGATCTGCAAGCCAATTTCCACCGGCTGGGTTTGCGATGCCGTACCTGAAGAACGCGCTGCACTGGAGAAAGAAATCGCCCAGCTGCGCGACGAGGTGGCGGCCTTGAAACAGCAGATCGCCGCCTTGCGCGCGCCGCCGCCGCCTCCCGTGCCGCCGGCGCCGCAACCCGGCAAGAACGGCGGCGTCCAGATCAAACTGCCGACCGCCGAGGACATCGCGCGCGCCCGCGCCTTTATCGCGGACACCTGGCACCGGCTGGTCGAGATGATCGAGAACTGGCAAAAGGACATGCTGCGCAAGAGCTAGCGTGCCATGCCGGGACAGCGCATGATCCCGAAAAGCATGTTCCCGGCTTGATCGGGGATTCGGAGCGGTTTTCGGACAAGATCATGCGCCAAGCGAAGATGTCGGCCATTAGCGAAGCGAGCCCGCAACTGATCGCGAGCGCGACGCTGCGCGTGGATACGCCGGGCGCCGGCTTCACCGACATCACCAGCCATGCCATCAATTTCATCACGCAGGCCGGCGCCGGCGAGGGCGTGCTGCTGGCCTATCTGCGTCACACTTCGGCATCGCTCACCATCCAGGAGAATGCCGATCCCGACGTACAGTCGGATCTTGCCGCCGCGCTCGACCGCCTGGCGCCGGAAGATGCGCCCTGGATCCACGACGTCGAGGGCCCCGACGACATGCCGGCGCATGTGAAGGCGATGCTCAACGGCGTGTCGCTGCATGTGCCGGTGGCCGGCGGAGCGCTGGTGCTCGGCACCTGGCAGGGTATCTATCTGGTCGAGCACCGGCGCCGGCCGCACGGCCGCGAGGTCATCTTCCAGTTCGTTGGTAGCCGGGCCAGCGCGTGAGCTAGCGCCAGCCGGCTTCCAGGCCGGCGAGCCCAATCACCATCGCAATTGCCCACATGGCGACGGCGATGGCGGCGGTCCAGAGCGCGAAATTCAGATAAGTCTCGCGCAGCACGGTGGCGCTCGCCGATTGCGCATGGTCGTCCGGCGGCCGGTGATCCTTGGGCAGATACAGCCACATCTCGGTCTTGCGGTAGGGTTTGGTGCGCGCCTCGTGCGCCTTGTAGATCAAGATGCCGGCCATCAGGATGGTCAGGGTGCCGCCGGCCTTGAACGCCAGCCGCAGATCGGCGGACAGACCGACCATCAGGCAGAAAATCGCGAGCGCGCCGAACAGGCACGCCCGCTGCGCGGTCTGGAATGCGACGTGTCGCATCCGCTCCATGGCACGCTCGGCGCCTCGTTTTCCCCTTTCGGGTCGCCGCTATTCTAGCGCGATTTGCAGGGTTTCGGCATTCACGAACTGGTGTGAAGGCAAAGGATCGGCCTGCGCCAAGCCCCCCGCCAGGGCCATCACCAATGCCGAACAATAGAGCAGGCCGGCGAAGCCCGAGGCGACCTTGGCAAAGCGTAGGAGCAGCAATTCAAAATACCCCTTGGCCCAGCGTCGGCCGTCGTCGCCCGGCGGCCGTTCATCCTCCGGCAGCGCGCGCCAGACCTCGCTGCGCTCGAGGCGTTCCTCGGTGAGGAAATAGACCCGCGCCAGCAGCCCGACGGAAAAAACTAGGGCGATGGTCGCGCCGACCTCGAGGGCCAGCACCGGCCTGAAGCTGAACGCCACCATTAGCAGCATCGCAGCCAGCGTGACAAAGCTGGCGTCGCGCGCCACCGTGAAAAACGCAAACCGCGTAAAAGGGTTCATGGTACCTCCTTTCAGGCCACCCACGCCTCGAATTAAATGCAAGCACTATGCCAGACCGCGCCAGCGTCAGCGGCCCGTGAATCCAACTCGACCGCTGTCGATAGGCTCCGCTTATGCTGGCCGCAGGCCAAAAATATGGCGGGTGCCGACGGAGGCCGCTACCCAGCAGACAATTCGTCTAAAATTCGAGCTTCCGCCGCGCTGCGGCTTGTTCGCTTGTGCCCCGCTTGATAGGGAACGGGCGCGGCCCGGTTGCCGCCCAACATAGCGCCCCAATGGGCGTCACGGCACCGCAGCACGCGACCCCATGATAAGTTATTCCGAAAAAGTAGCCGGTTTCTTGCGCGGTGCCGCGGGCCTGCTCTGGACGCGGCGCGACACCACCCCGATCGTCAGCGTGGCAGCGCTTGAGAACTTCGTCGCCACGCGTTCGGCCTATATCGCGCAGAAGACGCTGTACGGATACGTCAAGACTCGCATGGGGATCCGCTATCCAGCCATGTTCGAGGACAAAAATATCATCGCTTCGCTCAACATCGCCAAGATGTACGTTTTCGCCGCCTGCCTGTCAGACCTGACTATCTACGCCGTCGCCGCGGCGCTGCATGGGCGCCCCCTCGGCAACGATGCGCGCCAAGCCTTGGCGCGGCGTTGCTATGCGGCGGCCTTGCATGAAAACACCGCCGCCGCGCCCGCCGAATTCTCGGCGCGGGATTGCATCGACGAATTCGACCGCCGGCTCGCCGAGACGGATTGGCAACGCGGCGCGTTTCAGCCGGAAAACTTTACGCGCAGCCCGCGTGCGCTGCTGAAATGGGCGCCCATCGCCGACGAGCTGAAGAATTTCGACAGCGAGATCATTCAGAATTCGGTCAAATACGCCTGGCGCGACATTCGCGAGCAGTTCCACAAGCGGATCAATGGCGAGGCGGTTGGCGCCGACTGGTCGCGGCAGCCGGCCAATTGACCGGAAATGCCGGCGCGGGTACGCGCGCTATTTGTTGAAGTAATAGTCGATCATATGGGCAGCTTCGCTTTCCAGCGGGAAAGAGAGCATTCCCATCACCGAATAACCGAGCAGCCACGGCATCAGATAGAACCGGATCATGAAGAAGAACCAGGCAACGTAGAGCGGGACCAGCACGTCTAACAACAAGCTCGGCGTGATTGGCGCGAACAGCTTGAGCAGCGGATTCGTCACCCGCACGAAAAACCGCATGAAGAAGAAATTCGAATCCTGCGGCAGGAAAAAGCCCATCGCGGTCCGCCCGATCAGCGTCCACATGATCACGCCGAGGACGTAGTCGATGGCGATCACCCAGATCGGAAAGATGTCGAGCGGCGCATTGGTCATGGCGCGTTTTTAGCATGTCCGAAAAAAATGAGGGGCGGGAAATTGTCCCGCCCCCCACGATTGCTGGCCGAAAGATTAGTGCGTTTGGGCGAGGATCGTGCCGCCGGAGGGCACGCGGACCTCGTCGACCATCCTCTGCGTCTCCGCATCGGGCTCCGGCGTCATCAGCGTGACCGCCACCATGGTGATCAGGCTGACCGGCATGCCGATGATGGCAAACCGCAGATGGTCGATGCCGATCCACGGCGCGCCGCCGTGTTCGACGTACCAGAGGTACGCGGAACCGGCGACGAATCCGCAAACCATGCCGGCGATCGCGCCTTCGCGATTGGCTCGTTTCCACCACACGCCAAGGATGAGCGGGAAGAAGAGGCCGGAACACGCAAAGTCGAATGCCCAGGCCACCGCACCGAGGATGCCGGTGAGCTGGAGCGACGCGATTGCACACGCAGCCGCGCCGATGATGACCAGCAGCACTCGCGCCACGACTAATCGAAGGCGAGTATCGGCATTCGGATCGATCATCTTGTAGAACAGGTCGTGGCTGAGCGCGTTGGCGATCGCCAGCAGCAAGCCGTCGGCGGTCGACATCGCCGCCGCCAAGCCGCCGGCGGCCACCAGGCCAGAGATGACGTATGGCAGGCCGGCCATTTCCGGCGTTGCCAGCACGACAATATCGGGCCGCATGAAGAATTCGTTGAGTTGCAGGATTCCGTCATGATTGCTGTCGGAAAGCTTGAGCATCCCGACGGCCGACCAGTTCTTGATCCACGCCAGATCGGCCACCGCGGCAAACGGCTTGCCGATAATGGAGGTCGGAAGGTTCGGATCGAGCAACTGCAGCTTGGTGAGCGTCGCCAGGCAAGGCGCGGAGAAGTACAGCAGGAAGATGAAGAACAGCGACCAACCCACCGACTTGCGTGCCGCCCGGACGGACGGGGTCGTGAAGTAACGCATCAGGATGTGCGGCAGGGACGCCGTGCCACACATCATGCAGAGGCAAAGCGTGAAGAACCGCCAGCTTTCCATGGTCGAGCCGCTCGCGTTGATCGGCGTTTTCAGGGTGCTGAGGCCCTTGAACGATTCGGTTGCCGCAGTGCCGAGTTTCACCAACGGCTGGAGTTCCTGAATGCGGTGCACGGCTCCGCCGTAGGAGAAGTGCGGGATGATGCCGAAGCCCTGGACGTTGGACATCCAGATCACCGGCGTCAGGTAGGCGATGATCAGCACGATGTACTGCGCCACCTGCGTCCAGGTCACCGCCCGCATGCCACCCAGCATGGAGCACATCAGGATGGCGGCGAGGCCGACCCAGATGCCGACGCTGAACGGAATCTGCAACGCGCGCGCGGCGATGGTGCCGGAGGCGTTGATCTGCGCGGTCACGTATGTGAACGAAGCGACCACCAGAACGATCACCGCGCAAAGCCGCGCCAAGTTGCCGCCGTAGCGGGTGCCGATGAAGTCCGGCACCGTGTAGCAGC
>CAZLWN010000059.1:0-21801 GCA_964563195.1 uncultured Undibacter sp. | reverse complement strand
CGTTGTCGAGGAAGTAGCGGTCGTGGGTGACGATCAGGATGGCGCCCGGATAGTTGCGCAGGTGGCCTTCCAGCCAGTTCACGCTTTCGGCGTCGAGATGGTTGGTGGGCTCGTCGAGCAGCAATAGGTCGGGCTGGTCGAGCAGCAGCTTGCACAGCGCCACGCGGCGGCGCTCGCCGCCGGAGAGCTTGGCGACGTCGGCGTCGTCGGGCGGGCAGCGCAGCGCGTCCATGGCCAGGTCGACCTGGCTGTCGAGGTCCCACAGGTTCTTGGAATCGATCTGGTCCTGCAGCTTCGCCATCTCGTCGGCGGTTTCGTCCGAGTAATTCGAGGCGATCTCGTTGTAGCGGTCGAGCAGCGCCTTCTTGGCGGCGACCCCCTCCATCACGTTCTCGCGCACGGTCTTGCCGGCATCGAGCTGCGGCTCCTGCTCCAGGTAGCCGACGCGGGCGCCCTCGGCGACCCAGGCCTCGCCGGTAAACTCGGTGTCGAGCCCGGCCATGATGCGCAACAGCGTGGACTTGCCGGAGCCGTTGACGCCCAGCACGCCGATCTTGGCGTCCGGGTAGAAGGACAGATGGATGCCATCCAGCACCTTCTTGGCCGGCGGATAGGTCTTGCTCAGACCCTGCGTGTGGTAGATGAATTGGCGACCGTTCATTGACCCCTAAGACCCTGATTATTTTGCCAGAATCCGCCCGCGCGCGCCGCGCGCGACCCCGAAAAGTGGGAACCGGTTTTCGGATCAGGTCACGCGCAACAAAGCAAGCACGCCGCCGGACGCGTTGTCGGGAAATTCGCCGCTGATGTAGCGAGCGCACCGCCAAAGGGCAAGCGCGGCTTTCCGCCGGCCGATGAGTCACCGGTGCCGGTAAAATTTTAGAAAGGTTGATTGCAAATTTCGCCGTGCGGCGCCGCCGTTTTGGACCCGTTGTTAACCCCTGACGCGCGAACATTGCCTAGCATGAATTTGGCCGCCTGACGGGCGACCAAAGACTACGCGGGCAAAAAGTCGCCCGCCGCGTGGTGGAATTAGCGTCATGACTCGCGCCTTGTTGGCCATTTCCGGATCCGCGGCAGCCCTGCTGCCTCACCCCTTTGCCGGCCTCAGCCACATCCTCGACGCCTTCTGGCACGATCTGACCCGCCATGCGTTCGACGGCTACCATCCCGAGCGGCACTATATGCGCGGGCCGGGCCCGGCCTGGCGCGCCAAGCACGGGCAATTCCCCTCCGCCTGAGACGGCCTCCCTGTCTTGTGATCGCGCCCGCGCTGTGGTTGGTCCGCGCCGGGCAGGCTATTGGCCGCCCGCTATCCAAGGGACGGGGCGCGCCATGAGCCTGCAAGGAGCCATTCTCGACGATTACCAGAACGTGGCCATGACGGTGGCCGACTGGTCGGGCGTCGCCAAGGACGTGAATTTCATGGTTTTTACCGAGTCGCTGGGCGGGCCGGACAAAGTAATTGCCGCATTGAAGGACTGCGCCGTGGTCTGCCTGATGCGCGAGCGCACTTTGTTCAGCAAGGACGTGATCGACGCCCTGCCCAACCTCAAGCTCATCGTCACCAGCGGCATGCGCAATGCCGCCATCGACGTTGCTGCGGCGGCGGCGCGCGGCGTGCCCGTCTGCGGCACGGCGTCGCTCGGCCATCCGACCGCGGAGCTGACCTTCGGGCTGATGCTCGAGCTCACCCGCAGGATCGGCTACGAGAACGCGCGGCTCAAAGCCGGCGCGCGCTGGCAATCGACGCTCGGCATCGATCTCAACAACAAGACGCTCGGCATCATCGGCCTCGGCAAGCTCGGCACCCGGATCGCCCGCATCGGCAACGCGTTCGACATGAAGGTGATCGCCTGGAGCCAGAACCTGACGGCGGAGAAGGCGAAGGAAGCCGGCGCCACGCTGGTGAGCAAGGAAGAGCTGCTGCGCACGTCCGATTTCGTCACGGTGCACGTGCAGCTGAGCGCGCGCACGCGCGGGCTAATCGGCGCGGCGGAATTGGCGCTGATGAAGCCGAGCGCCTTCTTCATCAACACTTCGCGCGGGCCGGTCGCCGACGAGAAGGCGATCGAGGCCGCGCTGAAGGGAAAGAAGATCGCGGGCGCGGCCATCGACGTCTACGACGAAGAACCGCTGGCGCTCGATCATCCGTTCCGCAAGCTCGACAACATCGTAATCACGCCGCATCTCGGCTACGTCACGGCGGAGAATTACAAGCGCTTCTACGTGCAGATGGTCGAGAACATCCGCGCCTGGCTGGACGGCAAGCCGGTGCGGGTAATTACGGCGAAGTGATATTTTCTGTCATGGCCGGGCCTGTCCCGGCCATGCCAATCGAAAAGTTTACGCCAGCTTCAAAAGCTTGGCCGCGTTGTTGTGGGCCACGTCGGCACGCAAGCCCTCGTCGAGCGGTACCGTGTCCATGAACTCGCCGGCCCCGTCCGAGTCGAAGGGATAGTCGGACGAAAACATGACACGGTCGCGCCCGAGCGCGTCGAGCGAGCAGTGCATAGGCGGCGCGTCGTACATGCCGGACAGCGTCACCCAGACATTCTCCTTGAGATATTGCGACGGCGGTTCCGGCAGATTCCAGCCATAGGGTTTCGAACGGCTGTCAAAGCGCCAGAGCTGGAAGGGCAGCGTCTCGCCGAGATGGCCGAGCACCAGCTTGGCTTTCGGGTAACGGTGAAAGACCCCGCTGCAGATAATGCGCAGGGCATGCGAGCCGGTTTCCACGCCCCAACCCCACATCGGACGCGCCAGCACGTTGTATCCGGCAATTGCCGCCAACGGAGCGACCGGGTCGACCGGATGCAGATACACCGCCGCGCCCAATGCCGCGGCCCGTTCCCAGAACGGGTCGTAAGAACGGTCGTCGAGATATTTCCCGTTGGTGTGCCCGTTGATCATGGCGCCGCAGAACTTGAGCTCAGCGACGCAGCGTTCCAGCTCGTCGGCGGCGGCTTTCGGATCCTGCATGGCGAGATGGGCAAAGCCGGAATAACGCTCCGGGCACTTTTGAATTTCCTTGGCCAGAAAATCGTTCGAGACGCGCGCATTGCGCACCGCCGCCGCGGTGTCGCGCTCGATCTGCACACCGGGGCCGGCGATCGCCAGCACCGCGCGCGCGATCCCGGCCTTGTCCATGGTTTGCAGCCGCTGCTCGCCGAAATCGGTGAGGCAGGCATAGAGCTGCGCGGTTTTTTGCGGCGCCACGTCCACCATGGTCGGCCGCCAGTAGTCCACCGTGCCGGGATCCAGGAAATGCTCTTCCAGGGCGATCTTGTTGACCATGAGTGTCCTCCGGCAGCGGCTTTCAGCGGACGCCGCTTATCTTTTCTCTGTACCGTATTTTGGGCTACACTGTACCAACATTCAAGGCGGCCCAGGGGCCCGCACAGGCAATGCGTCCATGAACCGTCCCGGCGTCAGCGACAAGAGTCAGGTCCAGGTGATCGCGCGCGCGGCCACTATTTTGCGCGCGTTGGAGGAAGAGAACGCCGGCCTCAGCCTCGGGCAGATCGCGCAGCGGGTGAACCTGGCGCGCTCAACCGTGCAACGTATCGTGGCGGCGCTCGAATGCGAGAAGCTGGTGATCGCGGCGACGCCCACCGGCCGGGTGCGGCTCGGCCCCGCCATCCTGCGGCTGGCGGCCTCGGTGCGCAGCGACTTCCTGGCGTTGGCGCGGCCATTCCTGGAGCGGCTGTCGGACGAATTGCACGAGACCGTCGATCTCGCGATGGTGCGCAAGGACCATTTGATCTTTATCGACCAGCTGACCGGCGTGCAGCGCCTGCGCGCCGTCTCGGCGGTGGGCGAGACCTTTCCGCTCTACTGCACCGCCAACGGCAAGGCCTATCTGGCGCAGCTTTCCGACGCCGCGGTCGAGAAGCTGATCGGGCGTACCTACACGGCGCGCACGCCGAAGACGCTCACCCGGTTCGATGCGCTGATCGCCGATCTCAACACCGTGCGCGGCGCCGGCGCCGCTTTCGACTGCGAGGAGCACACGCTCGGCATCTGCGCGGTCGGCGTCGCCTTGCGGGACCCGCTTGGCAATCCGGTCGCCATCTCGGTGCCGGTGCCGAGCCAGCGCTTCGTCGACCGGCAAGCGCTGATCACCGAGCGGTTGAAAGCCACCAAGCGCGCCATGGAGACGCACATGAATTCCGCTGCCGCCTA
This sequence comes from uncultured Undibacter sp., assembly GCA_964563195.1. Lineage (GTDB taxonomy): Bacteria > Pseudomonadota > Alphaproteobacteria > Rhizobiales > Xanthobacteraceae > Pseudolabrys. The sequence continues at coordinate 17,616 of CAZLWN010000059.1, read as the reverse complement.
AGCTAGACTACGGGCGGCACCGACAAAAAGCGCACAAATGCGCGAAACCTAAAGGGAGGATGCCGTGGCCAAGAGAATTCGCGGCGTGATGTTCGAGGAGAACCTGCGCAACAGCATGAGGCTGGAGTTCTATAACCTGTCCCACCGCTTCGGCTATCAGTCACCGAACTGGCCCTATTTCGAGGACGTCAAGATCGAGCGTATCCACTACATGGCGAAGTCGGGCGTGCTGTCGCAGCGCATTACCACCTCGATGCACAACACCACCCATATCGACGCGCCCGCGCATGTGATTCAGGGAACGCCCTTCATCGACGAGGTGCCGCTGCCGCACTTCTTCGGCTCCGGCATTGTGGTGTCTATCCCGAAGAATAAATGGGAGCCGATCACCGGCGACGATCTCGAAAAAGCCTGCGGCAAGATCGTGCGCCCGCGCGACGTGGTGATCGTCAATACCGGCTGGCACAAATTCTACGAAGACAGCGAGGACTATTTCTGCCGCGCGCCCGGCTTCGTGCCGTCGGCCGGCGAATGGTTCGTGAAGAAGAAGGTCAAGGTGGTTGGCCACGACACGCAAGCCAACGACCATCCGCTCGCCACCGCCATCGGCCCGCAGCGCAACGGGCCGCTGCACCCGCATCTCGAGAAGGAATACTACGAGTGGTCGGGCGGCCGCGACTGGAAGGACGACTTCCCGGACTGGGAGCCGGTACACCGCATCCTGTTCAGGAACGGCATCCTCGGCATCGAGAACGTCGGCGGCGACATCGACAAGGTCACCGGCAAGCGCGTCACCTTCGCTTACTTTCCATGGAACTGGGATCGCGGCGACGGCTGCATCGTGCGCCTGGTCGCCATCCTCGATCCGGACGGCAAATATCGCATCGAGCGCGGGAGGAAATTCTAATGCACATTAAACGCTTTGCCGACGCCAAGCCCTACGATGCGCCCAACCACCGCGCCTGCACCTCGCTGCGGCTGTTCGGCGCCGAAGCCGGCGGCACCAAAGGACTGATCTTTGGCGTGTCGCACTTCCTGCCCGGCGGTGGCGCCGGGCCGGACGCTTCGCCGCCGGAGAAGGCCTATATCGTGCTCGAGGGCGAGCTCACCGTCATCGTCAATGGCAAGGAGACCGTGTTGAAAAAACACGATTCCTGCGTCATCGAGCCGAATGAAAATCGCGAGATCATCAATCGCGGCAACGATGTGTGCACCATCGCCGTCGCCGTTGCGATGCCGCCGGTGAAATAATTTGTTGGTGTCATTCCCCCGCGAAAGCGGGGACCCAGCAATCACTGGATAGAGAGTGATTACCGGATGCCCCGCTTATGCGAGACATGACAGCCGAGAAAATACCGGGAGGACATCATGTCCGACGCGTTTCTGAAAAATCCGCTCTCTTTGTTCGACGTCAAGGGCATGACCGCCATCATTACCGGCGCCAGCGGCGCCTTCGGTGCGCTGGCCGCAAAGACCTTGGCCGGCGCCGGCGCCAATGTGGTGCTGGCGGCGAGCAAGGAGGACGCGCTTAAAAAGGTCGCCGCCGACTGCGAGAAGCTCGGGGCGAAGACCGCCGTGATCGCGCTGCGGCCGAGCTCGGAGGAAAACTGCGAGAAGATCGTCAAGGCCGCGGTCGATAAATTCGGCCGCGTCGACATCCTGGTGGTGGCTTCGGGCTTGAACAAGGTGGCGAAGATCGTCGACCAGAAGCCGCAAGATTTCCTCGACGTCATGGACGCCAACGTCAATCAATCGTGGCTGATGGCGCGCGCGGCCGGAAGGCAGATGCTGAAACAGGGCCAGGGCGGCAAGGTAATCCTGACCTCGTCGGCGCGCGGGCTGCTCGGCCATCCCGCCGGCTATTCGGCCTATTGCGCGTCGAAATCGGCGGTCGACGGCATCACCAAGGCGCTGGGCTGCGAATGGGGCGAGAGCGGCATCACCGTCAACGCACTCGGGCCGACCGTCTTCCGTTCGCCGCTCACCGCCTGGATGTATGAGGACACCGAGCGGGCGCAGACGGTGCGCAAGGGCTTCCTGGCGCGGGTGCCGAAGGGCCGGCTGGGCGAGCCGGAGGACCTGGCGGGGCCGCTGCTGTTCCTCGCTTCCAAGGCGTCGGACTTCTATACCGGCCACATCCTCTACGCCGACGGCGGCTACACGGCAGGATAAACGATGGCAAAAGCGCGCATCGCGGTGGTCGGCGCCGGGTTGATGGGCCACGGCATCGCCCAGGTGTTTGCGCTCGCCGGCCATGACGTGACCATCACCGACACGGTGCTCGCGAGCCTCGACAGCGCCAGGACGCGCATCGTGGCGAATTTGCAGGACCTCGGCGACGATCCGAAAGCGGTCGAGCGGGTGACGGCGGTCGCCAATCTGGCGAGCGCGGTGCGCGCGGCCGACTACGTGGTGGAGGCGGTGCTGGAGGATTTAGCCGTCAAGCAAAAGCTATTTGTTGATATCGAAAAACACGTACGGCCAGACACGATCCTTGCCAGCAACACCTCTGTCATCCCGATCACCAAGATCATGCAAGGGCTCAAGCGGCGCGAGCGCGCGCTCGGCACCCACTGGTGGAACCCCCCGTTCCTGGTGCCGCTGGTGGAGGTGATCGAGACGAAATGGACCAGCGCCGCGGCGGTAGATTTCACCATGAAACTGCACGCCGCCGCCGGCAAGAAGCCGGCACACGTCAAGAAGGACGTGCCCGGCTTCATCGGCAACCGGTTGCAGCACACGCTCTGGCGCGAAGCCATTTCACTGGTCGAGCACGGCATCTGCGACGCCGAGACCGTGGATGCGGTGATCAAGGCGGCGTTCGGGCGTAGGCTTGCGGTACTCGGCCCGCTGGAGAATGCCGACATGGTCGGCACCGATCTGACGCTCGCGATCCACAAGACCGTGCTGCCGGCAATCGACAGCCGGCCCGCCCCGTCGCCTTATCTCAAAAAACTGGTGAAGGCCGGCAAGCTCGGCTTCAAGTCGGGAGAAGGCTTCCGCAAATGGACGCCCGAGCAGCAAAAGCAATTGCGTTTGAAAGTTCTGCAACATCTCAAAAATGCGCGCACCCGGGACCGCTGACCGCGCGCCAAGGAGGAAGCGATGACGAACAGGACAACAATCTCGCGCCGCACCCTGGTCAAGACCGGTCTCGGTGCGTTTGCCGCGCCGGTCGTGCTGCGCATGCTGCCGGCCAACGCGCAGTCGAACGTGATCAAGATCGGCCATGTCAGCCCGAAGACCGGGCCGCTGGCCGGCTTCGGCGAAGCCGACGGCTTCATCCTCGAGCAGGTGCGCGGCCTATTGAGCAAGGGCCTGCAGAGCGGCGGCAAGACCTACCAAGTCCAGATCATTTCCAAGGACAGCCAATCCAACGCCAGCCGCGCCTCCGAAGTCGCCTCCGAATTGATCCTCGGCGACAAGGTCAACCTGATCGTCGGCTCGGCCACGCCCGACACCACCAATCCGGTGTCCGACCAGGCCGAAGTCAACGAGGTGCCCTGCATCACCACCAATTGCCCGTGGCAGCCCTATTTCTTCGGGCGCAAGGGCGATCCGAAGAAGGGCTTTACCTGGACCTATCACTTCTTCTGGGGGCTGGAGGACGTCATTGCCGCCTTCCTGCCGATGTGGGATTCGCTCCCGACCAACAAAGTGGTGGGCGGCCTGTTCCCCAACGATGCCGACGGCAATGCCTGGGGCGATCCGCAGCACGGGTTGCCGCCGGCGCTCGCCAAGGCCGGCTACAACCTGCACGATCCCGGCCGCTATCAGCTGATGAACAACGACTTCACCTCGCAGATATCGGCCTTCAAGGCGGCCAAATGCGAGATCGTCACCGGCAACATGATCCCGCCCGACTTCGCCACCTTCTGGTCGCAGGCAGCGCAGCAGGGCTTTCACCCCAAGATCGTCACCATCGGCAAGGCGCTGCTGTTCCCCTCGGTGGTGGAATCGCTGGGCGCGCGCGGCGACGGCCTCTCCAGCGAAATCTGGTGGACGCCGAACTATCCGTTTAAGTCCGGCCTCACCGGGCAGAGCGCCAAGCAACTGACCGACGCCTATGTGAAAGCCACCAGCCGGCCGTGGACGCAGCCGATCGGCTACCAGCACGCGCTGTTCGAAGTGGCGATCGACGTCTTGAAGCGCGCCAAGAATCCGCATGATCCGAAGGCGGTGCTCGCCGCGATCGTGGCGACCAATTACCACTCGATGGTCGGGCCGGTGCGCTGGACCGGCCAGCCAGTGAAGAACGTCTCCAAGACGCCGCTGGTCGCCGGGCAATGGCAGCGCAAGAACGGCAAATTCGATCTGGTGATCACGGAGAACAAGTCGGCGCCGGAAATTCCGGTCGGCGGGAAGCTGATGCCGCTGAGCTAGTCCGCTTTCATGGCCCCCATCCTCGCGCTGGACAATATCTCTAAACGTTTCGGCGCCGTGGTAGTAGCCGACGGCATCTCGCTCGATCTCAACGACGGCGAGGCGCTCGGCATCATCGGGCCGAACGGCGCGGGCAAGACGACCTTGTTCGGCATCGCCGCCGGAAGCGTTGCGCCCGACGCCGGGCGCGTGCTGTTTGCCGGCGAAGACATCACGCGGCTCTCGCCGCAGCGCCGCTGCCGCTTGGGGCTCGCCCGCTCGTTCCAGATTCCGCAGCCCTTTGCCGGCATGACGGTGTTCGAGAACGTGGTGGTAGCAGCGGCGTTCGGCACCGGCGAACGGGAAGCCGCGGTTTACGAGCGCTCCGCCAAGCTGCTGAAGCGCTGCGGTCTTGCCGGCAAGGCCAACCGGCGCGCCGGCGGATTGACCCTGCTCGACCGCAAGCGGCTTGAGCTCGCGCGCGTGCTCGCCACGCGCCCGCGCGTGCTGCTGCTCGACGAGGTCGCCGGCGGGCTGAGCGAGCACGAATGCAGCGCGCTGGTCGCGCTCATCAAGGAGGTGCGCGCCAGCGGCGTGTCGATCGTCTGGATCGAGCATGTCGTGCACGCCTTGCTGGCGGCGGTCGACCGCCTGCTCGTCCTGCACGGCGGCCGCTTCATCGCCGCGGGCGACCCGCAAAGCGTAATCAAAAGTCCGCAGGTAGCGGAAATCTACATGGGGATCGCCGCCGATGCCTGAGCCCCTGCTCGACGTGCGCGACATCGACGTGTTCTACGGCGACTTTCAGGCGCTGTTCGGCGTTTCGCTGCGCGTGGAGGCCGGCGCGGTGGCGGCGGTGATCGGCGCCAACGGCGCGGGCAAGAGTACGCTGTTGAAAACCATTGCCGGGCTGATAGCCCCGCGCCGCGGCGAGATCGTGTTCGACGGCGCGCCGACCGGCGCCGCCGCGGCCTTCGCCATGGCCCGGCGCGGCGTCGCGCTGGTGCCGGAAGGCCGCCGGCTGTTCCCCTCGCTGACGGTGGAGGAAAATCTCCTGATCGGCGGCCAGGCACGGCGGCCGGGGCCGTGGGCGATTGAGCGCATCTACGAGCTGTTTCCAATGCTGGCCGAGCGGCGGCACTTGCCGGCGCCCGCGCTGTCGGGCGGCCAGCAGCAGATGGCGGCCATCGCGCGCGCGTTGATGGCCAATCCGCGGCTGCTGCTGTGCGACGAGATCAGCCTTGGCCTCGCGCCCATCGTGGTGCGCGACATCTATGCACGGCTGCCGCAGATCGTGGCGGAGGGCCTCTCGCTCGTCATCGTCGAGCAGGACATCGTGCAGGCGCTGCACGCCGCGGCCCATGTCTTTTGCCTGCAAGAGGGCCGGGTCGCCTTGCAAGGCAAGGCCGCCGAGATGACGCGGGAAGCTATTTCGGCGGCCTATTTCGGGGTTTGAGATGACGGAATGGATCAACGTCATCCTGCAAGGCGTGCTGATCGGCGGGCTGTACGCCATGTTCGCCGCCGGCCTGTCGCTGATCTTCGGCGTCATGCGGCTGGTCAATATCGCGCATGGTGACCTGATCGTGCTGGCCGCCTATATCGCGTTGCTGGTGACGCAAGGGCTCGGCATCGATCCGCTCACCTCGCTGCTGCTGGTCGTGCCGATCATGGCGCTCATCGGCTATGTCTTGCAGCGCGGCCTCTTGAATTTCACGCTCGGCGACGATCTGCTGCCTCCGCTGCTGGTGACGTTCGGGCTCTCCATCATCATCCAGAACGGCCTGCTGGAGCTGTTCACCGCCGACAGCCGTAAATTGCAGGCCGGCGCCATCGAAATCCAGACCGTCCAGCTCACGCAGGGTATTTGGCTCGGCGTGTTGCCGGTCATCCAGTTTATTGTTGCGGTGGCGGTGATCGCCGGACTGCAAGCGCTGTTCTACCGCACCGCGCTGGGCCGGGCTTTCCGCGCAACCTCCGACGATCAGCCGGTGGCGCAACTGATGGGGCTCGACACCCGTCACGTGTTCGCCATGGCGATGGCGCTGTCGCTCGCCGTCATCGCCATCGCCGGCGTGTTCCTGGCGGTGCGCGCCAATTTCGATCCGTCGATCGGGCCGGCGCGGCTGATCTTCGGCTTTGAAGCGGTGATCATCGGCGGGCTCGGCAGCATGTGGGGCACGCTCGCCGGCGGCATCATCCTCGGCGTGTCGCAGGCGATCGGCGCGCAGATCAATCCGGGCTGGCAATTGCTCGCCGGCCACATCGTCTTCCTCGCCATTCTGGGGTTGAGGCCGCAAGGCCTGTTTCCGAAGGTGTCGGGATGACGGTCGAGCACGCAACGCCATCGAGCCGCGTCGGTGTCGTGCTGGTTGCCGGCGCGCTGATCGTACTGGCGCTGGCGCCGTTCTGGGGCGCGCGTGAAACGCTGCGGCTGCTGGCGGAGATTTTCACCTTTGTCGCGCTGGCCAGCCTGTGGAACCTGCTGGCCGGCTATGCCGGGCTGGTGTCAGTCGGCCAACAGGCTTTCGTCGGGTTCGGCGGCTATCTGTTGTTCGCGCTCGTCATGCTCGCCGGCGTGCATCCGATCGCGGCCATCGCGATCGCGGGGCCGGCGGCGGCGCTGGTGGCGGTGCCGGTCGCGCTGCTGATCTTCCGCCTGCGCGGGGCCTATTTCGCCATCGGCAGCTGGGTGGTGGCGGAAGTGTTCCGGCTGCTCGCCTCGCAGATTTCCGTGCTGGGCGGCGGCTCCGGCATCAGCCTGCCGGCATCGATCGTCATCGCCATGGCGCCGAGCCGTCAGCTGCGCGAATTCGAGCTGTACTGGCTGGCGTTGGCGCTGGCCGTGCTGGTGCTGGGCGCGATCGTCGCGCTACTGCGCTCGCGCCACGGCCTCGCGCTGACCGCGGTGCGCGACAACGAGCTGGCGGCGCAGAGCACCGGCATCGACGTGACGCAGCTGAAATTCGTCGTCTACGTGCTGGTCGCGTTCGGCACCGGCATGATCGGCGCGATGATCTTCCTCATGAAGCTGCGCATCTCGCCCGACACCGCCTTCAACGTCAACGATTGGACCGCCTTTGTCATCTTCATCACCGTCATCGGCGGCATCGGGCGCATCGAAGGGCCGATCATCGGCACCATCGTCTTTTTCGTGCTACGCCAGGCGCTCGCCGATCTCGGCAGCCTGTATTTGCTGATGATGGGCGCGGTCGCCATCGTCATCATGCTGTGGGCGCCGAAGGGGCTTTGGGGCCTGGTGGCCGAGCGCTTCAGCTGGCAGGTTTTGCCCTTGCAGCGGAGATTGGTGAGCGCGGCAGAAACGGGATGAACGCCATGACCACGAAAATCGACATCTACACCCACATTTATCCGGACCGTTTCTTCCAGGAGATGAACAAGATCGCGCCCAACCTCGGCAATATCGGCCGGCGACTGCGCGGCATCAAAAAACTGTTCGACCTCGACGCCCGCTTCAAGGAGATGGATGAGTTCGGTGATTACCGCCAGATCATCTCGCTGCCCAATCCGGCGATTGAGGATATCGCCAAGCCCGATGTCGGCCTCGAACTCGCGCGCATCGCCAACGATTCGATGGCCGAGCTGTGCCGCAAGCACCCAGACCGCTTTCCGGCCTTCGCCGCCGCGCTCTGCATGACCGACGTCGCCGGCTCGGTTAAGGAAGCGCGCCGCGCCGTCAAGGAGCTCGGCGCGCGCGGCGTGCTGCTCTACACCAATATCGCGGGCGAGCCGCTCGACCAGCCAAAATTCGAGCCGCTCTTCGCCGCCATGGCCGAGCTCGATCTGCCGATCTGGCTGCATCCGGTCGGCACCGCGGCGATGCCGGATTATCCGGCCGAAAAGAAATCACGCTTCGAAATGTGGTGGTGCTTCCACTGGCCCTACGAGACATCGGTCGCCATGGTGCGCATGGTGTTCTACGGCCTGTTCGACCGCTATCCGAAACTGAAGATCATCACCCACCATCTCGGCGGCATGATCCCCTATTACGACGGTCGCGTCGGGGCGGGCCTGCAGGTGCTCGGCCAGCGCACCTCGGACGAGGACTATTCCAAGATCCTGCCGTCGCTGAAGCGCCCGCACATGGACTACCTGCACGACTTCTACGCCGACACCGCCATGTTCGGCGGCGGCGTGGCGGCGACCCGCTGTGGCTATGAATTCTTCGGCGCCGAGCGCGTGGTGTTCGGGACCGACACGCCGCTCGGCCCGATCGCACCGACCATCGCGACCGTCAACAAGCTCGAACTCGCGCCGGCCGATCGACGCAAGCTGTTCTGCGGCAATGCCGAGACGCTGCTGAAGATGACGTTCGGCTAGTATTCTTCCTTTTGGGCGGGCCGGCGGGAGATAAAGGCATGCTGCGCACGGCCATATGCGGCGCCGGAAACTGGGGAACGCGACTGATCGAGTCGGTGCAGGGCAAAAGCGTCAAGATCGGTTTCGTGACAGCAGTGACCCGCGATCCGGCTGGCGCGCAGCCGCTCGCCGGCCGCTTTGGCATCGCCCTGACCGACAGCTTTGCCGCAGTATTGCCCGATGCCGCCATCGACGCGGTGGTGCTGGCGACGCCGCACTCGCAGCACCCCGTTGAAATCGCGGCGGCGGCGCAGGCCGGCAAACACGTGTTCGTCGAGAAGCCGTTCACGCTGACGCGTACCAGCGCAGAGAGCGCGATCGCGGCTTGCAAAAGCGCCGGCATCACGCTGCATGTCGGCTTCAACCGCCGCTACGCGCCGGCCTATGTCGAGATGACGCGGCGCATCGCGGCCGGCGAGATTGGCGCGTTGCGGCACATCGAGGGCAATTTTTCCGGGCCGCCCAGCTACCAGACCGAGCCGGACAACTGGCGCTCCAACCAGATCGAAAGCCCGGGCGGCGCCATGACCGCGCGCGGCGTGCACGTGCTCGACAGCATGGTGAATCTCGCGGGGCCGGTGGCGACGGTCTTTGCCTTCAGCGAGCGGCTGCAACACGAAATCGATGTTGACGATACCACCGCCTGCCTGTTGCGCTTTGCGAGCGGCGTCACCGGCACGCTTGCGACGCTGCACGCGGCAAGCGCGTTCTACCGCATCCATGTCTTCGGATCGGACGGTGCGCTCGAAATGCGCGGCGAAACCGAACTGAATGCTTTCGATCTCGACGGCAATTTGCGCCGCATGACTTACGACGCCGTCGACAAGGAGCGCGCGGAGCTGGAGGCCTTCGCCGACGCGGTGGCGGGCGGCGTGAACTTCGTCATCGCGCCGGAGCAGATCGTCAACGTGGTGGCGGCGACCGAAGCGGTGGCGGCGTCGGCACGCAACGGCAAGGCGGTGGATATTGATTAGCCGCTCGTCATTCCGGGGCGCCACCCAAGTCGGCTTTAGCCGACTTGGGTACTTTTGAATCCTGATCTCGGGTAAACCCGAGATCAGGTGCGGCGAGCCCGCAATCTATAACCCCGGCGCTGCGGCGTATGGATTCCGGGCCCACGCGCTACGCGCGTGTCCCGGAATGACAGGTCAGAGATCCTGCTTGATCCAGGCGGTTTGCACGTCGGCGACCCAGTTGCCGACGTTCCATTCGCCCCAGGCGCCGAGGCCGCCAAGCTCGTCCGGCCCGCAATAGACCGGAACATGCACGACCGAGAGCCCATCGTGGGCGCGCGCGCTCTTGAGCGCAGCGCGTAATGAGTCGGCATTGTCGCCGCCGGAGAGCGCGAGAACACCGGACACGGAGCCGGCAAGCGCGCGGTAATCGACTGCAACGCGGTCGTTGGTGCGGAATTCGCAGTTGTATTGCGCAAGCTGCAGGCCGGTGATAGCCGCCATGCGGCGATTGTCGAAGATCACGATCATGCCGCGCACTTTGTGCTCGACCGCGTCGATCAGGATTTGCGGGTTCATCATGAAGGAACCATCGCCACAGAAGGCGATGCCGTAACGGGGCTGGTCGGCGAGCGCGCCACCCAACAGCGCGCTCGGCGCGAAGCCCATATAGGAAGCGCCGGCCTCGGTGAAAGTATCGCCGGTCTTGTCGTCCTCGACGATCTGGAAACCGTTGGCCTGCACGTCGCCGGCGTCGAAGAATTTGGCGGCGTCGATCTGCTTGGCGAAATCGGCGACGATCTTGATGGCGGCGGGCTGCGCCAGCACCGGCCTTTGCCAGGCCTCGTCAACGAGCGGCGGGCAGGCGTAGCGTTTGGCCTTGTAAAGCGCCCATTCTTTCTTCTTTTCGGCGCAAGCTTTCAACCAAGCGCCTTTGTTCTTGGCCGCATTTGATTTCTCCAATTTCGCGGCAAGCCGCTCGGCCACCGCGCCGATGTCGCCGATAAGCGCGACGGTCTTGTTGTAATGGGTCGCGTCGGCGAGATCGCCGTTGATGTTGATCACGGCCTGCGCGCTTTTGTAGCCGATGCCAGAGCAATCGGCCTGGCAGACCGCGCGCGAGCCAATGACGATCAACAGCTCCGCTTCGCTCATGGCGTAGTTGCCGCTGATCGAGCCCTTCGAGCCGCCGACGTGCATGTTCTGGGCGTGGGCATCGGGCAGCACGCCGGTGGAGCCGGGCGACAGCACGACCGCGGCGCCGGCGGCTTCGGCGAGCCGCTTCACCGCGGCGTCGTGGCCGCGGGTGCCGCCGCCGGCCTTGATGGCGACCTTGCCGGCCTTGGCAACCATCGTCGCTGCATGGTCGATGGCTGTGTCATCGGCGGGCGCGAGCTTGGGCAGATTGGGCCGCGCCGGCAGCGCCGCCAGGTTGACGGTCAGCCGCGCCGGCTGGGTGTTGAGCGGCAGCAACAGATAGAACGGACCGGCGCGGTAGGGATGGTTCACGCACAGCGCGCCGCGGCGCAGCGCGTCCCGCACCGCGCCCGGCGTGTGCAGCACGTAAGATTGCCCGAGCACCGCGGTCATGCGGCCGAACAGACCCTGCTCCTCCTTGGGCACCTGCTGCATGTTGTAGCCTTCGCCGTAGGTCGTCTCGTCGCCATAGATGTGATAGACGCCGACGCCGTTCGACGCGGCGGCCAGCGAGCCGGCAAAAGCCTGCATGGCGCCGGGGCCGATCGAGGTGATGACCGCGGATAATTCGCAGTATTGCCAGCGCAAGGCGGTGGCGGCATGCGCCATCTCGACTTCGTTGCGGCAATTGACGGTGCGGGTGGCGCCCTCCTCTTCGTAAATGCGCAGCACGTTGCCAAGATCGGTCGAGCCATGGCCGAAGATGGCGAAATATTTGCGCACGCCCTGCTTCATGAGGCCGAGCACCAGCGCCTCCGACAGGGTGATGTCGATGAGCCTGGGCAGCGCATCCGCCGCAAGCGCGGCATCGACGCCGCCGGCCTTGGCGACGGCACGGGCGCGCGCGCGCATCTGCCGGTCCGATTCGCTTTCGCCCGGTCGCGTCAGCACGTCAGGCCTCCTGCTCGGTTGCCCGCACCGCCTGCGCCTTGGCGCGCATGTTGCCCCAGAGCTGCAACACGATCACCAGCAGCGCCAGCGCGAAGAATAACAGCGCGGTCAATGAGGTGTAAAAAATATCGAAATTGCCCTCGGACATGATGATAGCGGTGCGGTACTGGGTTTCCAGCGTCGGCCCCAGCACCAGCCCGAGCACCACCGGCGTCACTGGGATACGCGCGCGCAGCAACAGGTAGCCCATCAGCCCACAGGCGGCCAGCGTATAGACGTCGAACACGGAGTTGCGGATGGCGTAGGAGCCGATCACGCACATGACCATGACGGCGACCGACAGCAAATGCGGCGGCACCAGCAGGATCTTGACGAATACGCGGATACCGAACAATTGCACCACCAGGATGATGATATAGGCGAGCACGATCGTAAGATAAACGCCATAGATCTCGATCGGGTGTTCCCTGAACAGCATTGGGCCGGGGAACAAGCCGTGGATCAAGAGCCCGCTCAGGATGACGGCGGTGGCCGGATCGCCGGGTATGCCGAGGCTGAGCAGCGGAATGAAGGTGCCGCCGCTGACTGCGTTGTTGGCGGTCTCGGGCGCGATCACGCCCTCCTCGACGCCCTTACCGAAACGCGACCTGTCCTTGGAGAAGCGGCGGGCGTGGTCATAGGCGATGAAGGCGGCGATCGGCCCGCTGGCGCCGGGAATGGCGCCGATTACCGTGCCGATCAACGAGGAGCGCATCATCAGCCCGAGGCTGCGCCGCATCAGCGCGAGCGAGGGCAGTTCGATGCGGGCGTCCTGCGGATCGGCCAGCTTCTGCAGGCCGGCGCGGTAGATTGAAAAGGTCTGGATGATATGCGGCACGGCGAATAGCCCGATCATCGCCACCACCAAGTTGACGCCTTGCTGAAAGGTAACGGTGCCGAAGGTCAGACGCTGGTCGCCGGTGATCTCGTCGAGACCGACGGTCATCAGTATCAGGCCGATGACGCCGGCGATCAGCCCGCGCATCAGTGACTTTTCGGCCAGGCCGCAGATGGTCGACATGCCAAACACCACCAGCGCGAAAATCTCCGCCGGGCCGAATTTGATGGCCAGCCGCGACACCAGATCGACCGACACCACCATGATGAACAGGCTGATGAGCCCGCCGACGGTGGAACTGATGACCGCCAGGCCGAGCGCCAGGCTGGCCTTGCCGGCATTGCGCATCGGATAGCCGTCGAGCACGGTAGCCGCCGCCGACGGTGTGCCCGGTACGCCGATCAGTATGGCGGACACCGAACCGCCGGTCATGCCGCCGATATAGGTCCCCACCATCAAGGCAACCGCCGGCATGGTGGCGGCGCCGAAGGTGAGCGGCAGCACCAGTGACAGCGCCATCGTATAAGTGAGGCCCGGTATGGCGCCGAAGATGAGCCCGATTATCGTGCCCAAACCGATGGCCCCAAGCACGCTCGGCTCGAACACCAGCGGCAAGGCGTTGACGAATGCGTCCATCGGCCGGCCGCTAGAAGTAAATAGTGATGATGTTGCCCGGCGGCAGATAAGTTCCGAGCAACTTGCCGAACACCAGATAACAGCCGAGCGATAGCCCGATCGACATGCCGGCGATCACCAACACTGACCTGACACGCAGGACAAACAACAAAATCGCAGCCACAACAAATGCGGTCGACGGGATGAAACCGAATGGCTCGAGCAGCATCCCATAGACCACGAAGCTGCCGATCGTCATCGCAACCGCGGTCAAACCACCCGGCAGAACGGTGGCGGAATCATGAGTCTCATTTTCCAAATCCAGCGCCGGCGTCCGAAAACTCTGAAACAACAGCAACAGCGACAAGACCGCCAGCACATAGCCGAAAAACAACGGAAACGCGCGCGGTCCCGCTTCGGTGCCCGGGCTGGGCGCGATCGTCTGATAGACGAGCACGATCCAGACCAGGGCGACCGCAAGCAGGACGGTTCCGGAAATCCGGTTACGCAGATTTTCGGACATGCGCTAGCCGTTGTTGCTGGCGGATGACGCTATCAGCTTTTCGGCTTTTTCTCGAGGCCGAGCCCTTTCATGATCTTGTCGAGGCGGCCGTCGTCCTTGACGATGAGCTTCTCGAAGGCCTCGTGGTCGAGAAACTTCACGTCAGCGCCGAGCTTGGCGAGCGTGGCCTTGAAGCTCGGCGACTCGGCCGCTTTCTTGGCGGCGGCCTGGAGCTTCATGATCACCGCCGGCGGCGTGCCCTTGGGCGCCGCCAGCCCGCGCCACATGGACAGTTCCACGTCCACGCCCTCTTCCTTGGCCGTCGGCACATTCGGGAACGCGGAGAGGCGCTCGCCGGCGGTCATGGCAATAAGGCGGACCTCGCCGGCCTTGAGGAACGAAACGAACTGGCCGGGGAACTGCACAGCGACATCAAGACGCCCGGCCACCAGCTCGGCCGGCACCTTGCCGACGCCGCCGAGCGGCACGTAGATCACCTTGTCGCCGATCCCAAGCGCGTCGAATATCGCGGCGGCGGTAACGTGGGTGAACGAGCCTTTGGCGGCGGTGCCGACCTTCAGCTTCGACGACGATTTTTTCGCGGCCGCAGCGATATCCTTCAGCGTCTTATAGGGACTGTCGGCCTTCACGGCGACCACCAGCGATTCGTTGGTGACGCAGGCGATCGGCGCGAAGTCCTTGTAGCTCAGGTTCATGTTGCCGCGTAGATGCGACGTGCTGATCGAGTTCGAGTTCCACACGATGGAGTAGCCGTCCGGCGACTGGGCGCCGACGTGCTTGTAGCCGACCGCGCCGCCGGCGCCCGGCCGGAACACCGGCACCACCGGCTTGCCCAGCGCCTTGCCCATTTCGTCTGACAGCACCTGGGCGATGGTCTTGGCGGTGGAGCCGAACAGCACTGTCATCTCGACCGGCTTGTCGGGAAATTCCGCGCGTGCAGCGCCGATGGGCGCCAGCAGCAGAGCCGCGACGGCGCTCGCCGCCGCGGCCAGACGAAAGGCTATTCGCTCGCTTTGCTTTCTCATTATCTCGTCCTCCCTTTTTCTTTCGATGTTTTGGCTTCTGTCGTCGGCTTTAGGCTCTATTCCGCCGCCACCCGGTGGATGGCGTCGGTGCGTTCCTCAGCCCGCTCCGGCAACGCCGCCTGCGCGGCGTTGGATAGCACCCAGGCATCGCGGATGACGCGCTTGGCATTGGCGAGAATGATCTCGGAGGTCTCGCCGGCGAGCACCGGACGGACCTCGGCGCTGACGATCGGGCGTTTGGTCTGGTTAAAGAATTCGTTGTCCTCCAACACGTCGAAGAACTCGGTCACTTCCTCGGTGTCGATCTCGCCGCCCGGTACGCCGAAGCGCGGCTGAATGTCGCCATAGGCCGGATGCTTGCGGTCGCGGCACACGCAGTTGCCGAGATGGGCCGACCATAAATAGTCCTTGATCAGCGGGATCGCCTCGTCCGCTTTCTCGTTCAGCAACGGGAAGTGGCTCAGATCGGCGAGCAGACCGAAATTCGGATTGCTTGGCGCGATGGCGTTGGCGATATCGACCGCGTCGGTAAAATGGCCGATCAGGTTCATCTTGTCGATGTCACGGTCGAAGATCTTGAGCGTGAAATTCATCGACCCTTCTTCCTTGCCGTATTCCAGGATCTGGTGCAGCGAGTCGATCAGCAGCTTCTTGGCTTCCTCGCGCTTGGCGTTGCCCGGATCCTTGCCGGCGATGATCCGCACCACCTCGGCGCCGAGATCGTAGGCCTCGTCGACGCAGTTCTTCACCGCGTTGATGGCCTTGCCGCGCTCATTGGCGTCGAAGGAATTGAGGTTGAGCTTGTTGCCGAGAATGCGCGGCTGGGTGGCGTAGGCCACCGACAGATGCGACTGGTCGAGCAGCGTCCGGCAGGTATTGCGCGCTCGGTAATCCTTCATCCAGCCGACCTCGACCGCGGTCCAGAAATCGTCGGCGCAAATCTTCTCAAGCGTCTCGACCAGCGGCCCCTCGCCGGTCTCCAGCCCCGGGAAGGCCTTGAAGTGTACGACGCCCACCCGCATTTTCTGGTACATGCTAATCGTCATGGATCGCTCTCCTTGATTGCGCCGAAACCGAGCTTCGATTTCATCGGTATCTTTTACAAGTGCCCATATTGCCGCGTTACTCCGCCGCCTGTGCCATAGCCGCCTCGCGTTGTTCCTTCTCGCGCAACGCCATCCGCACCCGTTCCGGGGTCGCCGGCAACGCGGTGATGCGCACGCCGACGGCGTCATAGATCGCGTTCATGATCGCCGGGATGGTCGGCACCATGGCCGGCTCGCCGATGGCCTTGACGCCGAGCGGACCGATCGGGTCGGGATCCTCGATGATGATCGAGTTCACCTGCGGCACGTCGAGCGACGTCGGCAGAATATATTTGGCGAGGCCCGAAGTGCTGGTGCGGCCGCCTTCGAGTTTGTAGTCCTCCATCAGGCCCTGGCCGAGCGCCTGCACGATACCGCCCTCGATCTGGCCTTCCACCCCTTGCGGATTGACGGCGCGGCCGACGTCATGGGCGGCCCATATTCCAAGAACTTGCACCTCGCCAGTCACGGTATCGACTTCGACCTCGGCGACTTGGGCGCCGAACACATAGACCTGCCAGGGGCGGCCCGAGCCGTCGACCGGATCGAGCCCGGTGGTGTCGGTGCCGAAGGTCGCCGAGCCAACCGGCACCACGCCGCGGTTCTTGGCGGTTTCGACCGCCTCACCCATGGAAATGCGGTGATTTGTGTCGTTCGCCCAGATTTCGCCATTGCCGGTGCCGATCTGCTCGGGCGCCACGTCCCAGACCTCGGCCATGACGTCGACCAGGCGCTTGCGCGCCTCGCGCGAAGCGAGCGCCACCGCGTTGCCGATCATGTAGGTTTGGCGGCTGGCGCCGGCGTGAGAGGCTTCCGGCGCGCGCGCGGTGTCGTTGTCGCCGATCACCACGTGCTCCGGCTTGACGCCCATTTCCTGCGCGGCAATCTGCGCCAGCACGGTGAGGATACCCTCGCCGATCTCGGTGACGCCAGTGACCACCTTGGCGCTGCCGCCGTCATCGATCTCGGCCCAGGCGGCGGCGCGATCGACCACCGCGGTGCGGGCGATCCCGTACCAGCAGGCAGCCATTCCGCGTCCGCGCTTGCGTGCCATGGCGCTACTCCGCCGCTTCTTGTTTATCGACGCCGGCAAAACGCGCGCCGAGCGAAACCGGCGGCCTGATGTCGGCACGGTCGAGGTCGCGGCGCTTGTCGCCGCGCGAGACCGGGCTGCCGGCTTCCCAGCCGGAAGCTTTCTCAGCCGCTTCGAGCGCGCGCAGCAGGCTGACGCTGCCGAGCGTCTGCTTGGTGTGGGTGATCGCGCCGTCACGCATGGCGTTGATGCGCCTGATCTCGAAGGGATCGAGCCCGAGCCGCTCCGCGCAGATGTCGAGATGAGATTCGGTGGCAAATTGCGTCTGCAAAGCACCGAAGGAGCGGAAGGCGCCGGATGGCGTGTTGTTGGTGTAGATGCCGTAGGTGTCCACGCGCACGTTCGGGATGGCGTAAGGCCCGGCGCCCAGGATCGCGGCCTTGCGCATGACGCCTTCGGTTGACAGTCCGTAAGCGCCGCCGTCGCAGATCATGGTCATTTGCAACGCATTGATACGGCCGTCGCGCATCAGCCCCATGCGCAAGGTGGTGCGCGAGGGATGGCGTTTGGCGGTGGAGATGATCGATTCCTCGCGGGTGAACACCAGCCGCACCGGCGCGCGCGTCTTCATGGCGAGCAGCGCCAGCATGCCCTGGTAGATCATGTCTTCCTTGC
>CAZLWN010000058.1:0-22070 GCA_964563195.1 uncultured Undibacter sp. | reverse complement strand
GCACCAGCCCCGAGCAGATCTCCTCGATCACCGGCCGCGTGCCGGTCGCCGCGGATATCCGCGACGAGCACAAACGCCACGCCGCCGAACGCTCGCTCGGTTATATGGGGCTGAAGGGCGGCGAGAAGATCACCGACATCAAGCTCGACCGCGTATTCATCGGCTCTTGCACCAATGCGCGCATCGAGGACCTGCGCGAAGTGGCGCGCGTGGTTGGCGACAAGCACGTCAACGCCAACGTCAGCGCCATGATTGTGCCGGGCTCAGGGCTGGTGAAGGAACAGGCGGAATCCGAAGGCCTCGACAAGATCTTCAAGAAAGCCGGCTTCGACTGGCGCGAGCCGGGCTGCTCCATGTGCCTGGCCATGAACCCGGACAAGCTCAAGCCGGGCGAGCGCTGCGCCTCGACATCCAACCGCAATTTCGAAGGCCGCCAGGGCCACAAGGGCCGCACACATTTGGTCTCGCCCGCCATGGCGGCGGCCGCGGCAATCGCCGGGCATTTCGTGGATGTGCGGGAGTGGAAGTAGCGCGACGACCCAGATAAAAAATAAACGCCCGCCGCTTAGACGGGCATCTTCGTTTTCGCACGCAATGCCGTCACCAGCATCGCCAGACGCGGCGCCAGTAGCGGTGGCCACGATGCCAACTGCGCACACGCACCCAGCCGCATTCCGGCGCGGGCGCGTAGTAATAATTATGACCGCGGGGATAGTAATAGAACGAGTCAGGCTGATAGGGCCAACCATAATAAAGATAAGGGCCCCATCCGCCGAACCAATATCCCGCTTGTGCGCTGCCCGGCACGGCTAGTGCAATGCCAGCAGCAAAGACAATTCCTGCGAAAAGTCTTATTAGGTTCGACATCGATTGACCTCTGATGCCACCCAGACACTAAGCGAATTATAGCGGAAAATCCTACCGCAGCGTTACCGCCGACAGCAGCGCATTAGTGGCGAAATCTAAAGATCTAAATGCAAAAACGCCCACCAGCGTAAGTCGGCTGCCGCCGGCTTACGCATGATAGCGCCGATCTTGCGCGATACCGAAATCGGATTGCGGGCCTTTCGTTTGGCTCAGAACGAGAAGCCAAAATAGATTGTCGGCCGCCGATAGTAATAATAGCGGTACGGGTAATAGTACCGGTACCGGTAAAAGCGCGGCACATAGTAATTGCGGTAGGCATAGTAGCGGGGTCGGCCATAGTAATAGCGATAGCGCGGTCGGTAATAGCGGTAGACATGTCGCCGATGACGGCGCCGCGCGCTGAGGTCGATTTGAACCGCCTGGCCGGCGGTGACAGCTTGCGCCTTGCGGGTTGCCGCATTGGCCGGCGCCGTAACAGCAACCAAGCCCAAGGCCGCGACCGCCGCACTCAGGATCAAGAATTTCTTCATGTTGAGCCTCCTCCTTGGCTTCTTTACGAAAACGTCGAACACCAAGTTTGGGTTCGCTGCCTGCTCTCCTTCTCCCGCCGGCATTGCATGCGCGAGTACCGGGCCGCTGACGCGTCCCGATTGAAAACCCGATAGCGTCAAACTGCGTTATTATTTTGACCCAGATCAGAAACGACCCGGGTCGCCATCTCAGCGTTACCGCCACCAGCACTGCATGCGCGGCACGATGACCGTGCCGCTAACGCGGTATTCCTTGGCCAGCCAGGAGTGGCAATAGCGCTTGGCGTTCGGGCCTGGAAAGCTTGTGCGTGGATGCACGATGATCTGCGCGCGCGTTTCGGCGTACTGCGATGCCTTGGATTGTGCAGCCGACGCGGGCACCACGGCGCCGAGGCTCAGCGCGAACACCCCCGCCAACAGGCCAAAACCGGTCGCATTGATCCGCATACGGGGCTCCCTGCCGCGCGCCACAATAATAAACCGTCACCCATCCGTCCGGTTCCGTCAATGGCTTGGCGAGCGCGCCGCCCTGCCCTAGATGATTGGTATGACAAGCCAATTCGACGACCGCCGCGCCCGGCAGGGGGCCATGCCCTCGCTCACCGATATCGAGGCGCTGGCGGCGAAGGCCTATGCGCGGCTGCCGACGCATTTCCGCGCGCTGTGCGAGGACCTGGTCATCCGGGTAGAGGAATTCCCCACGCCCGACGTGGTCGACGCCATGGGCCTCGCCAGCCGCTATGACCTGCTCGGCCTGTTCCAGGGCATCGGCCTGCCGTTCCGCTCGGACCCGGTGTCGGGCCAGATGCCCAACATGATCTGGCTCTACCGCCGGCCGATCCTCGCCTATTGGAACGACCACGCGGACAGCCTGGCGGCGATCGTGACTCATGTGCTGGTGCACGAGATCGGCCACCATTTCGGCTTCTCCGACGAGGACATGGAAGCCATCGAAGCAGCAGCGGGATAAGCAAAGGAGCAGCATGCATGAAAGTTCACGGCGCCTGCCAATGCGGCAGCATCACCATCGAAGGCGAGGTGAATCCCGAAACGGTGAGGATTTGCCATTGCACCGATTGCCAAACGAACAGCGGCGCGGCTTTTCGCTTCAACGTTCCGGTACCGGGCAACACATTCAAGATGACGGGGGAACCGGCCATCTACATCAAGACCACCGCCGAGAGCGGCCGTCCGCGCGCACAGGCCTTCTGCCCGACATGCGGCTCGCCGATTTACACAACAACAGTGGGCGAAGGCCGGCAGGAGTCCTACATGATCCGCGCCGGTATCCTCAAGGAACGCGACCAGCTGATACCCAAGCGGCAAATCTGGTTCCGCTCCGCGCAAAGCTGGGTTGGCGGCCTCGACGCGATCCCAAAGGTCGAGAAGCAAGCCTGAGCGTGCGTTCCAATCGCGCGCGACACTGGTGCGCGGGATCGGGCGGGACAACGCGAAGGAGGAAAGGCACGATGAAGATCCACGGCGCCTGCCAATGCGGTCACATCAAATTCGAAGGCGAAGCCAATCCGGACAAGGTCTGGGTTTGTCATTGTACCGACTGCCAGGCCGGCACCGGCTCGGCGTTTCGCATCAACATTCCGGTTCCCGGTGCAAACTTCCGAATGCTGTCGGGAGAGCCTACGCTTTTCATCAAGGCCACGGCGGAAAGCGGCACGCCGCGCGCGCAAGCCTTCTGCCCGAAATGCGGCTCGCCGATCTATTCGACCACCGTCGGCGAGGGCCCCAAGCCTTCCTACACCGTACGGGTCGGACTGCTGCGCGAGCGCAACCAACTCGCGCCGAAGCGGCAGAACTGGTTCCGCTCGGCGCAAAGCTGGGTGACCGGGCTTGCGTCGGTGCCGCGCAACGAAAAAGCCGCTTCGTAAGCGGCGTGAATGGCTTCCATCAGATAGTGTGGTTTGACCGCAGAGCCCCTTAGGGGGACAATCCGAATTCGCAGCCACGAGGGGACCAACGGCGATGATCGTCACGGTTTTCCGTTCCCGCCTGATGCCGGACCTGCGCGAGGAATACGTCGCGCTGGTCGACCGCATGGTTGAGCTTGCCAGCAGCATGCCGGGCTACATCTCGCACAAGGGTTTCTTCGCCGAGGACGGCGAGCGTTGCACCATCGTCGAATTCGAGTCGGAGGAAACGCAGCGCGCCTGGCGCATGCACCCGGAACATCGCGATGCGCAACGTGCGGGACGCGACATCTTTTACGAAACCTACAGCCTGCAGATTTGCGAACTCAAACGCGAGTCAAAATTCGATCGCAATGCCCGCAGCGAGGCGGCGGCGGAATAGCGCCGCCGAACGCGCATGGCAGGGGTCGCGCTCCGGCTATTGACCGGGCCAACGCAGGCTTTATGAAAAAGGCGATCCGAGTGGCCTGGAGCCAGGAACCATGGAAAAATTCACCACCCTTGAAGGCGTCGCCGCGCCCTTGAAGATGATCAATGTCGACACCGACATGATCATCCCCAAGCAATACCTGAAAACCATCAAGCGCACCGGCCTTGGCAAGGGCCTGTTCTCCGAGATGCGCTTCAAGGACGACGGCAGCGAGAACCCGGATTTCGTGCTCAACAAGCCGGCCTATCGCAACGCCAAGATCCTGGTGGCCGACGACAATTTCGGCTGCGGCTCTTCGCGCGAGCACGCGCCCTGGGCGCTGATGGATTTCGGCATTCGCGCCGTGATCTCCACCTCGTTCGGCGATATCTTCTACAACAACTGCTTCAAGAACGGCGTGCTGCCCATTCGCGTCAGCCCCGAGGACCTGGAGAAGCTGTTTGAGGACGCCGAGCGCGGCGCCAACGCGACGCTGAGCATCGATCTGGAGAAACAGGAAATCCGCGGGCCCGACGGCGGCGTCGTCAAGTTCGAGGTCGATGAGTTCCGCAAGCACTGCATGCTCAACGGCCTCGACGATATAGGGCTGACCAAGCAGAAGGCGGACAAGATCGCGAGCTACGAGGAAAAGGCCAAGGTCGCGCGGCCGTGGGCGTGATTACTTGTCCATGCAGTCGGTGAGGAATTTGACGCGGTAACGCGGGAGCGGCTTTTTTTCTTCCGCCTGTTTTTGGCAACTTGCAAGCTTCTTCTGCTCGGCGGCTCTCTTTTCGGCCGCTGCGCGAAATTCAGGCTTGACCTTCGACGGGTCCACTGTCCCGCCCTGCGCAAATGCCGCGCCGGTCGGCAGGGCGGCTGCAACAATCAGCGCTATCAGGATGCGGGTAGTCATAAATTTATTATACCGCCGCGTGATTTGAAATACTACTCCGTCGGTGGCCTATCGCGTTTCAGGCGGAACGAGAAGACGCGGCAATCGCGTCCGCGATCGCCACCGTGCGGCGCGCCATCTCGGCATGCAGGCGCTCGACCATGCGGCCGTCGATCGAGATCACGCCCTTGCCCTTGTTGTCCGGCAGGTCGAAGGCGGCAATGATCTTGCGCGCCTGCGCCACTTCCGCCGCGGACGGCGAGAACGCCTTGTTGCAGGGCGCGATCTGGTTGGGATGGATCAGGGTCTTGCCGTCGAAGCCGAGCTCGACCCCCTGCGCGCATTCCTTCGCGAAGCCGTCGCTGTCGGCGAGATCGTTGTAGACGCCGTCGAGAATGTCGACGCCGTGGATGCGCGCGGCAGCGACGCAGGTCGACAGCCAAGCCAGCATCGGCGCGCGGCCGGGCACCAGGCGCGCGCGGGTGTCCTTGGCGAGGTCGTTGGTGCCCATGACCAGCCCAGAAAGCCGAGATTCTGAATCGCGCGCTTCCGCCGCGATCGCCAGGATGTTGAAAACGGCGAGCGGCGTCTCGATCATCGCCCACACCCTGGTCTTGAGGTCGGTGCCCATATCGAGCAGGCGGCGGCCGATCTGCTCCAGCGTATCGGGGCTCGAGACTTTCGGCACCAGGATGGCGTCGGGCGCGGCATGGGCGGCGGCGGCAAGATCCTCGGCGTGCCAGGGCGTGTCGACGCCATTGACGCGGATGACCACCTCGCGGGTGCCGAAGCCGCCGGCCTTCACCGCCTCGGCGACTTGGCCGCGCGCGGCCTCCTTGGCGTCGGGGGCGACCGAATCCTCGAGGTCGAAGATGACGCCGTCGGCGGGAAGCGTCTTGGCCTTCTCCAGCGCACGGGCATTGGAGCCCGGCATGTAGAGCACGCTGCGGCGCGGGCGGGTGGTCATGGCGGCAACTTTATCGACCGCCGCAAACGGTTCAAGGCGTGTCGATCGCGAACCGCGGATCCTTGATGATGCGATAAAGTTGGAAGCGGTCGCCGTCCATGACGAGCTTCAGCCGTTCCGGATCGGGGTTGGACGCTTCATCCTCGGTGAACAAGACATAAAGATAGTCGAATTTGGTCCAATTCAGCCAGAACGCCGGCATGTAAGACTGCGGGTGATCGGCCGCGACGATGAGCTGCGAGACCGAGGGCGGTACGCCGTCCTTGATGTGGGCAAAGTCGCGATATTCGGGCCGCACGTGCATGACCTGCTTGCCGGCGACCGTGAAGGCGGTGGTGACCAGCGCTGAGCGCTCGATCATGGCAATGCAGGCGGCGTGCATCAGACCGAGGTCGAGCACATCTTCGCCGAACGAGGAGCGGTCGGCATAGGCCACGAACACTTTCGAACCCGGCACGATGCGGCGCACCGAGGAGCGCATCTCGCTGGTCGAATCCGACAGCTGCGACCAGGTGTAATCGATCTCGATCAGCCGGCCGGCGATCAGCACCATGAGAATGATCAGGGCGGCGCGGCGCACCAGCCGGCGGCGCAATTCCAGGTCACCGCAAGCAAACAACATGAACACGACGCCGAGCGGCACCCGCTGATCGGTCATGAAAGTGTCGAACATTATCCGCGGCAGCGCGAAATAGACTGCGCCGCCGACCACGATCAGCACAAACACTAGCGGATGGAAGCACAGGACCCGATGGCGGATTGCCCATACCAAGCTCGCGACCATCACCGCCATCAGCGCGAAGGCGGCGAAGTCGGAATAATTGACAATCACATAGGTCAGCCCGTCGATCTTGCCGCGCTGGTCCCAGTAGACCGCCGACATCAGCTGCATGGTCGGGCTGGCAAGGAGCAGCGGCGCCGCGGCCAGGAACGGCAGCCCACTGGCGACGAAATCGACAATGCGGCCCGGCCACGGTTCGACCTGGCGTTCCCACAGGCGCCACAGCTCGAACGAGAGCACGCCGATGCCGTAAATGCCGAGCGCCGACAAGTGGCAGAAGAACAGCACCAGCACGCTTGCCGTCGACAACGCGAAACGGATCGGCCAGACGCGCTCGCGCACGGCGATCCAGCCGGCCAGCGCCCACAAGGCAACGCCGATGCCGAAAATGTAATTCATCAAGCCGACCAGAAAGACGTAATTATAGAGCAGCGGAATGGCGAACAGCGGCATCACCGACCAGCGCCCGACCAGCGCGCGATTCAACGCCAGCGTACCGGAGACGATGAGCGCAAACATGCCGACCATGAATACCTGTCCGGCGAGATAGATCTTCATGACGTGCGCCAACAACGGCACAATCAGATCCATGGTCAGGTTGGGGATGACCTGCCAATCGAGCTCATAGAAATTCGCCAGTTGCGGGCTCTTCGACAGCGTCGCGATCACATGCATGCGCGCCAGGTGATTAACGTAGTCCGACAACGGCGGCAGCGGATGCGTCCAGATCGGGACCGAGATCAGCAGCGTGAACACGACGCCAAGCACGGCGATCTGAAGCCCCGAGAATCCGACGCTACGGAATCGCGGGACCGACTGCTCTTGAATAAGCGGTTTGTCCGGAGACAACATGTGCTGAATCGATCCTCGAATATGGACCGTCGATTGCACATGAACAAGCGATAACTGCTGGGCCTTTTTGCGATTGCAAGGGGGCGAGGCGCAATGCGGCTGGGCGCAAGGATTCATGAAATTCGTACTTTCCCTTAACAAGTGTGGCTGCGATGTGGCTGGCCGGGGTTGACGGCTGCGGCGGCGGATGGATTGCCGCTTTCGTGCGCCCGACCGGAGCTGAAGGCGCGCTGGCGGTGTTCGCCCGCTTCGCCGACGTGCTGGCGGCGCCGCAGGCGCCCGCGATAGTTACGGTCGACATTCCGATTGGGCTGCCGGAGCGCGCCGGCCATGGCGGCCGCGCGGCTGAAAACGCGGTGCGGCCCCTTCTCGGCGCGCGGCAATCGTCGGTATTCTCGGTTCCGTCGCGGGCCGCGATCGAGGCGGCGAACTATGCCGCCGCCTGCGCCGCAGCGCTGGCGACGTCCGAGCCGCCGCGCAAGGTATCGAAACAATTGTTCAACATCGCGCCCAAGATCCGCGAGGTGGACACGGTGCTGCGCGCCGATCAGGCAGCCGCAGCACGCGTCTATGAAGTGCACCCGGAGCTGGCGTTCTGGCGGCTCAACGGCGAGAAGGCTCTGAACGAGCCGAAGAAGGTCAAGAGCCGGCCTTATGCGCCCGGCCTCGCTTTGCGCCGGAAACTCTTGCGCGTCGCTGGCCTGCCGGCCGAACTGGTCGCGGCGCGACCGCCCAAAGGCGCGGCGGCCGACGATCTGCTCGACGCGCTAGCGTGCGCGGCCATCGCACGGCGCATTCACGCCGGCAGCGCGCGGCCGTTCCCCGACCCGCCGTCGCGTGATGCTTACGGATTGCCAATGGCGATCTGGGCGTGAATAGGAAGCGGGCACCGAATGGAGCACCGGACGATGGAATTCCCGCAACGCCTGATTGACGGCTACGGCAGCTTTCTGAGCGAGCGGCTGCCGCACGAGCAGAGCCGCTTTCGCGCGCTGGCGGAAACCGGGCAGCACCCGGAGATCATGGTGATCGGCTGTTCCGACTCGCGCGTGTCGCCGGAGGTGATATTCGACGCGCGGCCGGGCGAATTGTTCGTGGCGCGCAACGTCGCCAACCTGGTGCCGCCCTATACGCCGGACGGCGCGACACGCGCGGTTTCCGCCGCGCTTGAATTCGCCGTCCAAGCGTTGAAGGTGAAGCACATTGTCGTGCTCGGTCACGCCCAGTGCGGCGGCATTCGCGTTTACGCAGAAAATGCGGCGCCGCTGTCGCCGGGTGATTTCATCGGCCACTGGATGGCGCTAATTGCGCCGGCAGCTAAGGCGGTCGGGCCGCGCGGCGACCTGCCGCTGACGGACTATCTGACCAAGCTCGAGCAGGCGTCAATCGTCCAGACGCTCGACAATCTGATGACGTTTCCCTGCGTAAAGATTTTGGCCGACCGAGGCAGGCTCAGCTTGCACGCGGCTTATTTCGGCGTGGCCAGCGGCGAGTTGTCGGTGCAGGACCGGGCGAGCGGGGAATTCCGGCGCATAGCAGCGGAGCAGCACGCCAAGGCATTTCAGGGACCGCGGTTTTGAAGGCTACGCCGCCTTCTTCTTGGCCTGGATCAGCTTGCGGTTGATCAACAGCTCGGCGATCTGCACTGTGTTGAGGGCTGCACCCTTGCGCAGATTGTCGGAGACCACCCAAAGCACCAGACCGCTATCGACGGTCGGATCGGTGCGAATGCGGCTGATGTAAGTCGCGTCCTCGCCCACCGATTCATACGGCGTGACGTAGCCGCCGGCCTCGCGCTTGTCGATCACGAGGCAGCCCGGCGCCTTGCGCAAAATCTCGCGCGCCTCGTCGGCCGAGAGCGGGTTCTCGAACTCGACATTAACCGCCTCGGAATGGCCGACGAAGACCGGCACGCGCACGCAGGTCGCCGTGAGCTTGATTTTGGGATCGAGAATCTTCTTGGTCTCCATCATCATCTTCCACTCTTCCTTGGTGGAACCGTCTTCCATGAAGACATCGATGTGCGGGATGACGTTGAAGGCGATCCGCTTGGGAAACTTCTTCGGCTCGATCTCGTCGACGGTGAACACGGCCTTGGTCTGCGAGAACAGCTCGTCCATGGCGTCCTTGCCCGCACCCGACACCGACTGATAGGTCGCCACCACCACGCGCTTGATCCGGGCCGCGTCATGCAGCGGCTTGAGCGCGACCACCAATTGCGCAGTCGAGCAGTTCGGATTGGCGATGATGTTCTTCTTGGCAAAGCCGGCGACGGCATCGGCGTTCACTTCCGGCACCACCAGCGGCACGTCCGGGTCCATGCGCCAGGCGGATGAATTGTCGATCACCACCGCGCCCACCGCGGCGATCTTGGGCGACCATTCCTTCGACACGGCGCCGCCGGCCGACATCAGGCAAATATCGACGTCGGAGAAGTCGTAATGATCGAGCGCCTTCACCTTCAGGGTCTTGTCGCCGAATGAGCATTCGGTCCCCAAGCTCTTGCGCGAGGCGAGCGCCACCACCTCGTCGGCGGGGAACTCCCGCTCGGCCAGGATGTCGAGCATTTCGCGCCCGACATTGCCGGTGGCACCCACCACGGCGACTTTGTAACCCATTGTTAACGCTCCGAAACTTTTGCCACCCTGATTGTACCACAGGGCAACCGGATTGGAGGGCTTCTAGGCGAGAACTGGCTCCAAGACAACGGGAGGCTACAGGAGAGAAGAGGGCATGCATCCAGCCCTGCGTTCCTGGCGCGAGGAACTGTCCGACGCAATTGTGCGCTGGCTCGCCTATCTATGTGGGGTCGCGGTGCTTTCCATCGCCGCGGCGCATGTCTTTCAATCGCGACCGACGAGCCACGCGAGCTACCGGGTGCAGCAGCCGGATTGGGTCGAAATCGAAAAGCCGTTCCCGGCTTTCGCGCTCGCCATTCCGGAAGCCGCCGATGCGCCCGCGCGCTACGCCATCCGGCGCAGCCGCCAAGGCGGCGGCCGCAAGGATATCCTCACATTGGGCGATACGAATAGCGCCGATCCCTATCTCCAGGTCGAGATTTACCGCGCCGGCGACGAGATCGCACGCTTCCCGGCGCCGACTGCGACCATTGCCGCCGATGCCGCTGCGCTCGGGCCGGTGGACATGCAGCTATCGGCCACGCCACTCACCAGCAAATTCGGGCCGCTCTCGATCGTCACCTTCACAACCTCGAAAGGCGTTGCCCGTCATTGCCTCGGCTTTGCGCGCGTCTATGACGATCCCATGCTGCAACTGTCCGGCCGGTTCTGCCGCGGCGGTGTATTCGTTGAACGTTCGACCCTAGCCTGCGCCCTCGACCGGCTGACTTTGCTGTCCGCCGGGAGCGAGCCGAAGACCGGCGCGCTGTTTGCTAAGGCCGAATTGCGTCGCAGCTTCTGCGGCCAACGCGATCCGATCATCGCCTCGACGCCGAGATACAAGCTGCTGTGGAAGGCGCTGGCGACGCGGCCCAAGCCAAGGCGTATCGGCCGCTAGCCCCGGGACGATTGACCCCGCCTGTCGCCTAAAAGGCACACGAATGCGGCGCCGGCCCCGTCGTGCGGCCATTCTAGGGGTTAGTCCTGGACAATTGCCCCCGATCAGGCCCTATTGCGGCGAACCGAACCGGCGTAGACTGCATTGCGGCGAAAGGTCCGCTGGGCAGAGGACATCATGCGTTTGAAGCATCTTGCGGTTGCGTTTGCTTTTGCCGCGGCTCTGGGCCTGCTGGCCGCTCCGGCCAATGCCGCGCCACAGAAAAAGCGCGTGTATTACAACCGCGACCACACCGTGGTGGTCAGCCGCGATGAGAACGGGCGCACGCGCACCCGCATCATAATTCAAAAGCGGTCCTATCTCGACCCCGGCACCGAACCGCTGCCAAGCGAGCGCAACGTACTCGACTATGTCGATACACCGAGCCAGCGGGCTTCGAGCGTGCTCGACAACACGGTATTCGGCGACCGCGGCACGCTGCCGGGGCCGTTCACGCTGCCGAGCCGGCACAATCCCTGGCTACAATTCTAGGCGGCCAGCGTTTCCAGTTCGGCCAAGATCGCCGAGCCCATCTCCTGAGTTGAGACCACTTTCGTCCCCTCCGACTTGATGTCGGCGGTGCGCAAGCCTTTGGCGAGCATCGCCGCAATCGCTTGCTCGATCATGTCGGCTTCTTTTCCGAGATTGAACGAGTAGCGCAGCGCCATGCCGAACGAGGCGATCATGGCGATCGGATTGGCAATGCCTTTGCCGGCGATGTCGGGCGCCGAGCCGTGCACCGGCTCGTACAGCGCCTTGCGCTTCTTGGTCCTGGGATCGGCCTCGCCGAGCGAAGCCGACGGCAGCATGCCGAGCGAGCCGGTCAAGGTGGCGGCGATGTCGGACAGCATGTCACCGAACAGATTGTCGGTGACGATGACGTCGAACTGTTTGGGCCAGCGCACCAGCTGCATGCCGCCGGCGTCGGCCAGCATATGCTCGAGTTGCACGTCCTTGAACTCACGGTCGTGCAGCGCCGTCATCACCTCGTTCCACAACACGCCCGACTTCATGACGTTGCGCTTCTCCATGGAGGTGACCTTGTTGCGCCGCTTGCGGGCGAGTTCGAAGCCCACCCGCCCGATACGTTCAATCTCGTAAGTGTCGTAGACCTGGGTGTCGATGGCGCGCTTCTGGCCGTTGCCGAGATCGGTGATGGTCTTGGGCTCGCCGAAATAGACGCCACCGGTCAATTCGCGCAGGATGATGATATCGAGGCCCTCGACCACCTCACGCTTGAGCGAGGAGGAATCGGCGAGCGCCGGATAGACGATGGCCGGCCGTAAATTGGCGTAGAGATCGAGGTCCTTGCGCAAGCGCAGCAGGCCGGCCTCGGGGCGCACGTCGTAACCGACCTTGTCCCATTTCGGCCCGCCCACCGCGCCGAAGATGGCGGCGTCGGCGGTCTTGGCCTTCTCCACCGTCTCGTCGGTGATGGCGACCCCATGGGCGTCGTAGCAGCAACCGCCGACCAGGGATTCCTCGGTCTTGAACTTGTCGGGACCCTTCTCGTTGAAGAAGTCGATGACGCGTTTGACTTGCGCCATCACTTCCGGGCCGATGCCGTCGCCGGGAAGCAGCAGGAGATTGTGGATGGCCATAGACGCCTCGCATTACGGAACCGCGCCGATTGCTAGACGGCCCCGCCATGCTTGGCAAGGCATCACGTCCGGCTTGCCGCGGCCGCGAAGGGCCGCGATAATTTCGCGATGAATGACGCATTGCGCCGGCTCAAGGTCGAGGTCATCACCGCCGCCGACATAACGACGCTCTCCAGGCCGGGCGTGACGTCGCAGCAGCTCGTGTGGCCAGGCAATTCACCGGAGGCGCGGATGACCGTAACGCGGGTCACCGTGGCGCCCGGCAGCGAACAGCCGCGGCACGCGCATGCGGACGCCGAACAGGTCTGGATCATCGAGCAGGGCCGCGCCGACTTATTGCTGGCCGGCGACGGCAACCGCCCCATTCAGGCCGGAGAAGTCGTGCATACGCCGGCGGGCGAAGTGCACGGGCTTCGAAATAGCGGCGCCGAGCCGTTCATCTATCTGGCAATCACCACACCGCCGGTCGATTTCCGGCCGGCTTATGAAACCGTGCGATGAGCGGAGGCGCTAAAGCCCGCTGAACCAGTTGTAGCCCCGGTTCTCCCAGTAGTCGCCGGGTCCGCGGATGCAGGCCCGGCAACGAGCCGTATTTACTTCTTCATGCCGCTGTCCTTGGACATCGATGTATCCTCCTTCTTCATCGTGTCCTCTTTCTTCATGCCGTCGTCTTTGGACATCGACGTATCCTTATTCATCGTGTCCTCTTTCTTCATATCGCCGCTTTTCTTCATGTCGTCGGCGGCATAGGCAGCCGGCGCCAGGGCGACGCCGGCGGCGATCGCGGTCGACAGAATTGCGGAAAGCAGGATGTTCTTCTTCATTTTGGTCCTCCAGAGGATTGGCATTTGCGTCCCACCGGCTAACACAGCATCCGAACACGTCCTCATCAGTTTCCCGTTGCCCGAACCTAGCGTTCGGCTCACGGTTTTGTGAGAATGGTGGCGCCGAAAAAACCGGAGCAAGGAGCCTATTTTGTGAGCAATCCGTCCGCGCCGAAGACCAATCCGGGCAATTTTTTCGAGGACTTCCGCCTCGGCCAGGAAATTCGCCATGCCACGCCGCGCACCGTCACCAGCGGTGATGTGGCGGTATATCAAGGCCTGTTCGGGCCGCGCTTTGCGGTACAGTCCTCCGATGCCTTCGCCAGGGCAATCGGCTATCCACGCTCGCCGCTCGACGACCTTTTGGTGTTTCACGTGGTGTTCGGCAAGACCGTGCCTGACATCTCGCTCAACGCGGTGGCCAATCTCGGCTATGCCGATTGCCGCTTCTTGAAGCCGGTCTATCCGGGCGCCACGCTCAACGCGGTGTCGGAGGTAATCGGCTTGCGAGAAAATGCCAACCGCAAGACCGGCATCGTCTATGTGCGCTCGCGCGGCTTCGATCAGGACGGCGAAATCGTGCTCGACTATGCGCGCTGGGTGATGGTGCGCAAACGGGACGAGACGGCGCCCGCCCCGCCGGAAAAAATCCCCGAACTGCCGAAGGCCGTGGAGCCGACCCGGCTCGGCGCGGCCTGTCCGACAATCAATGCGGCGGCCTACGACACCGTGTTGGCCGGCAGTCCGCACCGCTTCGGCGACTACCAGGTTGGCGAGAAAATCGATCACGTCGACGGCATTACCGTGGAAGAAGCCGAGCACATGATCGCCACGCGGCTCTACCAGAACACGGCGCGCATCCATTTCAACCAGTTCGCCGAGAGCAAAGGCCGCTTCGGCCGCCGCCTGATCTATGGCGGCCACGCCATCTCGCTGGCGCGCGCGCGCTCGTTCAACGGGCTCGGCAATGCTTTCCAGGTGGCGGCGATCAATGGCGGCCGCCATGTGGCGCCGCTGTTTGCTGGGCTTACGGTGTTCGCGTGGAGCGAGGTGCTGGCCATGGCCGAATTGCCCGGCCGCATGGACGTCGGGGCCTTGCGGCTGCGCACCATCGCCACCAAGGATCGGCCTTGCCTGGACTTTCCACTCAAGGTTCACGCCCGGGCCGGCCAAAGGCCGGACCCGGGTGATGGCGACGATTACGACCCGGCGGTGATCCTCGATCTGGATTATTGGGTGCTGATGCCGCGGTAAGCACGCCATGTCCGAATATTGCGAACAATGGGCATTCACGCGCGTGAAATGCGCAGGAGCTGTTGACCTGCGTACGCTGACCGCTTTTAAAGGCGACGCAACATGTCGCGACATTTCACAGACATTGCCACGCGCACCGTTTTGCTGACGGTCATCGCCATGCTGGCGTTCGCAGCCAATTCATTGCTGTGCCGACTAGCGTTGGGACAGAGACTTATCGATGCGGCGACCTTCACAACCGTCAGGGTGATCTCCGGCGCGGCAACGTTGTACTTGATCGTGCTGCTTCGTCGGCGACCTCGCGACCGCAGCACCGCCGATTGGCGATCTGCGCTCATGCTGTTTTCCTACATGGCATTTTTTTCTTTCGCGTATCTCTCGCTCAGCGCGGGCACTGGCGCGTTGGTGCTGTTCGGCGCGGTTCAGCTCACGATGTTTATTGTCGCGCTGTACGACGGCGAATACTTCTCGCCATTGTCGTGGGCCGGGCTCACCGCGGCCATTCTCGGACTGATCTACTTGGTGTCACCGGGCCTGGCCGCGCCCGACCCCGTGGGTGCCGTCCTCATGGCGATCGCCGGGATCGCATGGGGATTCTATTCGTTGCTAGGCAGGGGCGCGACCGACCCGCTGGAAGCGACGGCCAGAAACTTCATTTACTCGGTGCCGCTTGTGATCATCGTCAGCTTGCTCTTTTTGGGCGAATTTAAGAGCACTCCGAACGGTCTGGCTTTGGCGGTAGCGTCCGGAGCAATCGCGTCCGGCTGCGGCTATGTCATTTGGTATGCGGCGCTTGCCGGGCTGACCGGTACGCGTGCAGCGACCGTTCAACTCACTGTGCCGATGCTTGCCGCCTTCGGCGGAGTCCTCATGCTCTCCGAGCAGATTTCGTTGCGTTTATTGATAGCCTCCGCCGCAACGTTGGGCGGCGTCGCCATCGTGGTGGCACAGCGTGCAGCAAACGCGTCTCGAACATGATTGACGCAAGCTGTCCCTGCTCCTGAAATATACTTGACCATTGTTGAGGGCTTACTTCCGAACTACTGTTGCCCTACACACTCGCCCGCAAATGATCGACGAGCTGCCGCGCGTAGGGCGGCAGCGCCTCGATGTCGCGCACGCAGATGGTCAATTCGCGCAGCGCCCACGGGTCGGTCAGGCGTACGTCACTGATCGCCATGTTGTCAGCGATGCGCTGCACCGTGGTCTCCGGCACGATGCCGACGCCGACATTGCACTCGACCAGGCGGCAGATGGCATCAAAACTGCGCAGCTGCACGCGCAAGCGCAAGGGCCGCCCGATGCGGCTTGCCTTGTCGGCGAGGAAGCGCTGGATCGCGCTGGCGCGGTCGAGCCCGACCATGTCGTAATCGAGCACTTCGGCAAAGCCGATGCGCGCGCGGCCGGCGAGTGAATGATCGCGCGCCACTACCAGCACGAAACGATCACTCCGGAACGGAAACGTTTGCAAACCCCCATAGTCGACGGTGCCGGCAACAATGCCTATGTCGCCGGTGCCATCGGCGATCAGGCCGACAATTTCGTCGCTCAGGCGCTCCTCGAGGTCGACGCTGATATCGGGATAGGCGGTGAGGAACGAGCTCAGCGTTTCGGGCAGGAATTCGGTGAGCGCATTGGTGTTGGAAAGCACCCGCACCTGGCCGGCGAGACCGCGCGCATAGGGGCTCAGGTCCTCCTGCAGGCGCTCGCTCTGGGCCAGGATGGTACGCGCGTGCTGCAGCAGGGTGCGCCCGGCCTGGGTCGGGGTCACCCCTTGGCGGCCGCGCACCAGGAGCTCGGCGCCGAGGGCAAGCTCCATCTTGCGGATGCGGGTTGAAGCCGCGGCCAGCGCCAAGTTCGAGCGCGCCGCCCCATGGGTGATGCTGCCCGCCTCGATGATATGGCGGAACAGGTTGAGGTCAGTGAAATCAAAGCGCATCGGATCGACGGCCTTCTTATTTGGCGAAGGCAGGCTACACAAAACACATATTGCATCGCATTATCTTCAGGTTCAAGCTTCGCGTTTGTTGAAGGTTTCCGGCTGTGCCCGTCGGGGTGATGCGCGGGCCTTTCCGCCATCCGGCGCATGGAGACTATCGACCCACGACCTATGACGCAGAAGCTTCGGTGTTCGCCGAAGGGTGTGTTGCGGGAGTTGGGAGTAGTTGGTTAGGACCGCACGCGATCATCGCGGCAGTTTGTGGGCGTTCTGGAGAATGACGATGGCCAAGCTGGAAGCGGGAACGACCACAAGCGCGCGACGAGCGCGGCCGGTGTCGCCGCACCTGCAAGTCTACAAGATGATGCTGACTTTCGTCATGTCAGGCTTCCATCGCGTGACCGGCATGGTGCTGTATTTTGGCATATTGCTGCTCGTCTGGTGGCTGATCGCGGCGGCTTCGGGCCCCAACGCTTACACTTATTTCGAATGGTGCATGGGCACGTTGATTGGGCGGCTGGTGCTGTTCGGTTACACCTGGGCGTTGCTGCATCACACGCTCGGCGGCGTCCGCCATCTGATCTGGGACACCATCCACGGCTTTGAGCCAGCCGAGCGCGAAATGCTGGCGCTGGCAACCATCGTCGGATCCGTCTCGCTTACCCTCGTCGTCTGGGTGATCGGCTATCTCGCCATGGGAGGCCCGCGATGAAGGAACCTCCGATGCGCACGCCGATGCGCCGCGTCCGCGGTTTGGGCGCCGGCCATTCCGGCACGGGCGATTTCTGGCATCAGCGCGTGACGTCGGTCGCCGGCATTCCGCTCACTTTCGCGCTGTTCGTCATCGTGATCGCGCTGCTCGGGCGCAGTCACGCCGCGGTTGTGCAGATTCTCGGCTCGCCGATCGTCGCCATCATCATGCTGCTGTTCATCCTCAATATCGCCTATCACATGTGGATCGGCATGAAGGAGATCATCATCGACTATGTGCACGAGGATAAGCTGAAGCTGCTGAGCTTGATGGCGAACACGTTCTTCGCTTTCGCGGTCGGCTTTGCCTCCGCTTTCGCTATCCTCAAACTATCGTTCGGGGTCTAGCGGATGGCGGCAAATGGACAAGGAAGCGGCGCGCCGGCGGTCACCGGCCGCGCCTATCCGATCGAGGATCACAGTTGCGACGTCGTGGTG
The DNA here is from genome assembly GCA_964563195.1 of uncultured Undibacter sp. Taxonomy (GTDB): domain Bacteria; phylum Pseudomonadota; class Alphaproteobacteria; order Rhizobiales; family Xanthobacteraceae; genus Pseudolabrys. The sequence goes on along the minus strand of CAZLWN010000058.1, from coordinate 4,486 downwards.
ATCGGCGCCGGCGGCGCCGGCTTGCGCGCCGTCGTCGGCTGCAGCGAAGCCGGCCTGCGCACCGCCTGCATCACCAAGGTGTTCCCGACGCGCTCGCATACCGTTTCGGCGCAGGGTGGCATCGCCGCCGCGCTCGGCAATATGGGCGAGGATGACTGGCGCTGGCATATGTACGACACCGTCAAGGGCGCCGATTGGCTCGGCGACCAGGACGCCATCGAATATCTCTGCCGCAACGCGCCGTCTGCGGTCTACGAACTCGAGCACTGGGGCCTGCCGTTCTCGCGCCGCGAGGATGGCCGCATCTATCAGCGCCCGTTCGGCGGCATGACCACCCATTTTGGCAAGGGCACTGCGCAGCGAACCTGCGCCGCCGCCGACCGCACCGGCCACGCCATGCTGCACACCATGTATGGCCAGGCGCTGCGCCATGCCGCCGAATTCTATGTCGAATATTTCGCAATCGATCTGATCATGGACGACGAGGGCCGCTGCCGCGGCGTGGTGGCGCTCAATCTCGACGACGGCAGCATTCACCGCTTCAGCGCCAACATGGTGATGATCGCCACCGGCGGCTATGGCCGCATCTATTTCACCTGCACCGGCGCCCACACCCAGACCGGCGACGGCAACGGCATGGTGCTGCGCGCCAGGCTGCCCTTACAGGACATGGAGTTCGTGCAGTTCCATCCCACCGGCATCTATGGCGCCGGCTGCCTGATCACCGAAGGGTCGCGCGGCGAAGGCGGCTACCTGGTCAACTCGGAAGGCGAGCGCTTCATGGAGCGCTACGCGCCGTCGGCCAAGGATCTCGCGTCGCGCGACGTGGTGTCGCGCGCCATGACCATCGAGGTTCGCGAAGGACGCGGGGTCGGCAAGGACAAAGACCACATCTATCTGCACCTCGATCATCTCGATCCCACGGTGCTGCATGAACGGTTGCCGGGCATCGCGGATCTGGCGCGCATCTTTTCCGGCGTCAATATTTCGCGCGAGCCGATCCCGGTGCTGCCGACCGTGCACTACAACATGGGCGGCGTTGCAACGAACTATCACGGCGAGGCGTTGACCAAGAAGAACGGCAACGCCGACACCGTCATCCACGGCCTGATGGCGCTGGGCGAAGCCGCCTGCGTTTCGGTGCATGGCGCCAACCGGCTCGGCTCGAATTCGCTGATCGACCTGGTGGTGTTCGGCCGCGCCGCCGCCCATCGCTGCGCCGAACTGCTCACGCCCGGCGACAGCCAGCCGGAGCTGCCGAAAAATTCCGCCGATCGCGCGCTCGCACGCCTCGACAAGCTCCGATTCGCTTCGGGCGGCACTCCGACCGCGGAGCTGCGGCTCAAGATGCAAAAGGTGATGCAGGAAGATTGCGCGGTGTTCCGCACCGGCGAAGTGCTGGAACAGGGCCACAAGCGTATTCATGAGGTCTATGCCGGCATGGCCGACCTGCGCGTCACCGACCGCTCGCTGATCTGGAATTCCGATCTGATCGAGACGCTTGAGCTCGAAAACCTGATGGCGCAGGCGGTGGTCACCATGGATTCGGCCAAGAACCGCACCGAAAGCCGCGGGGCTCACGCGCGCGAGGACTATCCCGAGCGCGACGACAAGGACTGGTTGAAGCACACACTGGCGTGGATGGACGACAAGGGCGCGGTGAAGATCGATTACCGCCCTGTGCACACCTACACGCTCACCAACGACATCGCCTATATCGAGCCGAAGGCCCGCGTCTACTGATACGGCGCATTGAACGGACTGCCGCCATGGTCGAATTCACGCTGCCGAGAAACTCCAAGATCACGCAAGGGCGGACCTGGCCGCGCACGCCGCATGCGACGCACGTGACAGAGTTTCGCGTCTACCGCTGGTCGCCGGACGACGGCGTCAACCCGCGCGTCGACACTTACTATATCGACCGCGACGATTGCGGGCCGATGGTTCTCGACGCGCTGATTTGGATTAAGAACAAGATCGATCCGACGCTTACCTTCCGCCGCTCCTGCCGCGAGGGCGTGTGCGGCTCCTGCGCCATGAACATCGACGGCACCAATACGCTGGCCTGCACCAAGGCGATCGACGAGGCGCGGGCGCCGGTGCGCGTCTACCCGCTGCCGCACCAGCCGGTGGTCAAAGATCTGGTGCCGGACATGAGCAATTTCTACGCGCAATATGCCTCGATCGAGCCGTGGCTCAAGACGGTGACGCCGACGCCGGCAAAGGAGTGGAAGCAAAGCCACGAGGACCGGGTCAAGCTCGACGGCATGTACGAATGCATCCTGTGTGCGTGCTGCTCGACCTCGTGCCCGAGTTACTGGTGGAATTCCGACCGTTACCTCGGTCCGGCGGTGCTGTTGCAGGCCAACCGCTGGGTTACCGACAGCCGCGATGAGGCCACCGGCGAGCGGCTCGACAATCTCGAGGACCCGTTCCGGCTGTTCCGCTGCCACACCATCCTGAACTGCTCGAAGGCCTGCCCGAAAGGGCTAAACCCCGCGAAAGAAATCGCCAAGCTGAAAAAGGCGATGGTGAACCGGCAGCTTTGAGAGCCTCGAGTCCCGGCGCAGCGCGGCATGATATGACGCACTGCGGACCCGGTTGTGCAATCCGGTGTTGCACCGCGAATCCCCATCGAGTTGTTATTCCTGCGTAAATCGAACAGGTCCGCCATACGGCTGCCTAATTCGATCCATGTGCTGCCGCTTTCGCAACGCATGTTTTGGCCCCGAACGGCGTTAAATTAGAATAAAGCGCAGAAAGGATTCCGCATGAAGCTCAAGATATTCCTCTTGCTCTGTGTCCTCGCGCCTGTCGCGCTCGCAAGCCAGCATGCCACCGCGGCCGAACGCGCCGCCGGCATCGTCGTGGCGCAGCAGCAGCCCGACGCGAACGCGACGGTGGAGGAGAAGAAAAAGAAAAAAGGCCGCGCCAAGCAGAAAAAAGCGCCGGCCGCCAAGAAAGGCCAAGCAAAGCCCGCGGCAAACCAGGGCGGCAATAATAAGGACGTCCAGAAAAAAGTCGCGCAGCCTCCCGCTCAGCAGCAGAAACCGAAGAATGCGCTGCCGGCCGCCAAGACCACGGCCGAACCACAGTTCAAGCAACAGCCCACTCAGAATCAAAAATCGAACGCCCAGCGCCTGCGCGACAAGGCTAATCAGAAGCAGGGCCACAAAAAATTCGGCCAGCCCGCCGCGCAGCAGCAGTCGCCGCAGCCACCGGCCGCCAAGCAACCGGCGGTCACTCAACAGCCGGCAGTCACCCAGCAGCCGGCCATCACGAACAAGGCCAAGCAAGGCGCGCCCACGCTGCCCCAGAAAACTTTGCCGGCGGCTACCACATCAAAAAACAAGCAGATGCAACAGCTGCGCGGCGAGCGCAAGGAAACGCACGAGGGCAACCGCGCGGTGATCCGCGAGCAGAATCGCACGATTATCCGCGAGAACGGGCGCGCGCTCATCCGCCATGACGACAGCGACCGTTTTAAGCGCGGTGCCAAATCTGTCCATGTAGAGCACCGCGGCGGACACCGCGTCACCGTAATCGTGCGCCCGGACGGCACGCGCATCATCACGGTCTGGAGCAGCGACGGACGCATCCTGCGGCGCTCGCGCCAGGCGCCCGGCGGCCGCGAGATCGTGCTCTACGACAATCGCGAGCGCGGGCGGCACCGCGACTTTGACTTCGTCGTCCGTCTGGGCCCGTTTGCCCTCCATATTCCGCGCGACCGCTACGTCATCGACGCCGACCGCGCCGACCGCGCGCTGCTCTACGACACGCTGATCGCCGGCCCGCTGGTGCCCATCGCGCGTCCCTACACACTCGATGAGGTCCGCTACAGCTATGACTTGCGCGACCGGATGCGGCGCATCGATCTCGATACGATCAATTTCGAGACCGGTTCCTGGGAGGTCACCCCTTACGAGGCGCGGCGTCTCGAACCGATCGCGGAAGCGATGCGGCGCGCAATCAGGCGCAACCCTTACGAGGTTTTCCTCATCGAGGGCCATAGCGACGCGGTCGGCCCGCCGATCGACAACCTGTCGCTGTCCGACCGCCGCGCCGAGGCCGTCGCCGAGATCCTGACCGAGGAATTCGGTATCCCGCCGGAAAATCTGGTCACGCAAGGCTACGGCGAGGAATATCTTAAGGTACCGACACAGGGGGCCGACCGGCGCAACCGGCGCGTCACCGTGCGGCGCATCACGCCGCTGCTGCGCGGACGCAGCTGACCGCCTGCCGAAGCGCAGCGCCACCCTGGATCGCAGGCGCGCGCGGGGCTAACCTCGCGGCATGGAGGAGGCGGCACTCAGTTTTGAAGGCGTCACCCTGTCACCGCAGAAGGAGGTCGTGCGCACCTTCTACAAAGAAATGTGGGACCACGCCGACAAGAGCCTGATCCCGCAAATCTTCCATGATGGCTTCACCTTCCGCGGCTCGCTCGGCCCGACGCTCACCGGGCACGACGAGTTCGCCGGCTATGTCG
>CAZLWN010000057.1:0-22656 GCA_964563195.1 uncultured Undibacter sp. | reverse complement strand
CGTCGATGCGGCCCTCGATCAGCGCGGCGATGGCGAAGGAGAACGCCATCGAGAACCCGACATAGCCGAGATAGAGCAGCGGCGGATGAACGGCGAGGCCCGGGTCTTGCAGGATCGGGTTGAGCGACTGGCCCTGCAAAGGCGCCGGAAATACCCGCAGGAACGGATTCGAGGTGAGCAGGATGAAAAGATAGAAGGCGCAGGCGATCCACGACTGCACCGCCAGCGCATGCGCCTTCAAACTCGCCGGCAGATTGCCGCCGAAAAGCGCCACCAGCGCGCCGAACAGCGAGAGGATGAGAACCCAAAGCAGCATCGATCCCTCGTGGTTCCCCCACACGCTGCTGATCTTGTAAATCACCGGCATCATCGAGTTTGAATTCTCGACGACGGTGCGCACCGAAAAGTCGGAGGTGACGAAGCATGTGGTGAGCGCCAGGAACGAGAGCGCGACAAACACGAACTGCGCGAGCGCCGTGGCATTGGCGAGCCGCATCAGTACGGCATCGTGCCGCAGCGCGCCGATGACCGGAGCCACCGATTGCATCAGGCCGAGCGCCAGCGCCAGCACCAGCGCGTAATGGCCGAGTTCAGGGATCATCGCACCGTTCCTTTCGCGGCTTGCTCGGCGCCTTCCTGCCAGCGGCCGGATTTCTTCAGCGCGTCGACCACTTCTTTCGGCATGTAGCGCTCGTCATGCTTAGCAAGCACGGTGTCGGCGATGAAGACGCCGCCGGGCTCGAGCTTGCCCTCCGCCACCACGCCCTGCCCTTCGCGGAACAGGTCGGGCACTATGCCCTGGTAGCGCACCGAGACGTCGTTTTTGCCGTCGGTGACCGCGAAACTGATGCGCAGATTGGCGCCGCGTTCGACGCTGCCCGGCTTGACCAGCCCGCCGATGCGGATGCGGGTGTCGGGCGCCAGGTGCTCATTCGCGACGTCGGTCGGCGACTGGAAGAACACGATGGAACTGCGCATGGCGCTGAGTACCAGCGCCAGCGCGATGCCCAGCACGCCGAGGCTGGCACCGATCAGGATCAGGCGTCGCTGCTTGCGGGTCATGGCGCGTTAAGTCCTATTCAACTGCCGTCATCAGCACGATTACCCGCCACAGGGTCATGGAACCATTCCAGCGGCGACTAGCCGCCACAGGGGCGGCGCGACCGGGTCATACATCACGCCCAATCGTGGCGGCAATGAGCAAGATCAAAACTGCGGCGCAATGACCTAGCCGGGGTGCTTTATGGTAGACTTTCAGCGTTTTCTGACCGCATCACGGAGCTGCCCCATGATCATCACCTTCGTCACCTTCCGCCTGCCCAAGCCCCTCACGCTCGCCGAGGCGACCGCGGCCTTCCAGAGCACGGCGCCGAAATATCAGGGCCTGGCTGGCCTTGTGCGCAAGAACTACTGGTTGAGCGAGGACGGCACCCGCGCCGGCGGCATCTATCTCTGGGAAACGCGCGCCGATGCCGAGCTGGTCTACACCGCGGAATGGAAGAAGATGGTCGAGGCCAAATACGGTTCGCCGCCGACCGTCGAATATCTCCACTCCCCGGTGATGGTCGACAATCGCGACGGCAGCATCAGCGTAGCGGCCTGACGCGGGCGCTACCCCGCTCGTACGGCGTTGCGCTCGGCAGCGCTCGCCACTTCCGCCGCCTTTCTGAGCAGCCCGGCATATTCCCCGCCAAATACCTTGGCGCAGATGCACGCCGCGGCATCGACTTGGCTTTGCCGGAAGCTGCGGTCGCCATCGCCGGCGTGGCGCAGGCCATCGAGCAGCGCTCTTGTTCCGCTGTCGAGATATTGCCGGATCTCGGAAAAGGTGCGCTGCGTCATCTCGTTGAGGGCGAGCTCCCCGGCGAAATAGCGGCAGTTGCCGACGAAATCCACCAGCGCCTCGGTCTCGGCCACTTCGTCGGCATCGAGCACGGAATTGGCGCGGATTTCGGTGGACGGGCGCGGCCGCAACAGCCGCCGTATCCGGCCGGGCGCGGATTCGATTTCGGAGCGCAGCAGATCGGCGGTCTGAGCGCGCATGCCCGCGAGCGCGCGGCCCCAGCTACTATCGACCGGCAGATCGAGCTCAGTCCGCAGTCCGCGCGCGGTGTCGTGGATGGTCTTGAGCAGCGCGCTCACCGCCACGCCGCGCCCACTGCGTAGATCGCTGCGCAGCTCGCCCACCAGCCGCTCGAGTTCCGCGAGCACGATGGTCAACGTTACGCCGAAATGCATCTCAGCCACGCGCGCGGCCTTGTCGCTGCCGGCGGCTTTGATGGCGAAACGGACAATTTGCCACGGCGCGGCCATTCGGCTCATCACCATCAACACTGCATAAAGAAAAAGCTCGCGCTCGCGGGCGGATATTTTTTCGATCAGCGCCTTGTATTTATCAACCTCACCGCCGGACAGATCGACGATGCGGAGCGGCAAATCGGCCGCCATCGTCGCAAGGGTGTCGCGGCCGGCCAGCACGCATTTCAGCGTCGTTGCGTCATCGCTGGGGCGCATGGTGCCGATCTGCGCCAGCATGCGGCGGTGGATCTTATCGTCGGGCGCGCCGGCGGCCAGGCTCGCTTCGATCGCGACGGCGGCCTTATTCTGGAACGCACGCACGGCGGGCTCGGCCATCGGCGCATCGCCGGCCAGCAGGGCATCATTCACTTCGTCGGCCAGGCGCTTGGCATCCTCGGGCAGCAGGTCGCGGCGGATCCAGGTCCACAGCGTTTCCAGCGACGAGCGCGCGATACGGCCGGGATGATTGTGGTAGGGGCGGTCGTCGACCAGGAACGGCTCGAGCGGCTTGAAGAACAGACGGGCGCAATGGCCAATGCGGGGGGCGCCTTCGCGCTGCTCGCGCACGATGCCGCGCAGTTGGTGCAGGACGAGGTCACTGCCCGCCGCCTCGTCGCCGCCCAGCAGGCTGCGTTCGAAATTCCCGATCAGCAGCGAACGCGCCTGCGGCGAGAGTTCGCGCAGGTATTGCCCCAGCCGCTCGATAGTTTCGGCGCCCGCCATCTCCGCGTTGTCCGCGTGTTCGTCGCGCATTTGGATACCGCCGCGGGCGTTAACATTTCATTAAGCATGTCGCGGCCGCCCACGACGCATCAGCTGAGTGCCGCCCAAGTGCCGTCCGGGTTCCGGCAGGCGGTGCCGCGCGCGGTCTGCGGGCGACCATCGATATAGATGGTGTGGGTATAGGAGCGGCATCGCCGCCCTTCCGTTTGGTAATAGGGCCCGGGCACCACGGTGCCATAGCGGCCGGAATCCGGATTGCGCCACGACACCGGCGCGCCCGACGCGCCGTCGTTGAGCGCGCTCAGCTGCGCGGCATAGGCGCGTTGCCTGTCCTCATCGTCCATGGCGGCGCCGATGCGATCGCCGATCAGGGCGCCTAACCCGGCGCCGATGGCCGCGCCCGCCAGATGGCCGCCGACGCCGCCGCCAAATTGCGAGCCGATGGCCGCGCCGGCCAAGCCGCCGATCAATGTGCCAGTGTTTTCCCGCGGCCCACGTCCGCTGTCAGGATCGCCGGCGCAGGCGGTGAGCGTCAGCACTATCGTGCTGATGGCGGCAAACCTGGCTGCGGACATTGCGACCCCCGGAATTTCGACAGGATGGAATGCGAGAATAATCACGCTATCGAGAGGGGAGGAATTGGGCGAAAGTCCGGCCGAACGGGGAACGCCTTTCGGCCTTGTTGAGGCGGGCTTTATGAGGCGCATCGGCGGCAAAGGCCGGCGCGGCCATGAGGCCGATCAGCAAACACAGACTAAGTCGGGAAGAAACCGGCATAGGCGGGGTCATTACGACGCGCCGGTGAGCGTCAGTTGAACGCAAAGTCGAGGTCAGTTTTCGAAGCCCTCGAACGAGGCAAATGCTTCGAGCGGCTCGCGCGGCGAGCGCCAGGAATTGATTGGGGCGCTTTCATCGGCATAGCCGAGCGCCATACCGCAGAAGATGATGTATTCGGGGGAAAGGCCGAGGAAGGCGGGAAGCGTCTTGTGCAGATGCGTCCAGGCCTCCTGGGCGCAAGCGTGCAGGCCGCGGTCGCGCGCCAGCAGCATGACGGTCTGGATGAAACCGCCAAGATCCGACCATTGCGGTGGACCCATGCCGCGGTCGATCGAAAAGAACATGCCGACCGGGGCGTCGTAGAAAAGGAAATTGCGCGCGTATTGCCGATAGCGGCCGGCGCGGTCCTCGCGCGTTACGCCGACCGACTGGTACAGCATCACGCCGGAGCGCTGCCGGCGGCTTTCGTAAGGCTCTTTCAGATCGCGCGGATAGATGTCGTATTCAGCGCCTTCGAAGCGCGGCAATTCGTCAAGCCGCGAACGCACGATGCCGCGCAGTTCTTCCAACTTACGGCCGGCCAGCACGTGCACGCGCCAGGGCTGCAGATTGCCGCCCGACGGCGCGCGCGCCGCACGCGCGACGATGTCGCGTACGGTTTTTTCCGGCACCGGCGTGGGCAGAAAGGCACGGCAGGAATAGCGCGAGGCGACCGCTTCCAAAACGTCCATTGGAATACTCTCCGCGGGAATCGCGGAGAGTGTGGCGGGCGCAAGCTTGGATGCCAAGCGCCCCTTCGCTCACTTCCTCGCCAAGATCCTTGCCACCTTCTCCAGGCTCCTTCCGCCGAAATAGGCCGTCAGTACGATCATCGCCCATTGCGTCACGTCGCCGGACAGCGCGTCGGTCGTGCCCCAGCCCAACACCTTGTCAAAGACCACGACCTTCCAGACATAGATAATGAAGGCGAGCGCGAACAGCGGCCGCGGCAGCGCGGTGTACCAGCGCCCCTGCTCGGCGATCAGCACCTCAGTCGAAAGCTCGCTCGCGCGCGCGCTCTTCGAGGGCGATCTCGCGCGCGGCGAGATCGGTTGCGATCTTCTCAGCTGTATTCTCCGCCGTGAGCTTGGCGCGATATGCGTCGACCGCGGCCTTGGCGAAATGGCCGCCGAGCAGATTGCCGAGCCAGCCGAGTACCATCGCGAACATGATTTAACTCCTGTTGGCCGTGCGGCGGCGCGCCAGTTCGGTGACGATGCCCATCGCAATCACGTAATGCGGAAAGAATTTTGGTTGCAGGATCGTCTGCACCGCTGCGTTGATGTCCGGATCGCCGAGCAGAGATTGCCCCGCCACCAGCATGACCCCGGCGAGCGCGACCACGCGCGCCCACAGGATCGTCACCGAGTGCTTGAACCAGGCTTTGACTTTGTACCACATCATGCCGGCTTCTCCTGTTGCTTCTGCTGCCGCGCGTGCCAGAACAGCCAGACGCCGGCGGCGGTGCCGAGCGCGACGCCGGCGCGCACGCCACGATCCAGATTGATTGGCCCGCCTGGTGCGCCTGCTGCGCGGCGGCAGCGCCGGCGGCGACCACAGCGCCGGCCGAGCCTTGCTTCGCGGCCTTTGGAACCGGCACCAGCGCGCGTCTGAAAGTGGGCGCGGCGGTCGCGTCCGGAAGCCGCGCTTTTGCCGCCATGACAAGAGCTACCGATTTCACCTCGGCGACGCGGCGGCCCGAGCCATTGCCGAATTCCGGCGTGTTGGCATAGAAACCGGCCGGGCCGATCACGCCGACATTGGTGGAATCGAGCGCAATGTTGAGGAGGTCGCCGAACTGGGTGGTGTTGGCGATGCGCGGTGAGCAGGCGGATCGCCTGGCGCAAGGGTTCCGGCACGTCGATGGCGGCATCGCCATAGCCGACCGTGACGTCGAGCTCGATGCCGGCCGCCAGCCGCCCCAGCGCCAGCAGCGCCCAGGGCGCAAAGACCAAAGCAGACGCCCCGAGATCGGGCACGAAAGCCTGCACGTCGATCGTCTGCGCATTGCCGTTAAGATCGTAGTCGCGCGCGGCGGTGAGCGCCTGCAACGGCGCCAGCAATATCGTCAGCCGGCAGTGATGCGCCAGCTTCGCGTGATCAGCGCGCGCTTCCTCTGCGCCTCCACGTGGATGCGCGAGCCGGCGGCGAGCGCCGCGATCACCTCGTCGTCGTCATTGTGCTCAACACGCAAGAAGGCGCGCGCCTCGTCGAGCGTCACCGGCTCGACCGCCGGCGCGCTGAGAAGAATGGCTGGCATGTGTTTTTCTCTGAATGTGAACACCTCACGGTGAGGAGCCGTGCGCAGCACGGCGTCTCGAACCATGAGGCGCTCGGGCCTCTGTCCTTCGAGGCGCGCCCTGCGGGCGCTCCTCAGGAAGAGGAGAAAGGTTGACAGCGACGGTGCGCCAAGGCTCAACGGCGCCATGCACCGTGCGCTCTCAGCCCTCGCCGCCTTAACGCTCGCCGCGCCGGCCTTCGCCGTCACCGGCCATGCCCCACCGGCGATCGGCTGGGCCGCGCGCGCAATCGTGATGATCGTCGATGCCAAAGGCGACCTGTGCACCGGCACCGCGCTGGCGCGCGACCTGGTGCTCACCGCCGCCCATTGCGTCGCGCAGCCGCAACGCTACGAGGTCAAGGCCTACCAGAACGGCGAGGCCATCTCGGTGCGCGCCATCGCGCGCCACCCGCGTTTTAATTTCGCCAGCTATCTCGCCAGCCGCGCCACAGCCGACTTGGCGCTGATCAAGCTCACCGGCCCGCTGCCGGCCGCGATCGTGCCGGCCGCGCTGGCAGCCGCCCGCCGCGTGCAGGTCGGCGAGACGCTGACCATCGCCGGCTTCGGCACCGTCGCCGCCCGAACAGCATACGGTCTCGGCGTGCCGCGCATGGCCAAACTGACCGTCACCGGCACGCCGGGCTCGCTGCAAATCCGCCTCTATGACGGTGCCACGCGCAACCGCAAGCCCGGCCTCGGCGCCTGCACCGGCGATTCCGGCGCGCCCGCCTTCGATGGCGAGGGCCCACTGGTAATCGGCGTGGTGAGCTGGTCGACCGCGCCGGAGAACGAGGAAGGCTGCGGCGGATTGACCGGCCTGACGCCGCTGCTCAACTACCGCGGCTGGATCCTCGACACCGCGCGCAAATTCAATTCACCGCTCGCGCCCTAGACCGCGCACGGCCGTCCACACCTGCCACAATGCCGCAGCGGCTCTTGGTTGTTTCTCCACCGGGCCTTGGCTAGGCTCGCCGCGGGTAAGGGGGACTTGCGCATGCGAGGCCGGCGGGCAGCGCTCACACTTATTTCAGCGGCTATCCTGCTCGCGGCCGCGCCGCCGGCCAGCGCCGTGCTCAAGGGCACGCGATCCCATTCGCTCACCAGCTACACCGTTCGCCTGGTCGGCAACGGCTATTGCAGCGCCGTTGTGATCGCGCGCCGCCTGGTCGCCACCGCCCGCCATTGCGCCTATGGCATGACCGTGCTGGCCGACCATCATTATTACCGGGTCGCCAAGGTTTCCCGCGACGGCGTGCTCGACGACGGCCGGCAGGTGTACGCCTCCGGCGACACCTCGCTGCTGCGGCTCACCAAGCCGCTGCCCGAGACCATTGCCGCGGTGCCGGTCGGCGACGGCGACGGCGACAACTTCATCATCGCCGGCTACGGCGGCAGCGGCAGACTTCACCAGGCCAATCTGGTGGCCGCGAGCCCCTACGCCCTGGTCGATCCCGGCCGCGACGGCGCGATCAGCGCCAGCGCCTGCTTCGGCGATTCCGGCGGCCCGGTGCTGCGCGGCGGCGTGCTGGTTGGCGTGATCACCCGCGCCGCGCATCCCTCCCCGCGCCGGGCCTGCGGTGATCTCACGCGCTGGGCGCCGCTCAGCGTCAGCGGCAATGTCGAAGAGCTGGGCGACGTGAAAACGCCGACAACCGTAGCGCCGTCGACGCATCAAACGCGTCACCGCGCCCGCCGCACAGAGGTCAAGCAGGCGGCCGCGACCGGCTGGGTTTGGCAGTTTGTTTGTGCGGGCCGAGGCCGAAAAGCACCGCTAGCGCGGCACAAGGCGGCAAGGCGGTAGCACGCGTTTTACCAAGCGCCAGCACAACACGCCGCTGTCAGGCCCCACGCTTCACTCGGCTACAAACCACCTGCACCGGAGACCTTCGTGCCCACCTTCACCGCATGGCCAGCTTCGCCACGTCGACCGGCTTCGCCGGCCACGCTGGCACAATCGCCAGCCCTAAACTAACACCCGACTCGGACCACCAAATGTGGGCTGCTCACATTTGACTGTGCGCCCTCGCCCGCTAAATCGCCTTGCAAGGCGACCGCCTCAACGTAAGCGTTGCCGGCGAGCAGCAAATGCGCGGTGATGGTCTCCATAAGCGAAGCGCCGTCCTGGCGCGGATTCGGCCGCGCCAGCAGATCGAGCAGCGGGTGGGCGTCGCGTTCACTCGCGCCCTCGTAGAGCACGAAGGACAAGCCGCCGATCGACTCGGCGACCAGCCGCACTGCGCGATGCACGATGGCGTTTTTCGTATAGCCCTCACGCGCCAGTGCCGCGTAGTCGCGTGGCGTCCAGCGCGCGCGCCCGCCCGGTTCCAGCGCAATCTGGCGCGCGGTGCGAGAGGCTTTCGCTTCGGGAGCGCTGAGAAAATTTCTGAAACGATTGAGCATGGTCTTCCTGTCGCCGCCGGGGGATGTGCGCTAGACGGCGTGGCCCGGCGATCGCGATTGACGGGTGCCGTCTTGCACACGATTGAAAAACGGCGCAGTTTTCACGCCTTCAGTCTTGGGAGAGGGACATGACGGCGTTTAATGTTGTGCGTTTTCGCGTCAGGCCGGGGCACGAGCAGCAATTCATCGCCGCGCATCGCGGCCTCAACCCCGGGTTCAAAGGCTTCCGCGGCGGCGCGCTGGTCAGGACCGGCGAGAGCACCTTCTGCTTCATCGGCGAATGGGCGAGCTTCCAGAATATCGTCGCCGCGCGGCCGCTGATGGGCGGCATTCTCGACACGGTGCGCCAGCATCTCGAGGACCTCGGCGGCGGGCTCGGCCTCACCGACCCGGTTTCCGGCGAAATGGTGATGAAGGTGCCGGCGACCAAGCCGGCGGCGAAGAAGAAGCGCGGCAAGGCAAAGAAAGCCAAACGCAAGAAGCGCCGGTAGGCAGGGGCGCGTTAAAGCCCCCTCACCCGCGGCTCCCCCCTGGCCCCGAAGCTTAAAGGCCGTGATCGCCCATACCAGGGTATCGAGCCGGTCCGGCGATCTCCCCGACGACAGGCCGTCCAGCCCGAAGTCGCACATCTCGTCCTCCAGCGCGGCGAACACGCCGGCGTGGCGCACGCGGCCCTGCTCGTACAATTGCGCCACCGGCTCGGCGCGCAGGTACTTGCCGCGCGTGGCGCGCACGGTCACGACCGGGATCAAGGCATCCGCTTCGCGAATGATTTCACGCACCATCTCGCCGCCGAAGTTCACCTCCGCCATGCGCGGTATCAAGCCGAAGAAGCCCGCCTCCAGAAATTGGCCCAAATTAATTAGCGATCTTCAACAATGAACACTAAGTTCTCTATTGGGTCGTTTTGTCCGCTATCTGTAATAAATTCCAAGCGCACTGGATAGCGACCCGGTTGTCTAGTTTGCACTTGAAATCCAACGGTAAAAACGTTTCCACGCGTCAATTCAACGGTCTCTTTGATGTGATAATTATTATTGGAATCAATAGCGTGGCTATCCGTGTCGGCCGGTGATTGCTCTCTGCGCCTTCCTATTTTGATAAATGTATTGACTGCCTTAATTGGCGGCGGCCTTGAATTTTCATCGCCCTCAAAGCCAAAAACTAATTCATATCGTGTAAAATGGACCAGTGGATGAATCCGAAGGTTCACAATCGTCTCAGAGTCTCTAGGCCATCGCATTTCAAAAAATACTTCCTTCCCTTTCTCAGTTGTAAAGTTGGCATGGAAGGGGCGTCTCATCCGGAATGCGCGGAATATTTGCTGGCCCCATTGAAACCATAGAATTGCGACAAGAGACACAAAGCTGACAGCGCCAGCAATCCACCAATATTTTTCGTAAAGAGGCATAATTGCCATCCAACTTACTGCGATATAAGTAACAGCAAGTTGGTGATACTGCCGCCGCGATGGTGCCCTGTGTAAATATTCCTCTTCAAAGTGAGGCACTACCGAGCGTCACGCTGTCAAGACTATTTTCCTATGAAAACGTAAAAAAATTTTTGCCGGCATTCCGGACGCGCGCTCAGTGGCTTAGCGGCGCGTCGCCGTGGCAGGCGCGCGGGGCATCCTGCCAGAACCAGCCGCACCTGCTGCAGCCGGACAGGGTCAAGGCCAGAACGGCAAGGCAAATAATCGCGGCAATGCGTTTTTGCACAACGAAAGCTTACCGCAGCGGCGCGCCGGACGCGAGACAGCGCTACCGCGCTCGCCCGGCCGCCTGTTTCCTGCAACCGGCGGACGGGTTCTCGTTCAGATTTTTTCGCGCGCCGGCGGCGGCAGGTCGAAGCCGATCTCGAACACCGTCCTGCCTTTGGCGTCGGCCACCGTCATGGTCCAGCCCGACAAATCGGGGATTTGCGGATTGCACATCGCCGCCTTCAGCTCGCGCACATGCCGGACCGCGTGCAGACGGGCGGCGCCCACGCCGCGTAGCTCATGGCCTTTGGCGTCGGTGAACTGGCGTTCGCCGTCGGAGAAATGGAAAAAATAGCGCGGCACGAATGCTCAGATCATAATCGCCACAAATGAGACCATAACATATAGCAATCCCGCATGACAATCGATTAAGGGCGATGTGCCGGCCCCGCGTCGAAGCGGCGGCGCGCATCCGCGATGGCGGCGCGATTTTTTCCCGCCCACAACCCCAACTCGCTCACCGGATCGAGCAGCGGTTGGGCAAGCTCCGCTTTGCCCCGAAAGCTGACATTCGTCCGTGCGATTGGCATGTCCGCTATGGACCGAAAGCGGACATACAGTGTCGAATTCGGTTCTCTATTGCAGCCCCGCCTTGCGCATGCCTTCGAGGAACTTGGTCATGGGGCCCGGCTGATACGGGACGTTCTGCTCGATCCACGCAATCGAGATGTCGGGTTGCAATTCCTTCAATCGGTCTAGCGCCGCGTGCGCCTCGTCAAGCTGTCCCGCCTGCGCCAGGCTGGCGCAATACATGCGATGACCCGGAGTCCACTCGGAACGCTGCTGCACTGCCTTTCGGGCGCACGCGATGGCCTCGGCGTAGTGTCCAGCGAGATAATGAGCGGCCGCAAGTCCCACATTGAATATCGCATTTTGCGTATCGTGCGGGCTCAGGCGCAGCGCCTGCTCCGAATGAGGAATGGCTTCATCCGATTGTCCGTTGAAGGCGAGCGCGGAGCCGAGATAGCCGTGCGCGGCGGCGAAGTTTGGATTGATGTCGAGTGCCCGCTGAAATTCCTCAATCGCATGATCGGTCCGCCGCATCAGGAAGTCCGCGTAACCAAGAGCAAGATGCGCCCACGGATCATTGTCATCGAGTTCGGCCGCCCGGGTCGCGAGAGTTGCGGCATCCTTCACGTCGCGGTTTCTCGATACGCCGGCCGGTATGGCCCGAAACAACAACGCAAATGCCAACATGCTGCGTGCCGGTGCGTAGTCAGGGTAGCGCTCAATGGCCCGGTTCAGCATGGCAATGGCCGCTTCGTCCTCAGCCTTGGTCAGCCGCCACAGCAACGAATTTGCCTGCATGACCAGGTCCCAGGCGTCCAGGTTCTCCGACGTGCGGCTTTGCGAGCGGATTGCCTCGGCTTCCAGCAACCTGGGCTCGATCGCGGCAACAACTCTTTTCGTGATCTCGTCCTGCAACTCGAAAATATCGGTCAGCTCGCCGTCGTATCGGTCGGCCCAGAGGTGATTGCCGGTCGCGGCGTCAATCAACTGGGCGGTGATGCGCACACGATTGCCGCCCTTGCGCACGCTGCCCTCCAGCACATAGCGCACGCCCAATTCACGGGCCACGCGCTTCACGTCGACCGCCTTTCCCTTGTAGACGAACGACGAATTGCGCGCGATGACGAAAAACCAGTGTAGCCTCGACAGACCCGTGATGACGTCTTCGGAAATACCGTCGGCAAAATATTCCTGCTCCAGGTCGCCACTCATATTGGTGAAGGGCAGTACGGCAATCGACGGCCGAGAACTCGCGAGGTCATATTTTTGGATGGGCGCGGTAGATTTTACGGCAGCCGGCCCGATATTCTCGGTGAGGTCGATGCGGTGAACGCCAATCGGCCGCGCAATGTTTTTGACAGTCTGCTCGCCCAAGTCCTGGAAACTGAAGCTGAGCTTGTCGCGCACCTGATCGTGAACGTTGCGCGAAACGCAAATTCCACCTGGGTCGGCGAGCGCCTCCAGCCGCGCCGCCACGTTGACCCCGTCCCCATAAATATCATCGTCGTCGCTGATGATATCGCCGACATTGATCCCAATGCGGAACCAAATTTGCCTTTCGGCCGGCACCTCGGCATTGCGCTCGACCATGGCCCGCTGAACATCAACGGCGCAACGCACGGCGTCGACGACGCTGACAAATTCTACCAACACCCCGTCGCCGGTGGTCTTGACGATCCGGCCCCGGTGCTCGGTAATTTTGGGATCGACCAATTCCTTGCGATGCGCTTTCAGCTGTCGAAGGGTTCCCTCTTCGTCAGCACCCATCAACTGACTGTAGCCAGCAATGTCGGCCGCCAGAACGGCGGCAAGCCTGCGGTCGACGCGAGCCTCGTCCACAAGATTGCCCTCTCGTGCCACTCGGTCTGACTAAAGCTGGAGGGGATTTGCAGTGGCGCATTGACTTGGATCAATGCCGTCGAAAATCGAGAAAGCCGCTGGTATTTCGTGCGAGCATACTGTGTTCGATCACGGCGGCACCGCGCAACGCGCACAACCGACTTCTGACGGCGAAAAGACTAAATGTCCGTTTGGGTCAAAACCGGAAATTGCAGCACCCCTGCGCGATGTCCGCCTTACCCCCGAAAGCGGAAATTGGGCAGGCCATCCACGCGGGCTTTCGGTTGCCCGTTTTTGAGTCTACACCCCGAGCAACGGCGATGTGTCAGAGCGCGCGCCGGGCCTATCTTTGACAATGGCGGGCCCTATATTCAGCGCAGGAAAGGCGCTCCCCCATGTCCATCCGCCCCGTCAAGCGCATCGTGCAATCCAAGCCCACCATCGAGGGCGCCGGCGTCAAATTGCGCCGCGCCTTCGGCTTCGGCGACACCGCCGAGACCGATCCCTTCCTGTTGCTCGACGACTTTCGCAACAACAACCCGCAGGATTATCTCGCCGGCTTTCCCTGGCATCCGCACCGCGGTATCGAGACGGTCACATATCTGCTCGAAGGTTCCGTCGAGCATGGCGACAGTCTGGGCAATCGCGGCAGGCTCAACAAAGGCGACGTGCAATGGATGACCGCCGGGCGCGGCATCATGCATCAGGAAATGCCGCAGGGCGACGCGCAGGGGCGCATGCACGGCTTCCAGCTTTGGGCCAATCTGCCGTCGTCGCTCAAGATGACGGCGCCACGCTATCAGGACGTCGAGGCCGCCGCCATCCCCGAGGTAGTCGATGACGACGGCACCGGCGTGCGCGTCGTGTGCGGCGAGTTCTGGGGCAAGCGCGGCCCGGTCGACGGCGTCGCCGCCGATCCGCGCTATCTCGACGTGTTCGTGCCGGCGGGGAAGCGCAAGACGCTTGCCGTCGAGGTCGAGCGTCACGCCTTCGCCTATGTGTTCGAAGGCGACGGCAAGTTCGCCTATTCCTCCAAGCCGTTCGGCGTGCTGAGCGAGAAGCAGGTCGACGGCGAGGAAATCTTGTTGCGCGAGCCGGTCGGCGACTGCTCGCTGGTGCTGTTCGATAAAGGCGACGAGATCACCGTGCAGGCCGGCGACACCGGCATCCGTTTCCTCCTGGTCTCCGGCAAGCCGATCCAGGAGCCGGTCGCCTGGTACGGCCCGATCGTGATGAACAACCAGCAGGAATTGCAACAAGCCGTGAGTGAATTGCAGAGCGGCACCTTCATCCGCGACTGAACCCGTCGCAAGCGCCGTCAGCTGAGATCGAGCACCGACCGCGCCGATCCGAAGAGCCGCACACCGCCGTTCCGCCACAGCGCGTACAAGAGCGCCTTCTTTCCTTCTGTCGCTCCCACCAGGCGTCTGGCGCGGTCGGCGTGGGTTCCGCTGACGCCCTTCGCGCCCGCAATGTTGTAAAGGTGGAGCAGTGTCGCGCTCGAGATCAGCGCAAGGTGCGTGAGGGCTTGCGGGAAATTGCCGAGATGCGCGCCCGACTGCGGATCGATTTCTTCGGCGTAGAGGCCGACATCGTTGGCATGGCCGAGCAGGCGCTCGAACAGCTCGCGCGCCTCAGCGGCGCGATCCATGGCAAGCAGCGCGTCGACTAGCCAGAAGCTGGTGATGAAGAACGCGCCCTCGCCCTCGCCCCCGCGAACGCCGTCGTCAGTACGGTAACGATGGACAAAATCGCCGTCTCCAAGATCCTGCTTGATGCGCCTGATGGTTTGCTGGAGAAGGTCGTGCGGGATCGGCACCCCGCATAGCGGGATTTGCAGGAGCGCGGCATCGACCGCCCGCAAGCCAAATGCCTGGGCGAGATAGGGCGGATCACCGGCGGTTGCCTCGTTCAAGATCGCGGCCAGGATCGCGTCCTGTTCGCGGCGCCAGATCGCGTTGTCGCCGAGCAATTTGCGGGCGCGGTCGAGCGCGACCCAAGCCATGACCTTGCCGTGAGTGAAATGCCGCGGCTCCGCACGCGATTCCCACAGGCCTTGATCGGGATCGCGCCAAGTTCGGCAAACATGATCGGCGGAGGCGTGCAGCGCGCTCATCTCGTCTCGTTGCAGCCGTCCGCCGAGGGCGCGCCGCAGCAAGGCCCAATCGAGCACTTCGCCGTGCACGTCGAGCTGGATTTGATCGAAGGCGCCGTTGCCAATGCGCACCGGGCGGCTGTCGGCATAGCCGTCCAGTTTATCGAGGACCGCCTCCGGGAGAAAAGGCTCACCTTCGATGGAGTACATGATGCGCGGCGTCACGCCTTCGCGCAGGCAGCGGTGCGTCAAGAACCCGGCAAAACTCTTCGCCTCGCCCGAATAGCCGAGAACGCCGAGCGCATACAGCGTGAAGCTCGCATCGCGCAGCCAGCAGTAGCGGTAATCCCAATTGCGCACGCCGCCGATTTCCTCGGGCAAGGAAGTCGTCGGCGCGGCCACGATCGCGCCGGTCGGGGCGTAGGTCAGCAACTTGAGCGCCAAAGCGCTGCGCGTCACCGCGGTCGCATAGCGGCCGCGATAACGGCTGTATTCGATCCATTCCCGCCAGAACGAGAGCGTCGTATTGAACAGGCGATCGCCATGCCGCCTCGGATCGGTCAACGGCTCGATCTGGGCCAGGACGGCATTTTCGATCTGGCCGGCGGACAGATCGAACGTGATGTCCGCGCCATCATCACCGGCTTCGACGGTCCCACCGCACCAAATGCTGAAACCCGTCGCCCTTAGCGCCGTTCCGTCGTAGCTGAGTTTGACAGGCTTGGTCGCGAATCCCGTCCCGCGCGGCCGGATGCGAGTCCTGAGGCGCACATGGCCGTCGAGCGCTTCGAAGCGGCGCACCAGCCAGCACGGCGCGTTCAGCGAGACATAATTGTGCACGCTTGCGTCGCGGCTGCGTCCGACCGGCATGAAGTCGGTGACGGTGCCGGTTCCCGTTTCGGTGACGAACACGGTGCGCAGGATGTTGGTGCCGGGCAGATATGCGCGCGACGTCTCGACGACGTTTTCAGCCGCCACGTCCCAAAAGCCGCCGCGGCGGGCATCGAGAATACGGAAGAAAACCGGGTCGGCATCGAAGCGGCGCAGGCAGCACCAATCGATGCTGCCCGACCGGCTCACAAGAGCGGCGCCATGACAATCGCCGATCAAGGCATAATCGGCGATCGGCGGCTGCGCAGGAGATGACGGCGCCGTCATGGCAAGCCGGCCTTTATAACATCAGGGAAGCGGTTGTATGCGTGCCGGCCTATTCCGCCGCCTGCTGCGACGGGGGCCGCATGCTTTCCAGCCCGTCCGCCGCGGTCGCCGAGATGGTCGTGCGCACCATCAGCCGCGCTTCGTGCGCCGGCCACGGCCGGCCGCGATGCATGGTGGCGCGGTTATCCCACATCACCACGTCGCCGGCACGCCACTGGTGCACATAGCTGGTGCCCGGCGCAGTCGCGTGCGCCGTCAACTGGCCCAGCAGTTTGAGCCCCTCATCCTTTTCCATGCCCTCGATCGCATAGGCGTGCGAGGCGAGATAAAGCGCTTGGCGCCCGTTTGCCGGATTCGTCCATACCATGCGCCAGCAGGCTGGCGGCAGCGCCGCGCGCTCTTCGGGCGAGGCCAGATCGGGCGCGATCTGCCCGCGCGAATGGGCGTAGTCGTGCCAGCCGAAGGAATTGTTGAGCCGCTTGCGCAGATCCGCATCGAGCCGCTCGAAGGCCAGCCGCGTCGAAACATACTCGGTCTCGCCGCCTTGCGCCGGCATGATGCGCGCCGACAGCACCGAAGCGAGCGCCGGCACGCGCTTGAAGGTCGAGTCGGTGTGCCAGAGGTGGTTGGCCTTGTTGCGCAGCGCGCGGCGTGAATCCGGCGCCGCCACCTTGCCGTCCGCGCCGATGGTCGTAAGGATCACCAGATTGGTGCCGGCGCCGTCCGAGCCGACCTTGGTCACTTCCAGCGGCCCGAAGCGGCGCGAGAACGCCAATTGCACCTCGTCGGTTACCGCCTGATCGCGGAACACCAGCACCGAATGCTCGTCGAGCAGCGCGCGCGTCTCACGATAGAGCGCATCATCCGCCGCCACCGCGGCCAACGTGATGCCGCGCAGCTCGGCCGCAAAGCCCGGACCGAGCGGAACGATGTCCATGCACGAGCCCTCCCTCGTTTTGCTGTCTTGCTCAAATTGACATCAAAACCTGCGGCGCCGCAAGCAGCGCCCACGAAACGAAACCCCGGCTGCGCGGCCGGGGCTTTTTTGCTGGTTATGCCGCGCGCAACGTCTCGAGCTCCGGCAGCAGCACGACGCTTTCCTGCTCGTTGGGGTCGGTGCGCGCGATCACCGCGGTGCAAGGCTCGGACTGGCTGGTGTTGTAGGGCAGATGCGGCATGTTGGCGGGGATATAGAGAAAGTCGCCCGCGCGCACGACCAAGTGCTGCTCGAGCCGCTCGCCGTAGTACATCGCGGCCTCGCCGCTGAGCACGTAGATCGCGGTCTCATGGGCTGCGTGCTTGTGCGCCTTGGCGCGCGCACCCGTCGGCATGGTGAGCAATTGCATGTGAATGGCCGAGGCGCCGACCGTCTCTTCGGATATGGCGGGCGCGTAGGTCAAGCCCTGCTTGCCGATGAAGGGCTTGCCCGCGCGCAATACCTTGCAATCGGCCGGCCGCGCGCGCTTTGCGCTTTTGGATTGGGACATGGTGAATCTCCTTTGCGCCGATGTAGCGCCGCCCGCCCGAGTCGGGAAACGCCGCCCCACGGCGACCGCGGAAACGTGTTCTGGCTTCGGGTTTCAGGCGCAGAAATTTATTCGCCCGGCACCACGACGGCCTCGGAATGCGACCGCGGACGGCGCACGAATTGACTGATAAACACGCCGGCAAGGATGACCGCGCCGACGGCGTAAGTCTCGTAGAACAGCTTTTGCTGGATACCGATGAAATAATCGATCATGCGATCGACCGGCAGCAGCAATATAGCCGCGGCCACGCCGGACAATGCGCGCTCGGCGGCGGTCGCGGCGCACAAGGCGAAGTTTTCGAGGAACATGGCCCACGCCACCACGCCGAAAATCGCGCCGACAATCGTCACGACGACATCGACCGTCGATCCGTCGAGCAGGATCGGGGTGTAAACGAACATAATCGGCATGATGAAGATCATCGATGCGATTTTCGCCGCCTGGAAGCCGGTCTTCACCGGATCACCGCCCGAGATCGCGCTCGCCGCATAGGCCGCGAGTGCCACCGGCGGCGTCACCGCGCTCACCACCGCCAGCCAGTAGCTGATCATGTGGGCGGTCAGCGCCGGCACGCCGAGCTGGGCGAGCGCGCCGACCGCGAAAATGGCGAGGATGACGTAACTCGCCACGATCGGCAGCCCCATGCCGATGACATAGCCGGCCACGATCACCCAGAAGATGGTGATCGGTAAAAGCCCGAAGCTCCACGCCACCAGCAGCTGGGAGACGCGGCCGGGAAGATCGCTCTGGGTCGCGCTCGACAACAGGATGCCGAGCACGCCGGCGATGCAGCCGACCATCAGCGTGTTGCGGGCGCCCGCTTCCAGCGAGGTCCAGATGTTCTTGATGAGCTCGATAGCGATCCGCGACAGGCAGCGGCCGGCGCCGTCACTCGGCTCGCCGGGCGGCGCGTCGGCCGCCAGGCCCGTGTGGGGAATGGCAGCCATCCGGGCGGCGCTGTTGGCGGTGACGATTTCGCCCAGCTTGAGGACGATG
Source organism: uncultured Undibacter sp. (assembly GCA_964563195.1). Taxonomy (GTDB): domain Bacteria; phylum Pseudomonadota; class Alphaproteobacteria; order Rhizobiales; family Xanthobacteraceae; genus Pseudolabrys. The sequence continues at coordinate 4,252 of CAZLWN010000057.1, read as the reverse complement.
AACAAGGCGACCGTCCAGAAACCCGCCCCGCCGATCGTGATGGCACGATAATCGGCAGCAAACCAGTCGAATGGCGGGCCGATATCGAGCCCGAAGAAATAGACGAAAATGCCGAACAGCACCGATAGGCCAAGGAAGTACTTCCAGGTCGTATCCGATCGCGGCGTGCTCACGGCCACCAGAAGATCGATGACGCGGAGCATGACGATCAGCGCGATGGTTTTGCCGGCAGCCAGGAACGGCGAGTCGCCGATCACCAGGAAGTACACCATGGCCGGAATCGGCAGCAGCAGGTGCAGGCGCGGAATGACACGGCTCCAGGGCGGCAACTCGTCCGCCGACACCCCATGCAAGCCGAAATGGGCGGCGCGGAAATAAACGACCAGTCCGACGGACAGGTAATAGAGCAGCGCCGGCACCAGCGCGATCTTGACGATGGTGAAGTAGCTGGTCTCGGTGAGTTCCGCCAGCAGGAACGCACCGGCTCCCATGATCGGCGGCATATAGGCGCCGCCGGTGGAGGCCGCCGCCTCGACCGCGCCGGCAAACTCGGCACGATAGCCGACGCGCTTCATGAGCGGGATGGTGAACGTGCCGGTCGTCACCACATTCGCGACGCCCGAGCCCGAAATCATGCCAAACAAGCCGCTGGAGGTGACCGCCGCCAGGCCCGGCCCGCCGGTGCGCTGCCCGGTCAGCCGATAGGCGGCGTCGATGATCAGTGAACCAAGGCCGGTCTTCTCAAGAAACGCGCCCAGGACCACGAAGATCACAATGTAGGTCGCGAACACCTCGATGATAATGCCGGTCATGCCGTCGGTGGAAATAAACAGGAATTCCATGACGCGCTCGACCGACAGGCCGGCGTGCAGCAACAGCCCGGGCATGGACTGGGCAATCGGCTCGAACGAATAGATGAAGAACAGGAAACCGATCAGCGGAATAATCGGCCCGACAATGCGGCGCGCGACCTCGAAGCTCGCCGCCGCCAGCATGCCCGAGAAGAAGATGACGGGCGTGGGTACCGGGCCGCCGATGCGCTCGGTCAGGCTGGTCAGATTGTCGATCCACCACAGGATCGCCGCGGAGGCGCCGACGAGAAACAGGAAATCGGAGACCGTGAGGCTCTCGGTTAATTTCGCGCGCGAGGCTTCGTAGACGTAAACGGCAATGCCCAGCAGCGCGCCAACGCCTGCGAAAATCCACGTTTGCTCGTTGGAAAAGTTCCGCCACAACTCGACGTGATTGAAGAACTGCCAGTACACCCAAATTCCCATGGCGCCACAGAGCACCGCCAGGTCGGTCACCGCAAAGAACTCGTCGAGCCACACGAAACCTTCGCGCAACGGCCGCTTGCGGCTCTTGTAGAGAAGCAGCGAGAGAAGGGTCACGCCGAGCAGGAACGCTCCCTTGAAATACTCGGTCGCCGGGGAACCGAAAAACGCGACATAAATAAAGAAAACGGAGAATGCGACCGCCACGATCGAAAGCGCGATTCGGGGAATTCCCGTCACCCTGCGCGGTTGAACCATCTCGTCGCTGACGAGACCGACCTTCATCAGGACCGCAAGTGCGCCGTTCGCCATGTCGATCCGCCCAGCCGAACTGGTCGTGAAATCGCGCCAATTCGCGTTATGTATTCAAGGCAAGGATGCGGAAGGGATCAACCCCTTCCGCATCCTTGATCATGCGTCGCCGTTACCGAAGCGGCACGGTCTTTAGGAGCCTTCGTAACCCTTGACGAGCTCTGCCGGCACCTTCACGCCGCGTTCTTTCCAGTACATGGCCGCCGCCGGGTGAATATCGATCTTGTGCTTCACCAGCGAACCGAAGTTGCCGCTCAGCGACGACCAGTACTTGGCCGTGCTGGCGAGCTTCTTCAGGTTTTCAGGCGCGGCGATGGTCTTGAGCATGTCGTAGACCGCCTGGTCCGACATTTTCTTGCTGACGATCCACCACACGTCGTAGCCGATGCTGAGCGCCGGCTTGTCCATGCCCTTCACGTCCTTTTGCACCGGGATCGTGGTCGGCGAATAGAACTTGAACTTGGTCGTCAATAGTTTTTGCTCTTCCGGCGACAGCGAGATGTAGCGCACCGGTTTGGTGAGCGAGAGCTGGGTTAGCGCCGGGATCTTGTAGGGAACGCCGGCCGAGCAGAACACGTCGATCTGTCGGTCGCCGAGCGCGCGCGCGGACGCCGAGAAGTCCATGTAGCGCTGTTCGATCTTGTCCATCAGGCCGAGCGCGGTGAACATCTTGACGCAGTTGGCGCTCGAGCCGGAGCCCTTGTTGAGCAGGCTCACCACCTTGCCCTTCATGTCGCTGAACGACTTGATCGGGCTGTCGGCGAGCACGGCGATGATCTGCATCTGCTGACGCACGTTGGCGACGACGCGGAAGTCGTGACTGGGGCCGTCCTTGGCGAAACCGCCTTGGCCGTACCAGGACTCATAGACCTGCGGAATGTGCGCCCAGCCCGAAGCGAGTTCCTGCAATCGTATCTTGCGGGCATTATCCACCGATCCGGCGGTCGGCGTGTACTGGAACGTATACTTGCCGCCGAGTTCCTTCGACAGAAGCTGCGTGGCCGCGCTCCAGGACGGGTGCCAGGCCCCGCCCGACGGACCGCCACCCATGCGGTAGACTTCGCCCGCTTGCGCCGTGCTCGCCATGGCGAGCGCGGAAGTCGCAAAAATCAATGCTCGCAAAAACATCGCCGTGTCCTCCTTGCTGTTTCCACCGTCTGGTCTGCCTTTTGCGGCAGTTATCATTGAATTGAAGCAAGGATGGCAGCTTTGGGCGGTAGAGACAACGCCTGATATCCAATCACAATAGACTTGTGTTCCCCGCGACCGCCCCCAAATCGGCGCGATTGCGATGATGAAGCCCCTAGCGAATGCGCGCGACGTTGCGCTGCAATAAAAAATTCAGGAAACCGCATCTATTTCGCATGATGACACAAAGCGGACGTTCCGCTCGGCGCGGGACGCTACCGCGGTCCTAGGCCGCATATTCATTAATCGAGGTTGGCGAGCAACAGTTGGTCGATGTCCGCGATGCGCCGTTGGCGATCAAAATGGTGCAGGACCGCGAACGCAGCGATGTGCCATGAACGACCGATGCGCTGCAGCAAACAGTAGCTTTATTCGATCACCTCGTCGGCGCGGGCGAGTATTGATGGCGGCACGGCGAGGCCGATCGCCTTGGCCGTCTTTAGGTTGACGACCAGCTTGAATCGGGTCGGGTTCTGCACCGGGAGGTCGGAGGGCTTAGTGCCTTTGAGAATTCGATCCACATACCGGGCGACGCGGCGAAATTGATCATCCCAGTCGACGCCATAGGAGACCACGGCACCGGCTGCTGCGATTTCGGCCGACGCATGGATGGAGGGCATCCGATACCGCTTTGCCAGGGCGATAATCACTTGTGCGTTAGAAGCGGCGAGCGCGCCCGGGATCACAACCAGCCCGCCATTTGGTTTCTGCGCGAAGGACGCGATGACGCGTTCGATCTCGGCGGTATTGTGCACCCCGCCTGCCGTGACCTCGATTCCCAATCGCCGCGCTGCCTTCTCGACCCATTGCCACATGCTCTGATGCGCGGGGTTTTCAGGTCGCATGATCACCAGGGCTCGGGTGATATGGGGTGCGGTCTCCTTGAGTATCTCAAGCCACTTGCCGCCCATAGACAGCTCGTGAGTGTTAAAGCCAGTAATATTGCCGCCCGGCCGCGCCAGACTTGCAACAAAGCCGCTGCCGACCGGGTCGCCGGCCCCACAGAATACGATGGGCACATTTCCGGCGATCGGTTTGAGCACCTCCAGCGCAAAATTGGTGAACGTCACTGCGACATCGGGTGAACGGGCCATGAGTTCCGCGGCCCGGACCCGCATTCGACCCGGCTGGTACCACTGCACCTGCGTGACGAGATTGCGACCCTCCCGCCACCCGAGCTCGCCAAGCCGATGGAAGAGCGAAGAGAGCGCGGCAATCCAACTCTGCCTCTTGGGCACGCCCATTAACACGGCAATACGACGAACGCCCGCCACCTGCTGCGCGCGCGCTGCAAGCGGCCACGCGGCGGCTGCACTGCCAAGAACAACGAGAAAATCCCGCCGTCTCATTGCCTCCTCCGAGGCTCAGGACAAGCATCGCAGCGGCTCAAATTAGGCCCGTTCCACCTTCCGCTTCCTGCGCCAAACCAGCAGACCCACCGCGCCATGTGCAATGATGCAGATCAAAAGGTCAGGGGG
>CAZLWN010000056.1:0-22754 GCA_964563195.1 uncultured Undibacter sp. | reverse complement strand
CGCCGGCGCCGGTGCCCATGCGGGCGGCGGTCTCGACCATGGCGCCGACCACTTTCGGATGCTGGGCCATGCCGAGGTAGTCGTTGGAGCACCAGATCACGACCTCGCGCGGGCCGGCGGCCGAGTGCCAGAGAGCGTGCGGGAAGCGGCCAGCGATGCGCTCCAGATCGGCGAAGACGCGATAGCGGCGCTCATGCCGCAGCCGGTCCAGGGCCGACGCAAAATAACGATTGTATTCCATGCAACTGGTCTACTTTCCCGCCCCACGCGCGCGCCTTTTTTAGAGGGCTTTCAGGGCATTTGTCGAGCCAAGATTTGTCCGGTTTCAAACTGGCGCCTTGACTTCGGTCAAACGTCCAATCGGGCTCTAAGGGCGGGCTTTCAAAGTGCCGAGGTCGATAAAGCCGCGCAAACCGGCGAGCAGCAGGGCGCCGATATGCAGTTGCAGCACGAATTCGCCCGACAGGATCAGCCCCGCCAATTCCGCCGGGGTGACCAGCCGCAGCTGAATACCGGTCTCACTCGGCTGCCCTTGCTCGCCGGTCTCGACGAAAAATGAATGCACTCGGTTCGACAGCCGCGCGGTGCAGGGCGCGTAGGCGCCGAGTGCATGCACGCTGCGCGCGGTAAAGCCGGTCTCCTCGCGCAGCTCACGGGCGCAGCCGGCCGCTGGATCCTCGCCCTTATCGACCAGCCCCGCCGGCAATTCCCAGGTGAAGCGCTCGATCGCCGGACGATATTGCCGCACGATCGGGATCTTGCCGTCCGGCGTCAGCGCCACGATGGCGATGTAATCGGCCTGGCCGACCGCGTGATAGGTCTCCGGCGCCGCGCCGGCCGCGAATTCAACTTCGCGCGCGATGATCTGCATCCACGGCGAAACCGCGGTGGTGCTGCGGCTCACAATTTTCGGCCAATCTTTCGGCCAATCTTTCGGCCAATCGGCCATGCCCGTCATCCCGTCTTCAGGCGCACCGTGCGCGCCGGCCGCCTGAGCCACGTGGTGGCGAAGGCGTAGCCGTACCAGCGCAAATAGGCCGGCAGCCACTTTATCACCTGGAAGCGGCTCTGCCCCTGCGCGCGCTGGAACCAGCGCGCCGGCACTTCGCCGATGCGCCAGCCGAGCCGATGGCATTTCACCAGCATTTCGATGCTGTAGCAGAAGCCGTGCTCCGATTCAATTTCGATGCGGTCGATCGCATGGCGCGAGAACAGGCGAAAACCGTTGCTGGCGTCGTGGGTCGGCAGCCGGGCGAGATGATAGAGCGTGAAATTGCCGGCCCGCGCCAGGCCCGCCTTCAGCCAGGGGCAGCCGTACATGCCGCCGCCCGCCATGAAACGGCTGGCGCAAACGATGTCGCAGCCGGCTTGCGCCTTGGCGACCATGGCGTCGATGATGCTGGCGTTGAAGTCGTCGTCGGCCGGAAACACCAGCACATACGGCGCCGTGCTGGCGGCAAATCCCGTCATCACCGCGCCGTGGACGCCGCTGCCGACATTGCGCACGAACTCGATTGTCATGTTCCCGAGCGCGTCGCGGTTGTTGCGGATCGCCGGCAGCGTGTCGTCGGCCTCGTGGTCGTAGCAGATCAGCACGCGCAGCGGCGTCTTCACCGCCGGTGCGATCGAGGCCAGCGTCGAGATTATGTTTGCGCCCTCGTTGTACACCGGGATGACGATGTCGAGGCGCGGCGGCACAGCCGTTGTCATCGGATGACGTTTGCGCCTTCGAGATCGCCCCAGACGTCGAACACCGGCTTGCCCTTGTAGTCAGCCCGCGCGTAGGCGGCATGCGGCGCGCACAGGATCAGGATGTCGCTCCTGGCGATGACCTCGTCGAGCGGGAGCAGTTCCGGATCGGTGGTGACGAACGGGTCGGTAGTCAAGACCGCGCGCGCTTGCCCGATCAGCACCTTCTTGAACTTGTAGCTGAGCGAGGCGCGGGTATCGTCGCTCTCGGCCTTGAACGCCATGCCGAGCAGCCCGACCGTCATGTTGGCGAGGTTAAAGCGGCGCTTGAGGTCCTCGACCACGTGCAGCACCAATCCCTCGTTGATCAGCAGCGCCGCGTGGCCGAGGCCGAACTGATTGCGCGCGAAGGCCGAGAGCTGCATGGTATCCTTAACCAGGCAGGGGCCGGCGGCGAAGCCCGGCCGCGGCATGCTCTTCAGGCGCGGATAATTGTGCTTCATCGCCGCCAGCACGCGGCTGTAGTCGACGCCGGCCGACTTGGCGACCAAGTAGAATTCATTGGTGGCGGCGAACTCGATATAGCGGTAGGCGTTGCTGAACAGTTTGGCGAATTCGGCCTCGATCGGCGAAACCAGCACCACTTCCGGCGCGATGCGCTCGAATAGGGCGGCGGCGTCGCGTTCCGCCTCCGGCGTGCAGCCGGAAACGATCTGCGGCATCGCACGCAGCTCCTTCAGCCCGTAGCCCTGCACCACGCGCTCGGGACAGAACGCCACCTTCAGTTTGCGTCCTATCGCGTCCAGATAGGACGCCAGCCAGTCGGTGGTGCCGGGGAATACGGTTGAGCGCAGCACCACCAGCTGTCCGTCGGCGAGCCTTGGCAGCATGGCGTCGACGCAATCCTGCACCACCCGCCGCACGGGGTTGAGGAACTCGTCGATCGGCGTGCCGATAGTGATGATCGCCGGTCCGCCGGTCGCGATCTGATCGGGCGCCGCGGTGAACGCCAGCCGCTTGCCGGCCAGCGCCTTGGCGAGCACGCTTTCCGCACCGTGCTCGAGGAACGGCAGGCGGCCGGCTTGCAGCGCGTCCAGGCTGTCCCGGTTGATATCGTTGACGTTCACGCGCAGGCCGGCTTCGGCCAGCGCCAGCACCAGCGGAATGCCGACATGGCCGGCGCCGCCGACCACGGTGACGTCGGCATTCTCGATCGTGGTCGGCGCCTCGAGCGCGGCGATGTCGGGACGAACGGTCATGCGGGAACTATAAAATGGTGGGGCGTCATGGCGATAGAGGCATATTACAGCAGGCGCGGAATTGGTAGCGGCGTGATTAATTGGCCGCGGAAACCCTTGGCCTTGAGCTTGGGCGCCAATTCGTCCGCGATATGCCAGGAGAAGATCACCGCGCAGTCGGGCTGGTCCTCGAACAGACGCGCTTCGTCCACCACCGGGATCTGCGTGCCGGGCATGTATTTTCCGATCTTGAGCGAGCCGGGGATTTCGCAGACGTAATCGATGAGCGCCTCGTCGAGCCCGACGTAATTGACCAGCGTGCTCGCCCGCGACGGCGCCGAGATGCCGGCGACGCGGGCGCCTTTTTCCTTCAGATCGCGCAGCATCGACAGCAACCGCAGCTTGGACAGCATGACGTCGCGCCGGAAGGCGGCCAAGCGCTTGAGCATGGCCTCGCCGCGCGGCTCGGCTGAAAGCATGCGCCGCACGCTGTCCTGGACCGTATGGGCGCCGTGGCGCGCGGCGTAGACGCGGATCGAGCCGCCGTGGCTGGGGATTGGCCGCGCGTGGAAGATTTCGAGGCCGTGCATTTCCAGCAAATGCCTAAGGCTCGCCACCGAATAATAGCGCAGGTGCTCGTGATAGATCGTGTCGTATTGCAGCGTGTCGATGAGGCCGACGAGATAATGCGATTCTGAAATGAACGCGCCGTCGTCCTTCAACATGGCCACGATGCCGTTGACGATGGCGTGCACGTCCTCGATATGGGCGAAGCAATTCGCCGCCGTGACCACGCGCGCCGGCCCGTGCTCACGCGCTACCTCGCGCGCCACCTCGGGGCCGAAATAGCGCTTGAGGGTCGGGATGCCGCGTTCGTTGGCGATGTCGCCGACGTCGGTCGGCTCGATACCGAGCACACGATGACCGCCGCTTTGGAAGTTCGACAGCAGCGTGCCGTCGTTGGAGCCGATATCGATCACCAGATCGTCGGCGCCCAGACCCAGCATGCCGGCGCTCTCGCGGTGCAGGTCGGCGAAATTGTCGCGCAGCAATTTGGTGGTGCCGCTGGTGTAAGGGTATTCCGGCGGGAAGATAATGGCCGGATCGACCGCCAGGCCGAGCTGCACCAGCTCGCAGTCTGGGCAATGCAGGAGGTTGGTCGGAAACCACGGCTGCTGGCGGGCGACCGCGCCGATCGGCACCATCTGGTTGACCGGCGGCATGTAGCCGAGCGAGAGCACTTCGGTGAGCGGCGCGTGGCCGCAGACCTGGCAGCATTCGACCGGAACGCTTGCCCCGGTGCCGGCGGCGCGCGCTATTTTCGTCGGACGCAAGGCATCAGTCTCCACACGCAAAACGGATCGGCGTGGACATACAATGTAAATGCTCGCGCGTCATCGGCATTTTCATTTGCGTCGCGTCTTGGCGGCTTTCTCAATGCTGCCGAAGGCGCCGCCGCGTTTCCTCGCGTCAGGCCGCACGGGCGAAGCGCCGTCGCATCCTAAGCAGCAACCGCCAGAGCAAAAACACGATCAATGGATAACCAATAATGACGCGAAACAGCTGGAAAAATGGCGGCAGCGACCAGTCTGGGCCTCCGAAAGCTGCGCCCCATGCAAGGGGCAAAATTATAAACGTTTCCCAAATGAAGAGCAGGACATAGCCAAATCGCCCGACGTCACGCAGAATATTATCGTCTTCCGCGCGGGCCAGACGCGGGTCGGCTGCATCACCGTTTGGCAGCGAACCCTGGCGTTTCTCAGCGGAGCGGCGCTGCTTTTCGGGTTTCTTATTTTTCCTTTTGACTTGCCTTATCTGACGCCACGCAGACGTCCAATTCTTTAGACTCTCCGTCAGGAGATATATCAAACAGCCAACTGCAACCAATGTACCTACTATGCTTAGCGTCAGCAGCATGGATGATGACCAGTGTTTGCGCCCGGCAGGCTTGGCATCGCGCAGCGAAATACGAGCGTGATGGTCCATGACCCTCGCCCGCATGCAGCCGAATATAATATTTTATTGCTTGTACTTCCAGCAGGCATAGTGCCGCGCAGCTAGACGCGAGGCTCTTGGTCCATGACCTTCGCGCTCACGCAGCCGCCGCGGAAATCCGCCCTTACGCCCTCAGCCATCCTGTCCGACAGGAGCCGGCGGCGATGATTGCAGGCGGCTGCGTCAACGGGGACGGGCAACGGCCATGTCGCGATGCCCGACATGACTCTGTTGTTTTTTCTAAAGCGGACATTCGGCAATGCCGGCAGCGCGGCCGCACCGCAGCAAACATCCGCTCATTCTATGACCACGTCGGCGCGGGCGAGCAGCAACGCCGGCACGGTGATGCCGAGTGCCTTGGCGGTCTTGCGGTTGATGACCATATCGAATCTCGTCGGCTGCTGGATTGGAATCTCGCCCGGCTTGATGCCGTTCAATATTTGATTCACATGGGTTGCGAGCACGCCATAAATCGCATCGAGATTTGGCCCGTAGGACATAAAGCCGCCGATGTCGACGAATTCGCGCGCATCGTAGATGCCCGGCAATCGATATTGGTTGCAAAGCTCGACCACGCGCCGATAGTTGGTCACGATCATTGGATTGCGAAATGTCAGCAAGCTATTGACGCCGTGCGCGGCGGCCTGGGCGAAGGCGCTATCCAGGCCGTTCGCTGCACCCACGTCCATAACGTAAATTTCGAGACCTAATTGCTGCGCGGCCTTTTTGGTGTCCGCCAGCCAATGGCGCGTGTTGCCGTGAGCGAGCGACAGCAAACCGCCGACCCGGTGCAAGGACGGTAACGCTTGCCGCAGCAGTTCCAGGCGTTTGCCGCTCATGTCTTCCAGCAGCGAATAGACGCCCGTGAAGTTGCCGCCCGGCCGCGCTAGCGATTTGGCGATACCCCTCAATACCGGATCGTCGTTCATTCTGCCGACGACCGGAACGGTCTTGGTCACATGGCATGCGGCCTCGATCGACGGCTGGCTCGTTGCAAGAATGACAGTAACGCCAGCCTGCACCAGCTCCTCCGCGAGCGCCGGCAGGCGCTTGCGGACGCCATCGGCGAAGCGCGTTTCCATCACGAACGATTGGCCTTCGACCTGACCCAATGCGCGCAGGCCAGCGAGAAACGCTTTGAGCTGACCCGGCGTGTGGTTCTTGTCCTGAATTTTCAACCAACCGATTTTGCGTGGCTTGACATCCTCGGCCCAAGCCGGCGCTGCCGGTCCAGCAAGAGCGCCCACCGCCGCGCCGCCAAGTAGTGTGATGAATTTGCGCCGCTTCATGAGAGCCTCCGCGTTTTTTTGTCCATCGAGTCACGCGTGTGAGCAAAGACGTTTGCCTGCCGACGCGCCGGACGCACGCCGCTTCCCGAACCAACTGATTTGTCGCTATATCGCCGCTTGCGGGAGGCCGAACCCTGAATTGTAGATATAGCTTACCACACTGCGTTTGGCACGGCGCGCATTATTTGGGATCGCCCAAACAGGCACTTTCCTAAGTTCCGGCCCATGTCCGAGTCGGGTCACAGGCGGAGATTCGGCAATGCAAACAGTGCGGGCGCTATAGGCCAGGAACGGACCCGTGTAGTGCGGCAAACTGCATCTTTATTTGATCGCGTCGGCTGGAACATCCCTCGGCGAAGTCCTCCCCGCGCGAAATACCAGGCCACATAAAATCCAGCATATCTGCGTCACCGTTTCTTAATTTGAGTTCCCCTAATACAGGGCCGACCAAAATTATGAAAACTGCCTTCGGGAGGTGCCACATGAATTCAAAGCGCTATCGCAGCCAATTGGCCGAAACGACGGACGACCAGCTTCGCTACGAGTTTTTGAGGCTGATCGCACAGGAAGGCCGCCAGCATTTCATGAGGCGGATCGCCGAGGAAAACATAAGCGATCCACCTACGCCAAACACCGCCAGCTGACTAACAAGGCATACCTTACCCGCCCTTGATTCAGGAAGACCGCCGCGCGGCATGTCCGGCGCATGTTTGCTTTGCTCCTGAAAGCGCGGCCGATAGCTTCTAATTTAGCGGGAGGCGCCGTCGATAAACTCGACGCCGAGTTCGCCGCCGTGCCGCCAAACCACGCGGCATTCCCGCCGCACGTTAACGCCCTCGCCGGACAACGAAAGCGTGAATGTCGGACGCATTTCGATCTCCGTATACAGCCTGGCGCCAGCTTCGGAATAATCCGTCACCAGGCAGGCGCGAGGGGCCGGACAAATTTCGTTGTAAAATTGCGCCACACAATTGATCTTGCGCCGCGGATTTTTGCGTCGTTCTTTGAACACGATCCTTGCACCATGCCGTTTGCGGGCACGATGATCATTGACGTCGTTTAATTCAGATTCGTTTAACGGGTTGACGAGATTTTTAGGCGATTTGAACGGCCGGACGCTCGATAAGGCGCGAAGCAGACATTCGCCATCACGATTGGCACATCGGCAAAGTGATGGCCGCAGGCAAAGGCGGGCTTCAATTAAATTTCACGCCGATCTTGTTTGGTTTCCGCCATATACGGCGGCATCGTCGAAACGAACGGCTGCCGTTTAACGTCAAATCCAGTGCCTCCGGCAGGTCGAGTGTGTTCGGTACCTCAACGCCTGCGCCGGCATTGGTCATATCGCGCACGACACAATCGATCACCGAAGATTTCCCCAGTGAAAACTTGGCGCCCTTGAGCACGCGCATGCGCGTGATTTTACGGCGTTCCTGCATCTGGTCCTGCCTTTAAACAGGCCAAAGGATAGAAGGTAAGAATGGGCGAATTATTAAGCGGAACGTTTACGCAAAGGGAGTTTTTAAACGAGTTCGTTTACCAAAGATTTCAACCCAGGCTGCTCCTTGTTACGCGCAGTTTTGGTGTCGCCGCCAGTCGCTTCGGGTCAAAAGCGGGCATGACGCCAAGTCCGCGCGATATCCGCTTTACCCCCCGATAGCGGACATTTGGCGCTCGCAGCTAGGCTTTCGGCGCCAGCGTGGCGTTATGCCAGTACCAGTCGAGCGTCGGCTTCAACCCTTCATCGAGCGGCACGCGCGGTTGATATCCGAGCCGCGCGAGCTTCGAAATATCGGGGCAGCGCCGTGGCGTGCCGCCTTTCGCCGGCGGGCCTGAAACAAGCGCGATCTCGCGCCCGGCAGCACCCGCAATACGCTTTGCCAAATCGGCGATCGTCACTTCCTCGGTGGTGCCGACGTGATAGATGCCTAGATGCTCGCCCTTCTCGCGCATGATCATGACGCCGGCGACCAGGTCGTCGATGAAACAGAAGCTGCGCGTCTCGGCGCCTGAACCCTGGATGTCGAAGCGCAAGGGGCCGCTCGGCTGCGCCTGTGCGAGCTTGTGCATGCGCAAGGCGAATTGCGGGATGACGTGTTCCCAGCCCATGTCCGGGCCATAGACATTGTGCGGGCGGAAGATCAGCACGCGCTCGAAGAACTTGCGGCCGAAATTGATCGCCATCATCTCGCTGATCAACTTGCCGGCGCCGTAGGAATAGCGCGGGTTGAGCGGATCGGGCACGATGAGCGGCGCGTCTTCGGCGGTCGGGATCTGCGGCGGCGATTGATAGACTTCCGAAGACGAAGCAACCAGCAATGTGCTGATGCCGTGCTTGCGGCAAGCGTCGATGACGTTGAGCATGCCGCGCACACCGACGTCGAGCACGAATTCGGGCATCGTGTAGAAGAACTCGGTGCCGTTGACGAAGGCGAGATGGTTTATCTCGTCCATGCCAAGCGCTGCGCGCGACACGACTTCCGCGTCGCGCACGTCGCCGGCGACGAACTCGATGGCTTTTTCGATGCCCTTGAGTCTTCGCGGTGACCCGCGTGAATTGTCGTCGAGCACGCGCACCTGGTTGCCGGCGGCAACCAGCGCCTTGACCAGCCCGGAGCCGATGAAGCCGCTGCCGCCGGTCACGAGGATTTTGCTCACGCGCGCTTCTCCTGCGCGCCGTCGCCGGGCGCGACGTCGATCAGGACACCCTGTCGGTGCGCGCGCTGGGCGGCGTCGATCAACTGCTGCACGCGGAAGCCGGCGGCGAAGTCCGGCTGCGCGCCGCCGCCGCTTTCGATGGCGTCGATGAAAAGCTTGGCCAGCCGCGACACCGGCGCGGTGCGGCCGTCGGCAAACAGCGCGTCCACCGGGTCCTCGACGGCTATGCGTTCGAGCGCCGCCGGCCGCTTGGCGTGCCACAGTTCGAAGCCGCGCATGTAATCGGCGCTGGTGTTAACCAGCATCAGCGTGCCGTCGTCGCCATAGAACTCGAGGCGGTGGCCGGAGCCGAAAAAAGACGCGCAGCTCATCGACAGGCTCGCCAGTTGTCCCGCTTGAAATTCCAGCGCCATCGCCGCCGTGGTTTGCAGATCGTCGCCACCGGGCAGGACGGACAGGCGTGCATTAAGCCGCGCGACCGGGCCACAGAACCATTCCAGATAATGGAAACAGTGGGAAATGAAATTGCCCAGAACGCCGCCGCCGTTGTCGCCTGTCGTTTTCCAGCTGCGCATGCGCATCTGGATCGCGCGGTTCTCCGTGTGCCAATGCACCACCGCGTGGCGCAGGCGTCCGACGGCGCCGCCGTCGAACAGGCCTTTGGCGCGCTGCCAACTCATGAGCTGGTGGAAATTGAAATCGATCATGGTGGGCAGGCGGCTTGCCTGCGCCGCCCGCAGCATGGCGCGGGCGTCGGCAAGCGAGCTGGCCATCGGCTTTTCGGCGAACACCGGCTTGCCCAGCTTGAGTGCGGCGAGCGCGATTTCCGCCTGCAAGGCCGGCAGGGTGGCGATGGCCACGGCGTCCACGTCCTTGTCTTCGACCAGCGCGCGCCAGTCGCCGAAGGCTTTCGCGACATTGACTTCACGCGCGCGCTCGGCGGTGCTCGCCTGGTCGCTGCCGGCGAGCGCGATCACTTCGCAGCGCGGATCGGCGCGGAACGCCGGCAATTGCACCGTGCGTCCGTAATTGCTGCCGACGATGCCGAGGCGGATCACGGTTCTTTAAGCCCCGCAAAAATCATGGGTTGCTGCGCGCGCCATGGATTTGCGCCAAAGTCGGCATGCGGCGCAAGGGGTTAATTTAAATCAGCCAATTTGATCGTGTGCGCGAGGCCGCCGACGCACACCGTTGCCGACTACGGCGTTTCTATTAGGCCCTGAGCTAAAATGTCCCTGACTGGCGGTGTACCCGCTCGGCGTAGCGACAGAACCGGTTAAGCTGCATTATTTCGGGAGATCGAAGCGCCAAATTCATGCTCGATTGCCCGAGATCGGTGCGCTGCAAGTCTTGGCGATAGCAGCACGACATCTTGTCGCGCCGCCGCTGAGCTGCTTTCGGCGGCAGAATGCTGCGAGCGCTCACGCTGAAGTTCCGCAGTCAAATCTTTTATCTTGAGTTCGGCGGCTTCGCGTTCGACTCTCAGCAGCGTTTCAAGCAGTTCGACGAGGTCATTTTTGGATTTCGTTTTCTCTCCCGGACTCTCCTTTGTGCTTTCAGGACTATTCACGGTCATAGCAAGGCCATTATATCGCTCAACGAGTTTGGAATATGACTCGTCGAGCTCCTTGAGTTGCGTGTCGCGCTCTGCAACCATCAATTCGAGCTTTCTAATCTGAATCCTGAACTGTGCATCATGCTGATTAGGCTCATCGCAATGCCGCCGATTTGCTTCTTTGATCGTCGCCCTTAAACTGGTTGCTTCCCTAGTCTTGGCGGCTACGTCTCGCTTCAGGAATTCAATTTTTTCCCGCGCCGAGGCTATTGCTACCTCTCTATCGTTGTACGCGGTTTCGATCCTGAGTGAGCGCTTCAGCAATGCGGCAGATTCGCTTTGCGCCTTCTCGAGTTGAGCGCGCAACGCGTTGTTTTCTTTGTTGGCCAGCACCAATGCGTGCCGTGCGGCGGTAGTTTCGGATTCGTGTTTCGTTATTTCGTTCTGAAGCATAGCAATCGATTTATCGACGCCATCGATGATCTCGTACGCGGCTTGTAGCTCGTCATCTCGCTGGTGCTTTGCATTGCACAAATCGGCGATTTGTACGCAGCGCAGAGTCAATTCCGCCGACAGCTCTTTTATTGTTTCTTTGAGCTCGCTTTCGAAATTTTGCGGCGGAGGCAAGAGCGTCGGCCACCGCCTGCCGTCTGCATCAAACGCAGCGTCCAGCCGTTCGATGTAAGCGGAGTTGGCGCATGGTTCGCTACTTCCAGAGCCGGCACGAGGTGTCGGCTTTTGCGGACTCTGTTTCTTTCTTTGGGTCCCGGCGATCTGGGGTAAGGGCGGGTCCGCCGATTGGTATGGCAGGGCGCTCCGGTTGGCGCTACTGGACGCGCCATTGTGACGTGCCAAATGGTTCGGAACCGCCCGGTCGTCCGCGCTCGACTGTACGGCGACTGGCAAAAAGAGCTCATCGTCGAGGTCGAGCCTATTGTTGCCTCGTTTAGTCGAGGTTTGCCGCTCGCTCGCAAGATTGGCGCCGCCGTCGAAAAGGATTTTGGCTGTTTTCGTCAATGCGGTCTCGATCGTTGGAGCGCAGCCAATAACGACTGCGCCGAATCACTCTTTTTAACGGCCGCTTAACCTTCGTTTAGGCTTCTTAACGCGTGATTAACGGCGCGGCGGCAGCTAAAGGTGATGTTTGGCAGGCCGGTTTGCGGTCAGGATCGCGCCAACGGTTTCTTTTTTAAGTCTTTTTTGCCTGTTAGCCGGCCTGGAGAAATTCCACGCCAAATCGATCGCGCGCACGCCAAATAAGGCGGCAAGGCCGGAGTGAGCGAGCGTCATCGAACGTCAGGTCAAACCGAACGGAGATGTCGGTCGTCGGTGCGGCCACGATGCCGGCGCCGGCGACGGTCAAATCACACACCGTGCAGTCGAAGATCGAAGAATCCTCAAGAATGATCCGCGCGCGTGCCGTGACGCGTGTACGCGGGTATCTGCGACGCTCTACCATGGTCATCTCCGATCGGAGCATCAGAATAACCGGAAAATATAATCACGGCCTTAACCCCATAGATTACAAACCGGTATGCGTTCGAATGACATTGGTAACCAAACTTGCCGGGACGTGGAGGCTCGCCGGCCAGGGCTGGCAGAGCCGATGTCGCATTACAGGCCTGCGTATGGCACCTTTAATCGACACTCAATGCTGCGTCCGGCGCACAGCCGCAATATCAATTTGAGCGGCATCCGCTTCATCATGACCCATCGCCGATCGCCTCGGTTCCCCGACCGTGGCGATTTTTCTAGGCCGGCCTTGCTCTTTCAGCGAATAGACCAACTGGGGTCGCGCCCATGCCAGCACCCAGTTCGATCACGCCGCGGGTGATCGTAGCTCGGCGCCGTCCACCACGCAGCGAGCGTGCGCGTACCGTTTGCGCGCGTGTTATCGTGCATCGTTGGCGGCACGATGCGATGGCAAGAACGAAGCAAGCGCGCCGCGCCCGTCCCGGTCGGGTCAACCGATTGCCCGCCATGGCGAAAGGTGACATTTTGATCGCGACGGCTTTCCCTGTGCCGGGGCCAGGACGCTCGCAATTCCCATGACATCGAGCCAGCAAAGCTCGCCGCTCGCCGGCGCAGGATGGCGCAAGCTTGCCGTGCTTGCGCTTGTCGTCGCGGCGGTCGGCCTGCCTATCAATCATTTTGCGTCATATGTGCTGCTGCTAATCCTGACGGTCGTTGTTTTCACCGGCGAGGTGAGCGCGCGCGGCAAGCCCTGGCTCGCCGCCGTGGCGATCGTCGCGGTCGCGGTTGCCGGCCAGATATTGCTGGCGCCGCCGCGCATCGACGAAGGGCATAACGCATTCTTGCCCGACCCGGGCCACGGCGTCTTGCAGCGCGCCTTGCCGCCGCAAGTCTACCGCCGGATGGCGAACGAGTTCGACGCGCAATATCCGCCGTCTGTCCGCTGCAAGCCAAGCTCTGCCGGCTGCTGGCAAGGCAGCCACCCGGAACGCGCTTTCGCATTTTCCGCCGACGGCATTTTCTATGGCTCCGATCTGTCGCGCGCGGTCATGGCGATCGATTTTTCCGATCCGGTCTGGCTGCGGTCCGGGTTCATCAATCAGGCGAACTACAACTGGTACACGCGCGCGCCCGACGTGCACCGCGTCGATCGCGACCGTCGCTTCTTCATGGGCCTCGCCCGCTGGCACCTCGCCATGCCGTGGTTCCAGATGATCCGGCTGCCGGCGGCCTTTGTCGGCGGCGAATTGTGCTGGCGCGGCGAGCTGATGTGGGAAGGCGAGGGCGAACGTTTCTCGCGGTGGCCGGGCGGAGGCTGCCGCACCATCGAGCCCGCCGACGCCGGCCGCCGCATCTTCGGCATTGCCATCAAGCCCGACTCGCTCGCCATGCATCTAACCCCGCCGTGGCGGGTATGGCTGCTGCAATTGGTCAATTTGGGCATCGTGCTGGCGGCCGTCGTCGGGCTGATCCTGCTGCTGGTGCGCTTTGAGGCGCGGCACACCATCTTGCCGTTCGTCCTGATCGGCCTGGCGATGATGGTCATCGCCGTCGACGACGTTTCATTCCTCGGCGGTGTTCGGCCCTTTGACGGGGGCGACGATGGGCTCTTCTACGACGGTGTCGGCCGCGTGATTTTGCAGAAACTTTTGGCCGGGGATATCGCGGGCTTTCTCGAGGGCGGCGAAAAAGTCTTTTATTACGGCGGCCCTGGGTTGCGGTATTTCCGTGCCATCGAGCATGTCGTCTTTGGCGAGAGCTATCTCGGCTATCTTACGCTGGTGCTGCTGTTTCCCTTCCTAACCTACTGGCTTTTCGACCGGTTTTTGCCGAGGCGTTGGGCGATCGGTTTGGCCATCACATTTATCGCGATCCCGGTTGGCGCCTTGTTCGGCACGACTTTTTTCCAATACGCCCAATGGGCTAGCCGCGGTTTCGCCGATCCCGCCGCCTACATTTTCTTCGTTGCCGCGCTGCTGTGGCTCGTCGCCGCGCCAAGCGACAAATTTGCGCCGGCGTTTTTCGCCGCTTTGTTGTTTGCGCTCGCCATTTTCATGAAGCCGATCGTGGCGCCGGCCGCCGCTGTCTTGCTCGCCGGCGCAGGGCTTTACGCACTCTATTCCCGCCAATGGCGGCGCGTCCTGGGCCTGTGCATCGGCTTTATCCCGGTGTTGTCCATGGCCTTGCACAATTGGGTCTACGGCCATGTCTTCGTGCCCCTGAGCGCCAATGCCGCCGATTCCAATTTGCTGGTCATGCCGCCGTCCGCCTGGCTCGCTGCGTTGCGCGAATTGTTCACGCTGCATTTCGGCGGCGGCGAACTGACGCGCGCCCTGCTGCAAATTCCCAACTGGCTGTCGGGCCCCGCCGAATCCTACGCCACCGTGCCCTTGAACGCGGCCGGCGTTGTCATCCTGGTCTATGTCGTGGTCCGCGGCCGCCAATTCGATCCCTGGCTGCGGCTGATCGGCGCCGCGGCGCTCGCCCAGCACGCGGTCGCACTCTTCTACGTGGCCACCGCCCGCTATCATTTCCTCGCCTGGTTCCTCACCGCGCTGGTGGTCGTGGTCTGGCTGTACGAGGTGGGAATAGGGTGGCTCCGGCGCCGTTATCCTGATTTTTGCAGGCGCATCGCGGCGCATCCGTCCGCCCAACGGCTTGCATCCGACCTGTCTCGGCTGCAAGAAGTGTCCTCATGACCGACCAGCCGACCGGCATCGCGCACGGCCTCACCAATTACGGCGACCGCGATTTCTCGCTCTACCTGCGCCGCTCCTTCGCGCAGTCCATGGGCTATTCGCGGCGGCTTCTGGAAAAGCCGGTGGTGGGCATCGCCTATACGCCGTCGGGCTTCAACAACTGCCATCGCCATTTCCCGGACATGCTGGAAGCGGTCAAGCGCGGGGTGCTGGCGGCTGGCGCGCTGCCTATGGAATTCCCGACAATTTCATTAGGCGAAGTTTTCCTGTCGCCGACCAGCCTGAAATTCCGCAACCTGATGTCGATCGACACCGAGGAAATGGTGCGCGCACAGCCGATGGACGCCGTGGTGCTGATGGGCGGCTGCGACAAAACCGTGCCGGCGCAGCTCATGGGCGCGGTTTCGGCCGGCAAGCCGGCGATCATGCTGGTGGCGGGGCCGATGATGACTGGGCGCTACCACGGCGAGCGGCTGGGCGCCTGCACCGATTGCCGCCGGTTCTGGGCGCAGTACCGCGCCGGCTCGATCGACGACAAGGAGATTTCCGAGATCGAAGGCAAGCTCGCCACCACCGCCGGCACCTGTGCCGTGATGGGCACCGCCTCCACCATGGCCTGCATCGTCGAGGCGCTCGGCATGATCCTGCCGGGCACGGCGGTGATCCCAGCGGTGCATGCCGACCGTTTGCGCGCGGCGGAAGCAACCGGCGAAGCGGCTGTGAAACTGATCGGCTCTAAGCTCACGCCCAACAAAATTTTCAATCAGAAATCCATCGAGAACGCCTTGCGGGTCTTGCTGGCCATCGGCGGCTCCACCAATGCGGTCATCCATCTGGCCGCGATTGCCGGCCGCGCCGGCTTTTCCGTATCGCTCGAGAAGGTCAACGAACTGTCGGACTCCACGCCAGTGCTGGTGAACCTGAAGCCGGTCGGCAACGGCTACATGGAGGACTTCTTTGCCGCCGGCGGGATGGGTGCGCTCATGCGGGAATTGAAGGACCTGCTGCATCTCGATTGCCTTACGGTGACTGGCGAGACGCTTGGCGATCGGTTGGCGCACGAGGACAAAGACGGCTTTGTCGATCGCACCATCATCGCCGAACGCAACAAGCCACTAGAGCCGCAGGGCGGGCTGGTGGCGCTGTTCGGTAATCTTGCCCCGCAGGGCGCCATCCTCAAGCGCTCCGCCGCAGACAGCCAGCTGTTCGAGCACGAGGGCAGGGCGGTGGTGTTCTCTTCGCTGGAGGATCTTGCCGCGCGCATCGACGATCCCAAACTCGATGTCGCACCGAACGACGTTTTGGTTTTGCAAAACGCCGGTCCGCACTCCTCGTCGGCCATGCCGGAGGCCGGCTATCTGCCGATTCCGAAAAAGCTGGCCAATAAGGGCGTCAAGGACATGGTGCGCATCTCCGATGCGCGCATGAGCGGCACCGCTTTCGGTACCATCGTCCTGCACATAACGCCC
The DNA here is from genome assembly GCA_964563195.1 of uncultured Undibacter sp. GTDB lineage: Bacteria > Pseudomonadota > Alphaproteobacteria > Rhizobiales > Xanthobacteraceae > Pseudolabrys. The sequence continues at coordinate 6,689 of CAZLWN010000056.1, read as the reverse complement.
GATGCCGCCTCTGGCGGGCCGCTCGGGCTGGTGCGCGACGGCGATCGCATCCGGCTGTCGGTCAAGCAATGCCGCATCGAGCTGGCGGTCGACGAGGCGGAACTCAAGCGCCGCGCAGAGAAACGGCCGAAAGCCGAACAGCATCCCGCGCGCGGTTATGACCGGCTCTATGCGCAGGAGATCCTCGGCGCAGATCAGGGTTGTGATTTCGCGTTTCTTAAGCCGCGCTGAAACGCCCCCGCGCAAATTAGCGCAATTCAGTCAGTCGGCCACGAGAAATTTCAAATCCCGCCATCGCCAATGATGGTGTAGGGCGCCCAGAAGAGCGGGTGCGCATAAGCAAAAGCCATCTTTCCATCCGTGCCCATAAAGCCTTTGTGGTCGAGCAGCGACAACATGGATTCACGCAAGGCCTCGCTGCGCGAGAGTTTTGGGTTCGCCGTCTGTCGCCGGAAAAGCTCGCTGGTGAGTTCGCGGGCCGATTGCGAATCCACCGACCAGTTGGTCACCAGCAGTGCGCGCGCGCCGGCATAGAAAAAGGCGCTGCCGAGGCCTGAGGCGGCCTCCGCACCGGCACCGGTCGCAGCGCCGGTGTTGCAGGCCGACAGCACGACCCAGTCGGCATCGAGCTTGAGCGCGATGATTTCTTCCATCGTCAACAAGCCGTCACCCTTGACGCCCGCGATGTCGGGCGCCGATAGCGCCAGCGCCGGTTGGGTCAGGCCGTTGAGTTCGCCCGGCACTAGGCCATGGGTGGCGAACACAAGAATCTTGTAGTGCGATAAGTCGGTGGTCTTGACCGCTTCTTCGTTGGCTTTTGTTCCCATCACAAGCGCTTTCGAGACGTCAACGCCGAGCGCGCGCGCGATTGCTGTCAACTCGTCTGCTGTATCGGGCAACGCCGGCAGCTGCGCGAGCTCGGCGCTGTCCACGCCATCGAGCTTCGGGGTCGACCGCCGCTTCAACGGCATGCCGCGCATTGTCGTTGTTGCAACTTGGGTCGGCGCCGCGCCTCTGTGAACCTCGGTTTCCATCTGCTCCTTGCTGAAGACGGGATCGCCAAAGCCGATCAGCAGTTTCCGCTTGTTCGAGCCGGGAGGAACTTGCCGCAAGGTTAACAGCGCTGCAGCCGACGGCACGGTGCTCACCGCGTGCGTCCGGGCGAGCCATGGCACGTTGCGGTAGCCAATGAATAGCGGCCCGTTGCCGTCAGCCGCCTTGGCTGGCGCGGTCGGCAAGAGCGACAGCGGCAACTGGCCGAGGGCGCCGTTGGTGACCACGATCAGTTTCTTGGCCGACTTCCAGCCAGCCTCGACTGGCTTCAGCAACTGGCTATAAAGCGTGTAAGCGAGATTCAGATCGAACGGCGGAACATCCAAAATGGTCGAGGCCTCCGGCTCCAGCGCCTTGCGCAGGTCGTGGACCTTCGAATCCAGCTCGCCCGCAGCCATATGGATGGCAGCAAATGCGACCGGCCCGTTCTTCGGCACCGCCCACACAAAACTGATCTTGCGTCCGAAATAGAACGACAGCAGCGCCTCATCGGGCTTGAGAATTGCCCTGATTTCTTTGGCCGAGGGCGGTTTCGGGTCGATCAACTCGGCATAGTGTGGAAATTGCTTGGCGATCTCGGCGCGTTCTTTGTCGCGCTCGGCGCGCAGCTTGCTGATCGAGGCTTGCAGCGCCTTGACGGCGTTCTCGTCGCGCTGGCCGGATGGCAGGGCAAGCACATTATTGAGCGCGCCAAGTTGCGCGTTCACACGTTTGACGAGATCCTGCTCCTCACGAACGAGACCGGCGAGCGCCGGATCCTTGATGACCATGCGCGTGCTCGCCGCGGCCAGCGCCTGCTGGACCGAGTGGCCGCGGATGGCATCGGCCAAGGCGAAGGTCTCGATAGCGGTCTTTTCGCGATTGCCCGACTGATCCCGGTCGAGAAGCGTGATATACGATTCCACGACATTGCGCAGGCGTTGGTTGCGCGCCGCGATCACCGATGCGTTGTCATTGGCGGCGCCCTCATGGGCCGCAGCCAGCAATACCGGAATTGCCGCGCGGAATTCGCTAGCGGCCTCCTTGTCACGCTTGGCTTTCATGTAGCCGACACCCAGCGTGCCGTGCGCCATCGCGGTGTTGTATTGGTTCTCGCCAAAGCGGGCGATGTTGCGCTTGAGCCGCGCTTTGGCCGCGGCGATACCTTTGTCGATTTCGCCTGCCGCATACAGGGAGGAAATACGCGAACCGCTGAGATCGAAGTTTTCGCGCATCCGCGGATCCCAATTGACCATCGCCTGGTCGATTTGCCGAAAAACGGCCGCCGCTTCCCCGCCCTTGTGCTCGAGGTTCAGGATGGTGCCGAGGCGCGACGAATACGCAACCATTGCCAAGGAGTCGTTGGCAACACCCAGCGTGCGGTTGATTTCTAATGCGACGCGCACGAGCTTTTCGGATTCGTCGTAACGGCCTTCCTCAACCAGCGCGCCGACCAGACCCATGATGAATTTGGGTGTCGTCGGACTGTATTTGCCCTGGACCTTGAGGCGGGCGAGCAGTACGCGCCGCGCATCGGCTTCGGCCTCGGCGAGGCGGCCTTGTCTGACCTTCACCCGCGCTTGGCTCAACACCAGTATATCGGCAACGTGGGAAATTTTGGATGCCGCCGCCGCGTTCTTTGTAGTCAAAACCTTCGTGGCGATTGCGCGCTTACGCCGTTCCGCTTCCCGATAGGATTTCTCCGCCTCTCGGTATTGTCCGCGGGCTTCGTAGACGATGCCGCGGGCGAATTCGACATCGGATTCCCAGGACTGGCCAAGGCGGGCATAACTTTTGCGCCAACCGGGCAGCCCGCTGGTGCGCGCTTTGTCAATGAGTTTGAGACTGCGTTGCAGATAGGCTTCTGCCTGGGCCATGTCACCCATTTGCAGCAGGATCACGACGATATGCCGGACCGCTCCGAACAAAAATCCCTGGGCGTGCTTTTGCTCCGCGGTGCGAACCTGGTCCTGAAAGATTTCGAGGGCCTTCTTGGGATCGCCCGCCAGCAAGAATTCCAGCCCCACGAACTGCTCCACACGGCCCAGCAGACGCGCATCGCCGGCTTCGCGCCCGGCCGCGAGCGCCTTGTTGGCGTCATCGATCGCGTCGTGCAATCGGCCGAGCGTCGAACGCGCGCTGCCGCGTTTGTAATAGAATTGTGCCAGCTCCGCTGGCGTGGCGTTGCTTGGGACCGAAGCGTCTGCCGCAGTTTTTAATTTCGCAATCTTGGCAGCATCCGGCTTTTCGCTGTCAAGTATCGCGGTTATGTCGGTGATCGTGCGCGGCGGGGCAACAAAGGTGGTCGGCAGCGCCTCGGCCTGCTGTTCGATTTCCTTGCTCGGGGCTTGCTCGGTGGGAAGCGCAACCGGAACATTTTCGCGCCCGTTGGCGGCATCGATCGCCTTCAAAATACAATCGTGAATTTTTGGGCGAACTCGTGCCTTGCACGCCGCGCGATCGCTGCCGCCACGGATACACGACATGACGAAGGGGCGGCCGACGCTATTCCGGCAATTTTCTAACGCCTGCTCTTTCGTCAGCGCCAGCGCGAGTTGCGCGCCACTCGACGCCAGCAATAGCGCTAGTCCCGCGCGCCAAATATGTCTCGCATGGGCCATTCCGGTTCTCCGTACGGGGGGCCGTGCCTGCAGGCCGACGGCGAATAGGGTAGCCTTATTCGGGGTTTCCGTGAAGCTGTATAGGCTTTCCCTGGGGGCTCGCCGCTGAACATTATCTTTATCTTTCCGGATGCCGCCGAGCAGCATAGAATAAAGCCCTCATAAACACTTTTGATTGGTGTTTTCGCGGTGCTACGCTTGATCGCGTTCCGGGGTCCCGGGGGGTGACAAAGCTAACTCAGATGGGCATCTGTCATGCGATTTAGGGTCATTATCTGGTGTTTTCTTGCGTTCGCTCTGAGCGGCCACGCCGCCAGCGCCGGTTCCGTTCTTATCAAGGCCGAGGAGGCCGCCTTGCCGCCGGCGCCCGCTGCGGCAAACCTCGCTCTGGCGACCCGCGGTATTACGCGCCGTCCCAAAGTGACTTTAATTTCACCGGCAGCGAGCGTGAGCTCGCCGTTCAATCTGAAGCTCAAGTTCCGGGCGCACGGCGGCAGCAAGATCAAGCCGGATACCTTCAGGGTTCTCTATTTGAAAAAGCCCAAAGTCGACCTGACGGGGCGAGTCATTCCTTACGTGACGGAGAACGGTGTCGACATGGCCGCGGCCGAGGCGCCTCCAGGTCGGCACGTCATCGAGGTGAAGATTGCCGACAGCGATGGGCGGGAGGCCTCGACGATCTTCGTTCTCAACGTCATCAAATAGCGCCGCCCGATGCAGTGTCCCTACTGCGCTGAGGAAATCCTGGACGCGGCGATCGTCTGTCCCTATTGCCGGCACGATCTCGCTCCGTCCCGGCATCTGATAAACGAAAACAAGACGCTCCGTGATGAAAACGGCAAGCTGCGCGCGGAAGTGGCTGCGTTGCGCGAGCAGAGCGCGCGCGCTCAGGCCGATGCCCAGTCGAAGGAGCGCCGGGCGGCGGCGCCTGCAAAGACGATCATCGCGGAGTTAGTGACCTATTGCCTCGTGCCGATTTTGCTTTTATTGCTCGCCCATTTCCTGATTATCCTGTATTGGGACTGGCACACGGTCTATCTTCGCATCGTTTCCATCGTGATTCCGATGATATTTGGCTTTGAGCTAGTTCGGCGCGAGCAGCGAAGCCTGGCCCGAGCGGCCGCTATCGGAGTGGCGGTCAGTGTGCTGGCAATCGCCGGTATGCTGATTGCCGTGGGCGTTCACGATGACGTGCCGATCCTGCCGTCAGACGCGCAGGAGTGGAATGAAGATTTGCAATATTTCACGAGCATCGCGCTTGCCTTCATCACCGGCGGGCTGCTGTCAAACCTATTGCGTAGCAGCGCGCAGCTTGCACAGAGCCGAACGGCGCAGTTGACGGCTAAGCTCGCCCCAGTGCTTGCAGCGAGCCGCCGAAAAAAGAACGTTGGCAAAACTGGCGCGATGATGGTGAAGATCGAACGCGCTCTCGGCATTCAGAGAATCGTGACCGGCGTGGTTGCCGTCGGCACCACGGTTGGATCGATCTATACCGGCGTGATGAGCGTGCTGTTCTAGATTTACTCGGCTCGTCGATGACGTAACGCACCAACGTTGCGGGTTCACGATTTTCCCGCGAACTTCGCCGGACACAGATCCTTAGACCCACATTAGGGCGTCTGCTCGATCGGTGATTTGTGGTGCTGCCGGTAAGGATTGAACTTACGACCTCCCCCTTACCAAAGGCGGGACTAGCAAGTTGTAACGTGCTGAGCATCAAGCGCTTTCCTTTTTCGCAGAAATGACCTCCCCGTGAATTCCCCCAGTTCCACTCGGAAGGCGGTCGATGGTGTGGGCGAATTCAGCGACATTGGTATGAGCGTAGCGCAGCACCATGCGCTCGCTCTTCCAGCCGCCGAGCTGTTTCAGGGCGGCGAGATCGCGGTTGGCTGCATAGTGCCATGTTGCCCACGTGTGGCGGCAGCCATGCGGGTGAAATCCTTTAATTCCAGCGCGGCGGCAAGCCGCCCTAAACGCGGTTTTGATGCGCGTGCCAGCTGAATGGTCCTGCTTCTGCTCATCCTTAGGCCGGGTGTATGGCTTGCCATCAGGACGGCGGAACACTTCACCGTCGCGATGCTCCAGATTCGCCAGCGCCACCACCACACGCTTATGCAATGGTACACCGCGCGCCTCGCCATTTTTGGTGTTTGGAAAGGTGACGTGAGCGCGCCGGAGGTCGACGTATTTCCAATCAAGCCATAGAGCCTCGCCAACACGCGCGCCTGTGTACAGCAGGAAGATCACTAGCGGGCGCAGGTGAGGGGCGCACGCCTCAATCAATCGCTCGGCCTCTTCGGGTGTCAGCCACATCACGATGACCGGCGCGACTTTGGGGCGCTCCAAAATGAGTGGCGAACACAAACCACGCTTCGCGGCATGGCGCAGGATAGCTGACACAGGCGTGTAAAATTGCCGATTGCGCGTTGCGTCCGAAGCGGTCGGATAAAGTTTGCGCGCGCCCTCGTCGATTGTATTCTGGTGGATCTCAACAAGCGGCGTCACACTGAAAAGCCGAATGATGGGCTCTGTGAAACGCTTGCTGCCACCGTTCTCCAGATAACTCAGTGCTGCTTCGGCAAAGGTTGCAGTGACACGACGACCGTAGATCGACTGGGTAAGGATTTCGGCCTCCCGTTTGGCGCGGATTTCCTCGGCGACTCGCTTGTCGCTAATGCCAGTGCTCTCTTCAATACGGATTTGGCGGACGGTACCTCGGATGATCCAGTTTGGCGATTTGGGTCGGCGAACGAGCTTAAGTGGCATGGAAGAGCCTCGTAAATTGTCTCACAATCCTCGGGGCTGAATATGACCGTGCGCCCCATCTTTCGCCCAACCCCGACTTTGCGAGCCGTCTGTAAGATCACGGCCTCGCTGGTGGGAAAGACCGCGCCCACCAAATCGCGCGCCATTTTGTATTTTGGCCATTCGCTCATTTACATCTTCCGTGAAGCCGTCCATGACGATCACGGAACGAATTGACTGTCCGTCGTCAGATAAATTGAGACAGATGGCGGTGTGAACGTCAGGATTGAC
>CAZLWN010000055.1:0-22789 GCA_964563195.1 uncultured Undibacter sp. | reverse complement strand
TGAACGAGTTCTTCTCGTAGACCTCGCTCTCGGTGCAGGCGAAGCCGAACATCATGCCCTGGTCGCCGGCGCCTTCCTCCTCGCCGCTCTTTTTTTTCTTGGCGTCCACGCCCATGGCGATATCGGGCGACTGGCCGTGCAGCAGCACCTCGACGTCGGCACCGTAGTTGGAAAAGCCGTCCTGGTCGTAGCCGATGTCCTTGACTACGTCGCGCGCGATCTGCGCGATCAACTCGCGGTTCACCACCGCTTTGTCGCCGTGCTTAAGGAAGAACGGCGCCTGGCCGCGGCCTTCGCCGGCGATGACGATCTTGTTGGTGGTGGTCAGCGTCTCGCAGCCGAGACGCGTATTCACTTTGCTGTCGTCGGCGATGCCGAGCTTGATGTCGTTTTCGAGAAATGCATCAAGCACCGCGTCGGAAATCTGGTCACAAACCTTGTCGGGATGACCTTCGGAAACCGATTCGCTGGTGAACAGAAAATTGGTGTGAGCCACTGAAATCTCCTCCCCCAGCGCGTGCTTAAAGCGCCGCGCGGTTGCATTCCGGAGTGTTTCTTGCAGTGGCGGCTGGTGAGGTCAAGATGTGGGTGATGGGTCGTGGCCGCGGTGGGATTTGCGAGGAAACTCAACTCTCGCCTGCGATCTGTTCGACCAGATCGACGATGCGCCGGCGCAATTTGCTGTTCTTGATGCGCATGAACGCCTTGGTCAGCGAGAGACCGTCGGAAGTGGCGAGAAAATCCGATACATAGGCGGGCGATGGGGCCTCGCCCATGCCGCTGCTGTGATGGCCGCCCACATGCGGCGCGCCTTCGAAGAAAAACGCGACCGGCACTTGTAGAATATTGGCGATCTGCTGGAGGCGGCTGGCACCAATGCGGTTGGTGCCCTTCTCGTATTTCTGGACTTGCTGGAACGTTAGGCCAAGCGCGTCCCCGAGTTTCTCCTGACTCATGCTCAACATCATCCGACGCATGCGCACGCGCGAACCGACGTGCTTGTCGATCGGATTGGGTGCCTTCTTAGCCATAAAATTCTCCTATGCCTCCATCGTGGAGCGTAATGTCACATTTGAAGGTATTTATGCAATGCGTGATTTCCCACAGATTGATGCGTGGCGGCAAAAAAGAGCGAAAATTACCTCGAATTTTCAATGCTTTTCGCATTGTCGCAATGGAACTGCGCGGAAGAATGGCAGCCAGCCCAAACAATCGATTATCCGGTACTACACAAATATTCAATCTATGGATGCAATCGCCGTCGGCCCACCGCCAGCAGGCTGAGCACCAGGAAAAGAATCAAGGCGTCGTCGCCATAGCGCACATAGAGCGTCGGCGCGATCGCGCGCGGCAGCGCTGAATCAAGCACGCCTTCGGTCCCCAGCGGCAGCGACTTCACGATGCGGCCGACCGGATCGATGACGCCCGAGATTCCGGTGTTGGCCGCGCGCACCAGCGGCAGACCTTCGGCGATCGCGAGAACGCGCGCCTGCTGGAAGTGCTGATAGGGCCCTGAACTGATGCCGAACCACGCGTCATTGGTGACATTGATCAGCCAGCCCGGGCGTTCGCCGTGCGGCACTGCGGCGCCGGGAAAGATCGCCTCGTAGCAAATCAGCGGCAGCATCTTCGGCGCGCCGGGAACGTCCATCGCGCGCCTGCGGTCGCCCGCCAGGAACCCGCCCGCGACCTTTGTGAGCTGCTGCAAACCGATGCTTTCGAGCAGACGCTGGAACGGCAGATATTCGCCGAACGGCACCAGATGCACCTTGTCGTAGATGCCGCGGATCGAGCCGTCGGGATCGATCACATAGACAGAATTGTAGGCGTGCACGTGCTGGGCGTCGGTGACCGGAGGGGCGGCACGGATGGCGCCGGTGATCAGCTCTGTCTTCGGCTTGATCAGGCCGGTGATCTGCGCCATGGCCTCCGGCTCGCGCGTGAGGAAAAACGGAAACGCCGACTCCGGCCAGATCAAATGCGTGACGTCGTGGATGCCGTTCGATTGCGGCCCGGTGGCGCGGTCGGACAGCGCGAGATAGCGCCGCATGATCTGATCGCGGGCGGCGTAGTTGAATTTCACGTCCTGCTGCAAAGCGGGCTGCATGATGCGAAGCTTCACGCCGCTCACATAAGACGTCGGATGCGTGCGCAGCCGCGCCAAGCCATAGCCGGTTAGAGCCGCCAGGATCACCAGGGCGATGAACGGCGCCCGGTAGGGATGCGGCGTATCGGCGCGGTCGTCGGCAAGCACGGCCGGGCTCGCGAAAATCGCAAGGCTGAGGAAGGTGAAGCCCCAGATGCCGATCAGCGAAATTCCCTGTGCCAGCACCAGCGGCTCGGTCAGCGCGTAACCGAAGGTGTTCCAGGGAAATCCCGAGAGCAGATGGCCGCGCAGCCATTCGGCGCCGGCGAGCGTGGCAGCGAACGCGAGCACGCGCTCGGGGCCCCGCACCCAGATCAACCGCGCGGCGGCAAGACCAAGCGCACAATAGATGGCGAGCGCCGCCGGCAAGCCGCCGACCGCGAAGGGTAGTAACCAGCCGAAGGTCTTGGCGTCTACCAGGAAGGCGTAGCCGGTCCAGTAAAGCCCGGCGAGAAAATAGCCGAAGCCGAAGCACCAGCCGGCACCGGCCGCGCGCCAGGCGCCGCTCCAGCGGCCCGCCGCCGAGCCGTCCACCAGCCAGATCAACACCGGGAACGTCAGGAACAGCACCGGCCAGGCATTGATCGGCGGCAGCGCCAGCACCGAAAAGACGCCGGCGAGAAATGCCAAGCCGGCGCGCCGCCAGCCGGAGGCCAGCACGATTTCATGGGCGAGGTGGACGAGCGTCACGACCGGCGCGCACTGGCAGGATTGCCGGCGGAGCGCGGGCGATCGTCTTTTTGCGCGCCCGATTCCTCGGACGCCAGCGCCGGCGGCGTCGTGCCGGCGAGCACCGCGTCCGGTTCGTCACGCTTGCGCGGCTCGCGCGCAATCTCGCGCCGTGACTTCAGCCGCGTGATGCGGATGCGCTTGACGCGGCGCGGATCGGCGTCGAGGACCTCGAATTCAAACAGGCCAGGGCCGGGAACGATCTCGCCGCGCACCGGCAACCGGCCGGCGCGCGTCACCAGATAGCCTCCCAGCGTATCGACTTCCTCGGCGTCGTCGCCGACGTCGAAGTCGGAACCGACGATCGCCACCACGTCCTCGAGATGGGCGCGCGCATCGGCGATATAGGTGCCGTCCGGCTGGCGCACCACCGCCGGCATTTCATCCTCGTCGTGCTCGTCGGCGATTTCGCCCACGATCTGCTCGACGATGTCCTCGATTGACACCAGCCCGTCGCTGCCCCCGTATTCGTCGATCACCAGCGCCAAATGGATGCGCGTCGCCTGCATGCGCGCCAGCAGGTCGATCACCCGCATCGACGGCGGCACGAACAGCAATTCGCGCATGATCTTGGCCGCTGACAGCGGCATGGCGAGGTCGATGGCCTTGAGATCGAGGCCGGCAGGCAGCGGCTTCTTGCGCTTGGCGTTCTTTTTCGGATCGACGGCAGCTCGCGCCGTCATGAAGGCGATCAGGTCGCGGATGTGGACCATGCCGATCGGATCGTCGAGCGTGTCGTTATAGACCACCAGGCGCGAATGGCCGGCGCGCTCGAAGGTATGCATCAGCTCGCCGAGCTTGATGTCCTGCTGCACGGCGATGATGTCGGGACGTGGTATCATGACGTCGCCAACCCGGCGCTCGCGCAGCCCGAGGATATTCTTGAGCATCCGGCTTTCTTCCGGCGAAAAGCCGGATTCGCCGGGCGTCATGGCGTCGAGCACGTCCTTAAGATCGGCACGGATCGAGCCCGCCTTCCAGCCAAACAGCGTGCGCAACATGCGCGCCAGCCAGCCTTCGCCATTCGCGCGCGCCGGCGGCACCGGCACCGGCAGATGGCGCGGCTCGAAAGCGGTGCTGGAACTCGGAGGGTCGCTGTCAGGCATCGCGGTCAGGCATTGCCCGTTTCTTGCTGTCGTTCATGCGCAATGTAAGGATCGGCGATATCAAGACGCGCAAGCGCTGCGCGTTCGAGCCCTTCCATCGCATCGGCTTGAGAATCAGTCTGGTGATCGTAGCCTATGAGATGCAGAAATCCATGCACCACGAGATGGGCCAGATGGTGCAGGAAAGGCTTGCCGTCGGCGGCCGCTTCGCGCGCCAGCGTCTGATAGGCGATGGCGATGTCGCCAAGCAGCGCGCCGCTTGGCCGTGCGGCCGGAAAGGACAGCACATTAGTCGGCTGGTCGAGGCCGCACCATTCGCGGTTGAGATCGCGCAACGCCGCGTCGCTGGTGAGCAGTACGCTGACCTCGCCTGCCGCAGGAACCAAGGCGGCGGCGGCTTCAATCGCCGCGCGCACGGTCTCCACGGCGGCGGGCTCGGCGTCCCACAACGGCGATTGCACTTGGACATCGATCGACGGCGCTGGCTTGCGCCGGTGCGGCGACCAGTTCATTCCTTATCCTTACGCGCGGCTGTCGCGCGGTCATATGCCGCCACGATGCGCGCGACCAGCTCGTGGCGAATCACGTCCTCATGGGTGAAAGCGACGTGGCCGACGCCTTCGATGCCGGCAAGTAGCTTGACCGCTTCAGCCAGTCCCGATGTCTGGCCATGGGGCAGGTCGACCTGGCTTGGATCGCCGGTGACGATCATGCGGCTGTTCTCGCCCAACCGGGTCAGGAACATCTTCATCTGCATGGAGGTGGTGTTCTGCGCTTCGTCGAGAATCACCGCGGCGTTCGACAAAGTGCGGCCGCGCATGAAGGCGAGCGGCGCGATCTCGATCTCGCCGGCCTGCAGCGCGCGCTCGACGATGCGCGCGTCCATCAGGTCGTAGAGCGCGTCGTAGACCGGCCGCAGGTAGGGATCGACCTTCTCGCGCAAGTCGCCGGGCAGAAATCCGAGCCGCTCGCCGGCCTCCACCGCTGGCCGCGACAGGATGATGCGGTCGACTTCCTTGCGCTCGAACATCTGCACAGCGTGGGCGACCGCCAGCCAGGTCTTGCCGGTACCGGCGGGTCCTGTGCCGAACACCATCGCGTGGCGTTTTAACGCGCGGAAATAGGCGTCCTGCGCGGCAGTGCGGGCGCGCACCGGGCGTTTCCTTAAATTGATTTCCTCAAAGGCCGACCGCGCGCTGGCCGGGTCGCAATCGAATAATGAGCCCTGTGCGATCGCCTGCCGGATGGCGCCCTCGACGTCGCCTTGCGCGAGGTCGTGGCCGCGCTTGAGCTGTTCGTAGAGGCCCTCCAGCACGCGGCGGGCCTGCTCACAGGCGCCGCGCGAGCCTTCCAGCGTGACGTGGTTGCCGCGCTGGTCCGCCACCACAGCGAGACGGCGTTCGATCAGCGCGAGATTTTGCCCGTATTGGCCGAACAGGATGGAGGCCAGCCGGTTGTCCTCGAACGCCAGCACGATCTGCGTAGTGGCAGTTTCCTCTGAAGCTGCGGCGGGCGGGATCACGGAATCCAGGGTGCGCAAGGGTGTTCTCAAGCTCCTGCTGCGGCAAGCTGCGGCACGCGCGTTTCGTCTGTTAGCGCGCCGAACAGGCTGTTGCTTCCGACTTCGGTGACGGTCACGGGCGCGATCTGGCCGATGAGCGAATGCGGTGCCATGACCTGCACCGCCTGCAAATATGGGGAACGGCCGACCAGTTGCCCAGGGAGCTTGCCCGGCTTTTCCAGCAGCACGTCGAGGTCGCGGCCGGCAAACGCTGCGTTGAAGGCGCGCTGGTGGCGGGTGATGGCGGCTTGCAATCGTTGCAGGCGCTCGGCCTTCGACTCCGGCGCAACCTGATCGCCCATCTCGGCGGCCGGCGTGCCCGGGCGCGCCGAATACATGAAGGAATAGGCACCGGCAAAGCCGACTTCGTCGACCAGCGCAAGCGTGTCTTGGAAATCCTCTTCGGTCTCGCCCGGGAAGCCGACGATGAAGTCGGACGAGAAGGCGAGATCGGAGCGTGCGGCGCGCAAGCGGTCGATCACGGCGAGATAGTCATCGCGCGTATGCCTGCGGTTCATCGCAGCCAGCATGCGGTCGGAGCCTGACTGCACCGGCAGATGCACATAAGGCATCAGCGCTTCCAGCTCGCCATGGGCGCGGATGAGATCGTGGTCCATGTCGCGCGGATGGCTGGTGGTGTAGCGCAGCCGGATAATGCCGGGCACAGCGCTTAGCCGCCGCAACAATTTGCCGAGCGTCGCCGGCGCGCCATCTTCGCTTTGCCCGTGATAGGCATTGACGTTTTGCCCGATCAGCGTCACCTCGCGCACGCCGGCATTCACCAGCCGCTCCACCTCGGCGACGATTTGTTTCACCGGGCGCGACACTTCGGCGCCGCGCGTATAGGGCACCACACAAAAAGTGCAGAATTTATCACAGCCTTCCTGCACGGTGACGAACGATGATATGCCGCGCTGACGAATAGCCGCGCGCCGTGGGGCTGATAGCGCGGCAAACTTGTCCTCGACCGGGAATTCGGTGTCGACGAGTTTGGCGCCGCGCTCGGCGCGCGCGATCATATCGGGCAAGCGATGATAATTCTGCGAGCCGACCACCAGGTCGACGCTCGCTGCGCGGCGGATGATCTCCTTACCCTCGGCTTGCGCCATGCAGCCAGCGACCGCGATCATCATAGGACGGCCTTGCGCGGCGGCGGCGTCTTTGAGCACGCGGATGCGGCCGATCTCGGAATAGACCTTCTCGGCGGCTTTCTCGCGGATATGGCAGGTGTTGAGGATGACGAGATCGGCGTCTTCAGTGTTGGCGGTCTCGCTGAAGCCGGCCGGCGCCAGCGTGTCCGCCATACGATGGGAATCGTAGACGTTCATTTGGCAGCCGAAGGACTTGATGTGGACTTTGCGGGGTTTGCTCATGCCCTATCTGCGAACCGGTGCGCCAATCTAACCCGTCATGGCGGGGCTTGTCCCGCCCATCCATATATTTGATTTTGTTGCGATTTTAAGACGAGCCGGGAAAATCTGGGGCTACTCCGCCGCCTGCGCCGGCTTCGGCCGCCCGCGCAGCGTGGCGGCGGTGATCGAGCGTACCGCCCCTTCCAGCGTTTTTGCCATGGCCTTGCGGTTGGCGCCTTGGTCAGCGGCCACCGGCGCGCCGTAACCGACCACGGCATCCACCGCCCCACGTTCAATGAACGCCTTGATGTGCGGCAGGAAATCGAGATCGCCGTACCAGGCCACCAGCGGGCGGTGCTGGCGGCCCATCGGGATGCCGTGCAGGCCGGTATAGCAGATCGACATCGGCTGGATCAGCACGCCGGTGCCGGCTCGCGCAGCCGCTTCGCGGACAGCGCCAACCAGCGCCGAGCGGAACGCCAGCACGCGGTTGCCGTCGCTCGAGGTGCCTTCCGCGAACAGCACCACCGAGGTGCCGCCGGCGAGCCGCTTGACGATCTCGCTCACGGCGTCGGCGGCCTGGTGCCGGCGCGCGCGGTCAACGAATACCGTGCGCTGCATCTTGGCGGTGATGCCGACCAGCGGCCATTTACGCACCTCGCTCTTGGCAACGAAGGCCACCGGCGTGATCGAGCCGATCACCACGATGTCGACCCAGGAAACGTGATTGGAGACGAACAGCACCGCGCGGCCGCGCGCCGACTCGCCGTCGACGCGGACATGAATGCGCAGGATTGCGCGCAACACGCGGTAATAGTTGCAGGCGATGAAGCCCCAGCCCGGCAGACCGAGCTTGCCCAGCAGCCATTGGAGCGAGATCAAAAGCGGCGTCATGGTGAAGAAGAACGCCGCGATGAACAGCGCGCGGATCATGTGCGCTAGTGTCCGCTCTTTTCGTCCTTGAGCGGCACCGCATAGAGCTCGAGCCGGTGATCGACCAGCCGGTAACCGAGCTTGCGCGCGATCTCCGCCTGCAGGCGCTCGATCTCCTCCGATTGAAATTCAATCACCTCGCCGTCGCGCAGGTTGATGAGATGGTCGTGGTGGGACTCGGTGCTGGTCTCGTAGCGCGCACGGCCTTCGCGGAAATCGTGGCGCTCGATGATGCCCGCGTCTTCGAATAATCGTACCGTTCGGTAGACCGTCGAGATCGAAATGTGCGCGTCCACCTTGGCGCAGCGGCGGTAGAGCTCCTCGACATCGGGGTGATCGTCGGATCCCGCCAGCACGCGCGCGATCGTGCGCCGCTGCTCGGTCATGCGCATGCCCTTGGCGGCGCAGAGGGATTCGATATTGCGCCTGTCAGCTATATGTTTGTCGGGCATGGCCACGTCGTCTCTCCCGTCCGGCCTCATATCATATTGAGTTGGCGACGCATGTGTCCATCCGGCGATTAGACCAGATCGCGGCGCAGCACCAAGGCGGCCGCCGCTTCGCCAGCGGCACCCGGATAGTAATTAGGCCGGCGCGATACCTCGCGAAAACCGGCGCGGTCATAGAGCCGGATCGCCGCGTCGTTGTGCTCGCCGACTTCCAGGAACACCGCGCGCGCGCCAAGTCCGGCGAGGCGCCGCAGATTCAGGGTCAGCAGCTTTCGCGCCAGGCCGCGTCCGCGCTGGCGGGCGGCGACCGCGACCGAGAGAATTTCCGCCTCGTCCTCCACGAGCCGCGACATGATAAAGCCGGCAAGTTTGCCGCCGGCGGCGGCGCGGTGCGCGACAACGTGGCGGTCGAGCAGAAGGGCCTCGACTTCCGGCTCGCTCCAGCCGCGACGGAAAGACGCCGCATGAAGGGTGGCGATCGCGCCCGCGTCGCGGCTTGCGGCTTCCGAGAGCACCGGCTGGCCGCGCGCGAACAGCTGGCTGATGAAGCCCATCATCGCCGCGCCAATTGGCTCGCGTCCTGCGGCTGCGCGTCGGGCGCGCGCAGGTAAAGCGGTTTGGGCGGCGCTGCCGTTTCGTTTGCCGCAGCGCCGAGCCGCGCCACCCAATCGATGTCGGGGGCGCCGCGCTGCTCGACCACGGTGGGTGGGCGCTCAGCCGAAGGCCAGGCCGCCGCCAGCAGATCTGCCGCGGTGCCGGTGAGGCGTGGCGCGCCGGATGCGGCCGCGCGCAGCGCTTCGCGCAAGGGCGCCAGTCGCGGTGCAACGATCGTGCGGCCGCCGGGACCGAACACTTGCAGATAGACCTGGCCGTGGCGCGCATCGATTGCCGCCACCACCGGCAGCGTATCGTCGGCGGCAATGAACGGCGCGGCGAAGGCGGCGAGCGTGGTTAGCCCGACGACGGGCTTAGCGGCTGCCAGCCCCAACCCGCGCGCGGCCGAAATGCCGACACGCAGGCCGGTGAAGCTGCCGGGTCCGGTGGTGACCGCGATGCGGTCGAGATCGGCGAAGGCGAAGCTCGCGCGTTCCATCACGCGCTTGATCAGCGGCAGCAACGCTTCGGCGTGCCCGCGCTGCATCGGCAGCGATTCATGCGTGGCGACAGCGGCGCGCTCGGTATCGAGCACGGCGGCCGAGCAGGCCGCGAGCGCCGTATCGATAGCAAGGACGCGCATAATTCAAATCTATCAATTTTTGAATGGCGGCGCGCCACATGAAAGCGTCAGCACCGGGCTGGGCCCGGCGATCTCCCTTCGGAAGGCAAGGCCTTGCCCCTTGAATCGGGATGGCCGGGACAAGCCCGGCCATGACGAAGAAACCATCGTTATCCGACTAAACCGGCCGAACTTCGGTGACGTCGGGCACGAAATGCTGCAATAGGCTTTGGATGCCGTGCTGGAGGGTGGCGGTGGAGGAGGGGCAGCCCGAGCAGGCGCCCTTCATATGCAGATAGACCACGCCTTCCTTGTAGCCCTTGAAGGTGATGTCGCCGCCGTCGCCGGCCACCGCCGGGCGGACGCGGGTCTCGATCAGGTCCTTGATGGTGGCGACCGTGTCGGCATCGTTGGCGTCGAAGAATTCGTCGTCGGCCGTGGCCGGTTCTGCCCCGCTCGCCAGCAGGGCCGCGCCCGACATGTAGTGTTCCATGATGGCGCCGAGGATCGCCGGCTTGATCTGCTGCCAATCGCCGTCGGTCTTGGTGACCGAGATGAAGTCGGAACCGAAGAACACGCCCGCAACATTGGGAATGTCGAACAGTCGTTCGGCCAGCGGCGATTGCGCGGCGGCGTCTTTGCTCGGTATGTCGAGGGTGCCGGATTCGAGCACGGCCCGTCCGGGCAGGAATTTCATGGTCGCCGGATTGGGCGTGCCTTCGGTCTGGATGAACATCGTCGTCTCCTTACCGCAAGCGGGTTCAAGGCCCGAGGGTTGGAATAATCATAGCAAATAGATGGGCCTTACGCACGCCGCAGTCAACCGCCGAAAATCCGCGTATGAGGCGCGAATTTACGCCATGGCGTCGAGTTCAGCGTCGCTGAGATTGCCCGGCACGATGGCGACCGGGATCGGGAAGTCGCCGGCGGTCTTGGCGAGACCAGAGACCAACGGGCCGGGGCCTTCTTTGCCTGTGCCGGCGGCCAACACCAGGATGCCGATATCGGTGTCCTTGTCGATCAGCTTGACGATTTCCTGCGCCGTGTCGCCCTCGCGGATCACCCGTTCGGGCGTGACGCGGGCGATCTTCTTGGCATGCGCGGCGTATTTGTCGAGCGCTTTGTTTGCCGCCTCCATCTCCTCGGCCTTCATGATGTCGGCGACGCCCAGCCATTGCTGATTGCGTTCGCTGGTTTCGATCACTCGCAGCATGATGAGCTGCGACTTGGTGCGACCGGCGCGCTTGGCTGCCCAGTGCACCGCGCGCTCGCACTCCTCGGTGTCGTCGATGACCACCATATATTTGCGCTTGTGGCCTTTTTCATAGCTGCGGCGCTTGGTGCTCATGGGGGCTCCAGCCTCGTTGGAACATTTGCGTGGCAACGGACGCACAAGCGGCGGATGGTTGCATGGCTGCGCCTGCGCCGACAAGCGGGGCTTTACCAGAATATTGCGCGGCGCAAACCGATCCTGAGCGGTGAATATGTTCTAGCGGCGCACGAAGCCGACGATGTCCTTGACGGCCTTCATGGTATCGGCGGCCAGCGTTTGCGCGCGCTGCGAGCCGTCGGCCAGGACCTCGTCGATATAGATCGGATCCTGCGTCAGCTTTTTCATCTCGGCGCCGATCGGCCCAAGCTTGGCGACGGCGAGATCGGCCAGCGCGGTTTTGAAAGTGGAGAACTGGCCGCCGCCGAATTCGTTGAGCACCAGGGCCTTGCTCACGCCCTGCAGCGCGGCGTAGATGCCAACCAAGTTGTCGGCCTCCGGGCGCGACGCCAATGCCTTCTCGTCGTCCGGCAGCGGTTGTGGATCGGTCTTCGCCTTGCGAATTTTCTGCGCGATGGCATCGGCGTCGTCGGTGAGATTGATGCGGGAATAATCGGACGGCTCCGACTTCGACATCTTCTTGGTACCGTCGCGCAGCGACATCACCCGCGTCGCCGGTCCCTGGATCAGCGGTTCCGGCAGCGGGAAGAACGCCTCGCCGAATCCATGAGCGTGAATCGATTGCGCGAAGTCGTTGTTGAATTTCTGCGCGATGTCGCGCGACAGTTCGAGATGCTGCTTCTGGTCCTCGCCCACCGGCACGTGAGTGGCGCGGTAGACCAGGATGTCGGCAGCCATCAGGTTGGGATAGACGTAGAGGCCGACGGATGCGTTTTCGCGGTCCTTGCCGGCTTTCTCCTTGAACTGCGTCATGCGGTTGAGCCAGCCCATGCGCGCTACGCAATTGAACACCCAGGCGAGCTCGGCGTGCTCGGCGACCTGACTTTGGTTGAAGATAATGTGTTTTTTGGGATCAATGCCGCAGGCCAGAAACGCCGCCGTCACCTCGCGCGTGGCGCGCGGCAATTCGGTTGGGTCCTGCCACACCGTGATGGCGTGCATGTCGACCACGCAATAGAGGCAGTTGTAGCGCTCCTGCAGCGCCACGAATTTGACAATGGCGCCAAGATAATTGCCGAGGTGCAAATTGCCGGTCGGCTGCACGCCGGAAAACACGCGTTCCTTGAACGCCATTGCCTTAGCCTCTTGGATTCAGGGTGGCGACCCCATGCCACGCCGGGCGGGCGTTGGGCAAGGGATTTAGCTTTGGCGGCGTAGAGCCGCGATCAGATCCTTGTGCTTGGTTACGCCGAGGACTTCGAGCGCCGTGGCATAGATCACAAACCCAAGCACCACCAGTACGGCCAGCAGCGCAAGCCGCCCGATCGCCGAGGCTGCCAATGCCGGAATTAGTGCATCGCCGGCCATGACGCCGCCGGCAATTGCGGCGCCCATGATGACTGTGGCGAGAACGATGCGCGGCAGGCGCCGCCTGGCGTCCCGGTCGAGCCGCAGCCATCGGCGCCGAGCGAGCAGGGCGCCAAGAAGCGCGGCGCCGACCCAGCCGGAGATCGCGATGGCCGCCGCGGCGCCCACAAAACCATAATGCGGATACAGCAGCAGGCCGACGATCATGGCGGCGGCGAGGCCGCAGAGCGCCGCTCCCATCGGCGTATGGGTGTCCTCATGGGCGAAGGATACCGCGCCCAACCATTTTTCCAGCACATGCCCGGGAAGCCCGGCGCAGATCGCGACTAGTGTGGCCGCAACGGCGGACGTGTCGCGTGCCGTGAAGGCGCCGTGTTCGAACAGCCCGCCGACGATTGGGCCGGCCAGCAGCGCAAAGCCGGTTGCCGCCGGCAGCGCGAGGCCGAGCGCGATTTCGCCAGCGCGCGAGAGCGCGCCTGCATAGGCTTCCTCGCCGCCGACGCGCTTGCTTTCGGCGATACGCGGCACCATCACGGCGGCGATTGCCACCGAGGCGATGCCGAGCGGCAGCTCGTAGAGGCGGTTGGCGTAATAGAGCCACGACACCGCCGCCGGCGTCGACGAGACGATGGCTGTGGCTGCAATCAATTTGAGCTGCGGTATGCCGGCGGCAATCAGTCCAGGCAGGGCGCGCCGGAAGAAGGTGCCGGTCTCATTGCGCCCCGGCACATGCGCGTGCCGAAAGCGGTGTCCGCTCAACAGCCAGGCGGCGCCCGTGACGAGAAGCTGGACCGCACCGGCGGCGACGATGGCCGCCGCAAGCCAGACGCCGACATAGAATTGAGCAATGCGCGCGTGAAACGCCAGCGCCAGCGCCAGCAGCAGGACCACGTTGAATATTGCGGTGCTGGCGGCAACAGCGGCGACGCGCCTTTGCGCATTTAGCGCCGCCGCTATCACCGCCACCAATCCCGCCAGCACGATGTAGAGGGCAAGGATCAGCAAATAGAACGCGGCGAGCGCGCGGCGGTCATCGTCGAATCCGGGCGCGATGGCGCCAATGATGAAATACGCGAACACAACGACGAGCAAAGAGATCACGCCGGTGATGCAGCCGATGCTGACGAATATGCGGGTGGTGAAGCGGTTGGCGACGGCTTCACCGTCTTCGCCGCCAGCGAGCCGCAGCCAAAGCGGGACGAACGCACTGTTTATTGCGCCTTCCGCCAGCAGGCGGCGGAAAAAATTGACCAGTTGCAAGACGGCGAAGAAGGCTTCCGAAAATGGCCCCGTGCCGAGCAGCGCGGCGATGCTGGCGTCGCGCGCGTAGGCGAGCAAGCGCGAAATCAGTGTCCCGCTTCCGACCGTCGCGATATTGCGTGCCATTGCCATTCGCGAATCCTTTGCGAACCCGCGCACTCTAAGCATGTGGGCGAGTGCGCGTCATCATGCCTGCCGGTGTAGGTTGCCGTGCCGCATTTGGTCACTATAGTGCGCCGCGGTCATGATAAGAGGTTCCGCATGGCTCAACTCCGCTACGACGTGCTCGGCATCGGCAACGCCATCGTCGACGTTATCGCGCGGGCCGAGGACGATTTTCTGGTGGCGCAGGGCATGCATAAGGGCGGCATGGCGCTTATCGACGAGGCTCGTGCCGCCGCGATTTACGCGGCGATGGCGCCGGCGGTGGAAAGCTCCGGCGGCTCCGCCGCCAACACCATCGTCGGCGTCGCCTCGTTTGGCGCGCGCGCCGCCTTCGTCGGCAAGGTCAAGGACGACGAGCTCGGCCGCACTTTCGCGCACGACATCCGCGCCGCCAATGTCGTCTTCGACGTCAAACCGGCCAAGGACGGACCCTCGACCGCGCGCTGCTACATCATGGTGACGCCGGACGGCGAGCGCACCATGAATACCTATCTCGGCGCCGCCCAGGATCTGCGGCCGGGCGACATCGACGAGGCCGCGGTGTCGAGCGCGGCGGTGACTTATCTCGAAGGCTACCTGTGGGATCCGCCGCAAGCGAAAGAGGCTTTCATCAAGGCGGCGGCGATCGCGCACAAGGCGGGACGGCAGGTCGCACTCACGCTGTCGGATTCATTTTGCGTCGATCGCTACCGCGCCGAATTCCTCGATCTCATCAAGAAGGGCATCGTGGACATCGTGTTCGCCAACGAACACGAACTGCACAGCCTGTACGAGACGGCGGACTTCGACACCGGCGCGAAAGCGTTGCAGCAGGATGCCCGACTGGCGGTGGTCACGCGCAGCGCCAAAGGTTGCATGGTGATCAGCGGCGAGGGGTTGCAAGCCGTCAACGCCGTGCCGGTCGAGCAAGTGGCCGACGTTACCGGTGCCGGCGATCTGTTCGCCGCCGGCTTCTTGGTCGGTTTGGCGCGCGGGCAAGACCACCGCACCGCCGCCCGGCTCGGCGCGCTGGCGGCGGCCGAAGTCATCCAGCATATCGGCGCGCGGCCGGCGGTTTCGCTCAAAGCGCTGGCGGCGGAGAGCGGCCTGACAGTGTAAATGACGGCCAGCGGGCGTTGGTAACCGATTGGTAACCGAACGTGGTTACCGCTTCGTGAACATCAAATTCGCGGAGCGGGCCGATGGCCGAGGACAATGGCAAGACGGCTGGCGAGATGCCGGCGGAAAACTCAAGCGGTGATTTGCCGGACATTGAATCGCCGCCGTTGTCGCCGGCGAATGAGGCGGCGGCAAAGCGTGAGCCTGCACCAGAACCAACAGATCTTATCTTATTCATGCCAGAGGCCGCCTCGCAGCGCGCGAAACTTCGTTTCAAGCCGAGCCACAGACGCAACGCAATCACGGCAGCATCGGTTTTGATCGCTGCCTCGCTGGGGACGTTCGTCGGCCTGGTGAGCGGCTTCGGTCTTGCAGATCAGAAAAAGCCAACGATTGATTTTGCGGCGAACCAAGCCGAACGCGCGGCCATGCAGCGCGCGATCGCGACGCTCGGTAATGACGTTACGGTGCTGAAGACAAGCCTTGCCGCCACCAAGACATCGCTGCACAGCGAGGTGGCCAAGTTGACCGAGCGCCTCAACAGCGCGCCGGAGATCACCGGTTCAATCCCGGCGCCGACCGCGGCCGTTCCGACGCAGACCGTTACCGTTCCGACGCCGCCGCCGCGACCGGCCGCGGCCGCAATCCGTCCGCCAGTGGTGCGCGACTGGTCGATCCGTTACGTGCGCGACGGCTATGTTTATGTGCGCGGCCATGGCGACACCTATCAGGTACAGCTCGGCGCGCCCTTGCCCGGCCTCGGCCCGGTGCAGCAGGTCAAGCGCCAGAACGGCCGCTGGCTGGTGGTGACGCCCAAGGGCCTGATCGTGTCCATGCGCGACCGCCGCTTTTTCGAGCAGTTCTGACCGTACCTTTTCGGTCTGTAAATGCGGCGTCCGTTGTAGAGCCGCATTTTTATGCAAGCGGCCATGCGCGCCAGGCCAGTGGCGGGCCGCCCCAAACCGTGCCAGATTCCTGACGCAATCGAGTGGCAACGGTGATGGCATGCGCGGCGCGCTGCTGAGTTTTGTCGTGACGGCGGCAGGAACCGCGCTGGTGTCCGCCGGACCGGCCGTAGCGCAAGGCGCGGCGCCCGCCGCCAAGCCGGAAATGATGCAAAGCTGCCCGGGCCTGGTCGCGGCGCACCCACCTGCCGCCATACCCGCCGCGCTTCATGCTGACCAGCTGCGGCTGACTTACATCGGCCACTCGACCTTCCTGATTGAGAGCCCGCAGCTCGTGCGCATCGCTACGGATTACAATGACTACGTCAAGCCGCCGGTGCTGCCCGACATCGTGACCATGAACCACGCGCACACGAGCCATTACACCGATCGTCCCGATCCCGGCATCAAGCACGTGCTGCGCGGCTGGGCCGGCGACGAAAAGCCGGCGCGCATCGACATGACCTACAAGGACGTGCGCGTGCGCAACGTACCGACCAATATCCGCAGCTTTGACGGCGGCACCGAGCGCCACGGCAATTCAATTTTCATCTTCGAAATCGCAAATCTGTGCATCGCCCATCTCGGTCATCTGCACCACACGTTGACGCAAGCTCAGCTCAACGAGATCGGCCGCGTCGACGTGGTGATGGTGCCGGTCGATGGCTCCTACACGCTCGACCTCGACGGCATGGTCGAGGTGCTGCACGCGCTCAAGGCGCCGCTCATGATCCCGATGCATTATTTCAGCGCCTTTACCCTCGACCGTTTCCTTGCGCGTGTGCGCCAGGAATGGGCCGTGGAGGTGGCCGAAATCCCGTCGATCGTGCTGTCGAAAACCAGCCTGCCGGCCAAGCCGAAAGTGCTGGTTCTACCGGGGTATTGAGGAGGCGGCTGGTTATTTGTTGGGGTATCTCAATCCGCACCGCTGCCTGGATTATTATCAACAGGGCCGATTGACGAGCCGGAACCGATAGGTAGTTGTTGCGTTCTCAGTGCGCGATTTCGCGTGGTATGACGAGGTTTTTCGTAAAATGGTACAGACTTGGAGCAGTTGGAAACGCTTCCCCGATGTGGAAAGCGGCGACAATGTCGAGGCGCCGATCGGGCCGGGTGTCTATGAGGTGCGCCATTCGCTGACCGGCCGCGTGATTGCGTTCGGGCCCGCTGGAAACGTCGCGCAGGCGCTGTCCGAATTGAAGCTGGACGGCGGCGTAAGCATCTTTGCCAAACTGTTCCGCAAGCAGCCGCTGGTGCCGGGCGTCGCCGATCTGGAATACCGCACCTGCGCGGCAGCAAGCCGCGCCGAGGCCAAGACCGCGGCGCACCGCCTGCTCGGCTTGCGGCAAACCGCCTGGCGCCGGCGCATGGATGCCGGCTGGGCGGCGCGCCAGTCGAGCTGAACGGCTCGCTTTTGCATTGAATGGCAGGGCGGCCAGCGGTTTCGCCGGCCGTTTTTTCACGACGCAGCCTTACAATAGGATGAGCGAGAGCTGCGGAAACGCGATCAGCACGACCAGCACCATCAGCATCACCACGGCGAATGGAAACGCGCCGAAAAAGATGTCGTTCAGCGAAATATCGGGCCGGTCGACCGCGGTCTTGATGACGAAGCACGACAGGCCAAACGGCGGCGTCAGCAACCCGATCTCAGCGCCAACCACGGTGATGAGGCCGAACCACACAAGGCTCAGCCCCATGCTCTCGACCGCATTCAGGAACAGCGGCACGCAGACCAGGATGATCGAGCCGGTGTCGATGATGGTGCCGAGGAACAGCAGCAGCACCACGTAGAACGCCATCATTGTGCCGTAGCCGAGATTAATGTGCTCGAGCCACTGGCTCAGCAGGAACGGCAGTCCGGCGATACCGAGCATGCGGGAATACATTGAGGCTGCGATGATCAGGAACAGGATGTTCGCGGTGATGTGGCCGGTGTCGATCAAAACCTCTCGGAAGGTCCGCCAGCCGATGCGGCGCCGCAGCAGCGCCAGCAGATAGGCGAAGAAAGCACCGATGGCGCCGGCCTCGGCGGCGTCGAAGTAGCCACTGTAGATGCCGCCGAGCACGATCACGATCAGGATCACGATCGGCGCGATCTTGATCAGCATTTCGCCAATCGACATCAGGTCGTGGTCGGCGATCGGCGTGACGAAGGCGCCCTTGCCGATGAAGCTCGGCGCGAACACAGTCATGGCCGTGATCGCCGCGATATAGGCGATCGACAACAACAGGCCCGGTACCACGCCGGCCAGAAACATGTCGCCGACCGACTGCTCGGCGATGAAGGCGTAAATGATCATCATCACGCTCGGCGGGATGATCATGCCGAGCACCGAGGAGCCAGCCACCACGCCGACGGCGAAGCGCCTGGAATAGTCGAAGCGGATCATCTCGGGCACCGACACGCGCGTGAACACCGAGGCGGCCGCGATCGAGGAGCCGGTGACGGCGGCAAAGGCCGCATTGGCGGCGACCGTGGCGATGCCCAGTCCGCCGCGCAGCCTGCGGAACAGCTGATTGGCGACCTGATAGATGTCGGAGCCGAAGCCGGTCTTGCCGACGATCAGCCCCATCATCACGAAGGTCGGGATGCTGGCGTAATCGTAGTGCCGGATGGTGGCGGTCACCGCCAGCGTCATCATGCGCACGGCGATGGTGGCGTCGCTCTTGATGATCCAGACGCCGAGGAACGAAACCAGGCTGAGCGTTATGGCGACGTAGCAGCCGCCGTAGATCATCAGCACGATGAGGACGAGCGACAGAAAGCCGATGGCAACCGGTTCCATGGGCGCTTGCCGTCAGACCGGGCCGCTATTGGACGAGCGCCAATGGCTCAAAGCGCGGATGATGAAGCACAGCATGGTGGCGACGCTGCCGAGCACGACCATGCCCTTGATCGGCCATTCCGGGAACGTGAAGATTCCTTGCTCGCCGATATAGTAGCCGCGCTCGATCGACTCGATCAGCAATGGCGTTGTGCCGATGACGATCGCCAACATCACCGCCATCCCTAAGATATCGATGCCGGAGACTGTGAGCCGCGCGAGCAACGCGCGGCTCGCCTGCAGGCGCGGCAGATAAGTGTCGGAACGGGTGAGCTTGTTGAGCCGCACCGTGTCGGGCAATTGGCAGAACACGATGAAGGCCATCGACACCGCCACCAGTTCGTTGACCCCGTCGAGCGGCCGGTTGAAGAAGCTTCGCCCGAACGAGTCCGAGCAGATCAGGATGACGATCAGCAGCACCCAGATCGAGCCGAACGCGTTGAGCAGGAAGACGGCGCGGTCGAACCAGCTCAATGTCGCCCAACTGGGCGCTTGGACAGTCTCAATATCGCTCACGAAGCAGGCTCCGACAGTTCTCGGGAGGGTGCGGCGGCCGCGGCTCTGTCGAGCTACGGCCGCAAGCATGTCGGGACCGGGAAGGGATCAATGCCGGCTTAGTTCTTGTCCCAGTCACGCGCGGGTTTCTCGCCCGCCGCCCGCAGCGCGTCCATATAGGCGGCGAGAATCTTTATGGCCGGATAGCCATTCTTCTTCTCGACGCTCTTGGCGAGGTTCTGCGCGATGTTGGGCATCTTCTGCGCCCATTTCTTCTGGTCGGCCTTTGACAGCGTGACGACGGTGCCGCCTATTGCCTTGAACTTCTTCATCGAGACGGCGGCCTTGTCGAGCGCGGCCTGCGCCACCTTGTCGCGATAGTCGCGGGCGGTCGCTTTCAGCACCTTCTGCACCTGGGGCGGCAGCCCTTTCCAGACGTCTTTGTTGATGGTGAGCGACTTATTGACGCCGGTGCCGAAGTCGGTCTCGAGGTAATGCGGGGCGACCTCCGCGATCTTGAAGGTGATGGTCGCTTCCGGCCAGATGATGCAGCCGTCGGTCACGCCGGTCTTGATCTGGTTGGCGTAGGTGAGCAGGCTGCCGAGCACGCCGACCCCGCCGAGCGGCTTGACGTAAAGCGCGTTGGGTCCCGCGGCATTGAGCTTCAGGCCCTTGAGGTCGTCCATCTTGGCGACCTTGTTTTTGGTGAAGACGCCGTAATTGTCGATCGACGAATAGCTGGTCAGCAGGATCTGATTCTGGTCATCGAACTGCTTCTGGAACGCCGGAAACTTGTCAGTCAACTCATCCATGACCTTACCAACCAGGATCGGGTTGCGGGTAGAGAACGGTGTGTAATAAGGCAAATTGTTCAGCGGCAGTTTGCTGGAGTGGAACACGGTGGTGACCACACCGATGTCGCCGAGCCGGTTCTTCAGCGCGTCCATCACGCCGCGCGGCTTGGCGATCTGGCCGCTGAAGGCCTGCTGCCAGTCGATTTGGTATTTGTTGCCATCGGCGGCGAGCCGCTTGTTCACTTCCGGGATGAAGTAGTCGATCAACACAGCCACCCACAACGACTTGGGCGGATAGCCGTCGATGATGGTGAGCTTGATCTTCTGCTGGGCGTGGGCCGCAAACGGCGCCGCCATCATGATGACGAGCGCCAAACTAAGGCGCCGAACGAATACGTTGCAGGTGTGCATGGGGTTCCTCCCTGAACCGTTTTTTCCGGGCCGGCTTTCATATTATCAGCAGTCTAAGGCCTACGCCGCCAGCACAGGCCGCTTTAGCTTAGCCATCTTGTTGCGCGAAGCCGCGCATAGTCAACCTCGCCGTAAGGGCCCGATTGCTCGCGCCAAGCGGGTGGCCGGTCGGCTTGTGCGGCTTCTGGTCCGGCGGCGATCATCGTATAAGACGGTAGCCGGATTTCTCCACATGCCATACGCGTCCACCGCCGACAAAGTGCGGCTGTATTTTGAAGATGTCGGGCAGGGCACGCCCATCCTGTTCGTGCATGAGTTCGCCTCCGACCATCGCGGCTGGGAGCCGCAGCTGCGCGAGTTCGGCAAGCGCCACCGCTGCATCGCCTATTCGGCGCGCGGCTACACGCCGTCCGATGTGCCGGCAGACCCGGACGTCTATAGCTACAATCACGTCATGCGCGACGCGGTGGCGGTGCTCGATCATCTCAAGATCGATGCCGCGCATTTCATCGGCCTGTCGATGGGCGGCTATACCAGCTTGCAGGTCGCGCTCAATCACGAAAAGCGCGTGCGTTCGCTGGTGCTGGCCGGCACCGGCTCGGGCTCCGAGCGCTGGTATACGCAAGAGTTCCACAAGCACGCGCGCGAATTAGGCGACCTGTTCGAGCGCGAGGGTGCAGCCGCAGTTGCCAGGGGCTACGGCATGGGCCGACCCGGCTGCCATTCCTGCTCAAGGACCCGCGCGGCTTCGCCGAGTTTACGGCGAGGCTCGCCGGGCATGACGCGCTCGGCTCCGCCAACACCTCGCGCGGCTTTCAAGGGACGCGCCCCTCGCTCTACGATTTTGCGAGCGAGATCCGCAGGCTCGCGACGCCTCATTGATCGTGGTGGGCGATGAGGACGAACGCTGCATCGAGTCCAGCCTTTTCCTGAAAGACGCTCTCCCCGCTTCCGGCCTCGTGGTGCTGCCGAAGACCGGCCACGTGGTGAACCTGGAGGAGCCCGACCTGTTCAATCTGGTGGTCGGCGATTTTCTAAACATGGTCGAGGCCGGCCGCTGGGCCGCGCGCGATCCGCGCGCGCGCGGAACGCGGCCTTTCGTCACCGCGAAGGAATGACCATACAAGACCCGCCGCAGCCCATTTATTGCCGGGGCGGCAACCTCGCTGAGGATCAAGCGATGCTGAGATGGGCCTTAATCTTCCTGGTCGTTGCCATTATCGCCGGCATTTTCGGCTTCACCGACGTGGAAGCGGCTTCCGCGACCATCGCGCAATGGCTTTTCGGCATCTTCCTGGTGCTTTTCCTCGGCGCCTTGGTGATCGGGCTGGCGATCGGTTCGAAGCTGATGTCGTGAGGCGGCGCGTGGCTGTTTAACGGCGTGCGACCGCGTTAACCACGGCGGCAAGCAACTTGCCGGCGCGGGGAGCATTCTGCGAAAATTCCGGTTGCTGATTGTTCCGTTCGATTTTCAAACTCGTGCCGTGTCACGGGAGGTTTGGTCATGCGTATCGCATTCGTCTTGATTTGCTCGTTCGTCTTCACGTCTCTCTGTAGTCTCGTCAGTCCGGCCAATGCCGGCGATTACGGCGGCCGCTATGTCCGGTACAGCGGTGGCTGCTGTTACCAGAAAGTCGTCCGCCAGCCGTGCGGCATCCGCTATCCGCCCGCCGGCGCATATCGGCCCTGCGGTATCTATTACGAGCGGCCCACCGTCTATGTGCATCGCCCTGTTCGGCAGCGCCTGGTGCGGTTTTCCGAATTCGATTTTTATGCCACCGTTGCCGACTATGCCGAGGCGCGTTGCCATTGGCAGGAGGTGCCGCTGCGCGCCGGACGCAGCTTTTGGGTCTGGGGCGTGAAGACGGATTGCTACTGAGTGCGGGTACCGGCTGCGCTTTCGCGAACCGCGTCGATACGGCTCAAACGTCGACGGTTGCCGCCAGCGCGTTGTCCTGGATGAATTGCCGGCGCGGCTCGACCAGTTCGCCCATGAGTTCGGCGAACACGTTGTCGACTTCCTCGCCTTCCTTGATTTTCACCTGAAGCAGAGAGCGTGCGTCGATGTCGAGCGTTGTTTCCCAGAGTTGTTCCGGGTTCATTTCACCGAGGCCTTTGTAGCGTTGCATTGTGACGCCCTTGCGCCCCGCAGCGGTCAGCGCCTCGAACAGGCCCACCGGGCCGTGAATTGAAATTTCTTCGTCCTTGCGCCGCAGCACCGCTGGCGGGGTCGGGCGCGGGAAAGTCTGTTGTAATGCAGGTGCGAAGCTGTCGAGTTTGCGGGCGTCGGCGGATCCGAGCAGCGCTTGGTCGATGATCGCGACCTCTTTCACGCCACGGACGGTCCGTTCGAAATGAAAGCCGCTCTCGTCAAATTGACCGACCCAACCGCGTTCGGTTTCATCCGCTAGCGCATCCATGCGCTTGGCGATATAATCAGCGGCAGCTTTGGCGGTTTTCGGGTCACCGGTCACTTCTGGCCGGAGGACGCCTGCAATCGAAGCTTGCTCGATCACTTTCCGGTTATACCGGCTGTGCAATCCG
>CAZLWN010000054.1:0-23181 GCA_964563195.1 uncultured Undibacter sp. | reverse complement strand
TGCCGGGCGGCTGCGCCATCGGCACGCGCCCGGTCGACCTGTTGATCATGGCGCTGGATAAGCTCGGCGCGGCAATCGAGATCGAAGGCGGCTACGTCATCGCGCGCGCTAGACAAGGCCTGCGCGGGGGCGAGATCGAATTTCCCAAGGTTACCGTCGGCGGCACCCATACCGCGGTGATGGCGGCCGCGCTCGCCCGCGGCACCACGGTGATCGAGAACGCCGCGCGCGAGCCCGAGATCAGCGACGTCGCCGATTGCCTCAACAAGATGGGGGCGAAGATTTCCGGCGCCGGCACGTCGCGCATCGTCATCGAGGGCGTGCCGAAATTGCACGGCGCGCGCCACGCGGTGCTGCCCGACCGTATCGAGACCGGCACCTATGCTTTTGCCGTGGCGATGACCGGCGGCGACGTGCTGCTGGCGAACGCGCGCCCAGAGTTGCTGCAGGCCGCGCTTGACGTTTTGGCGCAGACCGGCACCACGGTAACGCCGACCAACGAAGGCGTGCGCATCACGCGCAACGACGCGCAACTTTCTCCGGTCGACGTGACGACCGCTCCATTCCCGGGATTTCCCACCGACTTGCAGGCGCAGCTGATGGCGCTGATGACACGCGCCAAGGGCACCTCGCACATCACAGAGGCCATTTTCGAGAACCGCTTCATGCACGTGCAGGAGCTGGCGCGGCTCGGCGCCAATATACAGCTCGACGGCCAGACCGCGACCATCGAAGGCGTTAAGCACCTGAAGGGCGCGCCGGTGATGGCCACTGATTTGCGCGCATCCGTATCACTGGTGATAGCGGCGCTGGCCGCCGAAGGCGAGACCGAGGTCAACCGGGTCTATCACCTCGACCGCGGCTTCGAGCGGCTGGAGGACAAGCTCAGCGCTTGCGGCGCAGCGATCGAGCGCATTAGCGATTAACTTTAGCTCGGCCTCAACCCGCCTCATCGTTCGGAGCGCATGAAGTGCGTGTCTCGAAGGAGGGGGCGGCCTCATGCTTCGAGACGAGGCCTTCCTCAGCATGAGGCCGGGAGCAGCACAGACTCGCTCCTTGTGTCCGCGCCGGCTAGTATCCGCTATGGGATTAACAACGGACAGCGGAAGATTTTGGCCGGCGATAGTTTTTCCGCTTTTAACCCATCAGCGACATTGCAAAGCGGAATTGCTGCACTGCCGGTAAGGCCCTATGCAGCGCCCTCAAAAAAGCCGATGGTGACTAGGTGGCGCGGGCGGAAATGGCTGGTTTTTTGGTCATGGGGCCGTTGGTCATTTTATTGGCGGCCTGGGGAAGTGCGCAGATTTGTCGGTAGGCCCATTGGGGAGTTAACCGGAACTGAAACATACAGAGTCGCATTTCATGCATTTTCGCGCACGCAGCCTCGGATTAAGTCCTCGATCCGTTGATTTTCTTATTCTGGGTTTGTGGACTTTGGCCATTTTCGTTGGGCTGATTTTGTATTCGATGCCGTTTTATTTAATTGCGCTGATGATCGCTTTAGCTGTCGGCTTTCCCGCTTGGGCGGCGCTGACCGTCTTTCCCATGGCCGTCATTGCCATGCTGTATCTGTCTTGCGTGATCGCCGCGAGACGCACGCGGTGGCCCGTCGCGGGATTGCGAACGGCGAGATCAAGCTCGGGTGTCCGGACCGTGCCGAGGATTGCATTGCCGGACAATACGGCGAGTCCGGCTGACTATTACAGAAACGTGAAACGGCTCGGCTGACGGCGGCGAGCATAAAACTTTCATCGAGCCCTCGGGACCAGGATGCGGCGGCGCGAACAGTGGCATGCGGTTTTTTGCAATTACGCGGGCAATTAAATTAGCGTGCGCTTCAGTGCCAGGGAAACTGCCGCCCAAATCGCCGAATTGGACGGTTACCGAGCAAACCTACGGTAGGTGGGGGTAATGGAGCTGCCATTCAGAAACTGAATTAGTCAGAATGTCGGCTTGTGACACAACGCGGACAACCCAGTTTCGCCCGTGTTTGTCCGCTTTCCGGCAACAGCGGGCGACGGTCGATTTTGGTCGGGGATGGGTTGTCTGTTTTTGACCCGACTCGGACAAGCAGGGCATCCGCTGCGCGCCATCACGCATGTTCGATAATTTCCAATGGCATTGATCCAGATCAATGCGCGATTGAGGATATATTAGACTTTAGTCTAAAGCGTACGTTCAGGCGTGCGCCGACGTGTGCCGTGGAATTCCAATCTATGGAGGCTACCATGGCAGGTATACGAATTTTCAACGTCCATCGAACGTGGGAGGATTGGGCCGGCATGTTGCTTGGCCTTTTGATCGTGCTTTCGCCCTGGTTTGCCGGGCAAGAGGACAATCAAATGGTGATGTTGAATGCCGGGCTGATCGGCGTGCTGGTGTTCGCGCTAGGCGCAATCGAGCTGGTAGAGCTGTACCGCTGGGAGGAAACCGGCGAAATCGCCTGCGGGTTATGGCTGATCGTGTCGCCATACATCTTTGGCTATGCTGGCACCGGCATGCTCCAGTACTGCCATTTCGGTCTCGGCGCTGTCGTCGTGCTACTGGCGGCGGTGGAGCTTTGGCAGGACTGGAAGCTCAGCGACAAGCAGCTTGCTGAGCACGGAGGGAAATAGCGAATTAAAACACTGAGCAGGGCTCGCATGGCACAGTACGTTAGAGCCCCTACGACCGCACACTCGGGACCGTTTCATTGGGGCCGCCGCAGTTGGCGGCCCCCTTTCATTTCGAACCGAGCGTCTAATGTCGCCTATTGGCACTTAATGGACGATCCGGTTGCGCCCGCGTTTGTCCGTTTTCGGGCAATAGCGGACATTACCTAGAGGCCCTTGGCCGCGGATATCTTAGTCGGCGAAAATTTGAGCACCGTATTTGGGGGGCCGCCCGCCGTCGAAGCGTATCGCAGATAGCGACAGCTGCCACCTCTTTTGATTTCCTGTGTTCCCGAGCCATAATCACGGGCTACCCAAACTAAAAGAAGCGCTCTAAGATTACTTTCGTGGCGTAAACAAAGAGACGGCAATTAAATGAACAAGCTCCTTTCTCTTGTCTTCGTTCTTGTCATCTCCGGCATATCATCCACCTACGCAATGCCGGTCGCAGCGTTGGCCGCAGCACGAACCGGACTAACAATCCAAGTCGGTAGCGGATGTGGTCTCGGCGTCCATCGTGGTCCCTTTAACGGATGCGACCCGGTCTACGTCTACGGCGGATACCGGCTGGTTTACCATCAAGACTACCGTCGAGGGGATTACCGAGGCTATCGCGACACCCATTACGATGGTCCTCGCTACTTTCGTTTTGACAACGGTCAAGACGTGATTGCTGTGGACAAGGGGTTCTGCGGCTTCGGATCGTATCTGTCTCGCAGTCACGGATTGTGCTGGCGGTTCTGTTATCGATTTTTGGCCGGAAGCTAGAAGGCGACGCTACTGGAGCCGACGCCCGACCGAATTGGCAAGAGCGCGCGCCCGCATATGGCACTTAGCAGACACCCGGCCCGCGCTCAGGTTTGTCCGCTGTTGCCCGAAAGCAGACCTTGAACGGCGCATCCAAGGCAGTATTTGGCTCGCGGTCCTAGCAACAAACTTTCTTATTCTAGAATCTTATTCCTATCACAATTGATAGGATAATATGCCTCATCCCGCCCTCGCGACCGAGGAGTGTTTGTACAGCATCTTCAGATGCGGGGCGCGGAGCGGTGGCCGGGGCACTACCCCCTCAGCGTCGGAGATGCGGCGTGAGGACCCGGCGGCCCAAGCTGCATGCGTCCCGGCGCGCCAGCCGCGCGCGACTGGACCGTTGTTGGCCCATAGCGGTGGATAGGTCGTCCTTCAGTAATGCGGGAGGCCTGAAAGGTAAGTCCACCGGGGGCGTTGCAGAACAAGCCTTCAAACACCGCGCGCGGGACGCCTTGGGTTTGGCGGGCTTGCGGCATTACGGACTTCGGCAAGCCTCGGTGTCGCGAGGCGTCGAGGCCCGCGAGTCCATCAGGACCCTTGGCGTCCCGCGCGCCTTCGGTTCTTCCGGGAGCGGCGGTTTGGAAGACGGCGTACCCCGCGCCGCCAAGAATAGGGGCGGCGGAGCGTTGGCTAAACTCCGAGCGTCCCCGCATAGGCGGGGACTCAGTAATCACGGCCGGCGTCGTATGTAGTGGATCGTCCGCTTTCGCGGACGTTGACGGCCGAATATGATCCCGCCCGCAAAAAAGGAGAACAGCCGTGGCGGAAATCAAAGTAATGAGTGCGGGCGCCGTGGAGTCGATGGTGAAATCGCTCGGCGCCGAGTTCGAGCGCGCGAGCGGCCACAAGCTCGACCTGCATTTCGGCACAGCCGGCTCACTGCGCGGCCGGCTGGAAAGCGGTGAACAGGCCGATCTGGTGATCTTGCCGGCGGCGGCGATCGAGACCATGGAGAAAGGCGGCCGCTTCGTCCCGGGCAGCCGCATCGATCTCGGTCGCACGGTGACTGGCGTCGCCATCAAGGAGGGCGCGAAGCCACCCGATATTTCCACGCCCGAGGCCTTCAAGCAGACGCTGCTCAAGGCCAAGGGCGTATCCTTCAGCGACCCGAAAGCGGGCGGCTCGTCCGGCAACTACTTCGCCGGTCTATTGCAGAAGCTCGGCATCGCCAAGGCGGTCAACAAGAAATCCGTGCTCGGCAAGCGCGGCTACGAGGTGGCGCAGGCGGTCGCCGACGACCGCGCTGAAATCGGCACCACCTTCATCAGCGAAATGCTCCCCGTGAAGGGGGTACAGGTGGTCGGCCCGCTGCCGGGCGATCTCTATTTCGCCAGCACCTACACCGCCGCCATCCCGGCCGGCAGCGCGCAGCGCGATGGCGCCTTGGCTTTGCTGCGGGTCCTCACAGATTCCACGACGCGCGCGGGCTGGACGGCCGCCGGTCTGGAGCCGGCCTTCCCGGAGCGCTAGGCATCTTGCATCAATGCGGGCGCTCTCCTACCTAATCGGGCACGAGAGGGCGAAATCCTATGGATGCGCTGAAATTCGTTGTCCTCGACGAGGAGGACCTCGAAGTCGTCTCCACGCACGTGCAGGACGCCGTGGTCAAGGCGTCCGAGGTGCTGTGGCGGCCGCAGGAAAAGCGCGTCGTGGTGCCGCTCAACCGCTTCGATTGGGAAAGCGCGCAATCCGACAAGCTGGAATACCGCCGCCGCCGTGCCGCCTTGCGATTCGAGCGCGTGTTGTCCTGCAAATGCCGGCAAATGAATCCGGCCGGCGAGGGTGCGGTGCTCAACCTGCTGGCGGTCGAATTTTCCGAATCCGATGCGCCGTCCGGCGTGGTGACGCTTATCTTTTCGGGCGGGGCCGCCTTGCGGCTGGACGTTGAATGCCTGGAAGCCGAATTGGCGGACCTTGGCCCCTCTTGGAGCGCCGCCGCCTGTCCCCAGCACGCCCTGGCCGACGACGACTCGGCTAGCTGAAGCACCGGTCCTTTCTTCCTGCCAGAAAATATTTCGGTTCAGAACCATGCGTGCGGCCGCTATATCCGGCCTATGGGTTGACGCCATCGGAGGCATGACCCATTGACCCGGGTCATCCCCTGCGGAAACAGGCCATGCCCCTCCGACTCGACAGCCAAAGCGCCGATTTTGCCGAGCGCTTTCACGCGTTCCTCAGCGTCAAGCGCGAGGCCGCGCAGGACGTGGAACAGACCGTGCGCGGCATCATTGCCGAGGTGATGGCGGGCGGCGATCGCGCGCTCATCGAACTCACCGCCAAATTCGACCGCGTCGATCTCGCCAAAACCGGTTTGCGTGTACCCGCTGGGGAGATCGACGCGGCGAAAAAATCTTGCAATGGAGAGGCGCTTGCCGCGCTCAAGCTGGCGCGCGACCGCATCGAGGTCTATCACCGCCGCCAAAAGCCCGCCGACGAGCGTTTCACCGATGGGCTGGGTGTCGAGATGGGCGCCAAGTGGACCGCGATCGAGGCGGTCGGGCTTTACGTGCCCGGCGGCACCGCTGCCTACCCCTCGTCGGTGCTGATGAACGCGGTGCCGGCCAAGGTCGCCGGTGTTCCGCGCCTTGTCATGGTGGTGCCGGCGCCGGACGGCAAGCTCAACTCCCTGGTGCTGGCCGCGGCCAAGCTCGCCGGCGTTGACGAGATCTATCGCATCGGCGGCGCGCAAGCGGTCGCCGCGCTCGCCTACGGCACCGAAACGATTCAGCCCGCCGCCAAGATTGTGGGGCCCGGCAACGCCTATGTGGCGGCGGCCAAGCGGCTGGTGTTCGGCAAGGTCGGCATCGACATGATCGCCGGTCCGTCCGAAGTGTTGATCCTCGCCGACAAGACCGGCAATCCCGATTGGATCGCCGCCGATCTTTTGGCGCAGGCCGAACATGACGAGAGCGCGCAATCGATCCTCATCACAGACAATCCGGCGCTTGCCGATGCGGTCGTCAAGGCAGTGGATTCACAGCTCAAGATGCTGGCGCGTGCGGGTGTCGCCGGCGCCTCGTGGCGCGATTTCGGCGCCATCATCACCGTGCCGAAGCTCGGCGATGCCGTCGCGCTGGTCGACCGGCTGGCACCGGAACATCTGGAGATCGCAGCCGCGGACGCCGAAACCATCGCCGCGCGTATCCGCAATGCCGGCGCGATCTTCATCGGCGCCCATACGCCGGAGGCAATCGGCGATTACGTGGCCGGCTCCAATCACGTGCTGCCGACCGCGCGCTCGGCGCGTTTCTCGTCGGGCCTCGGTGTGCTCGATTTCATGAAGCGCACCTCGCTGCTCAAATGCGGGCCCGAGCAATTGCGCGCGCTTGGTCCCGCCGCGATCGCGCTCGGCGAAGCCGAGGGCCTCACCGCGCACGCCCGCTCGATCGCCATCCGGCTCAATCGGCGATGAGTGCGGCGAAAACACCGCCCGCTGCCAAGCAGCACCTGGTCGCCGTCACCCTCGACGAGGAAACGATCGGCCGCTCCAATCCGGACATCGAGCATGAGCGCCAGGTCGCGATCTACGATCTGCTCGAGCAGAATTTCTTCGCGCCGGTCGGCAATTCCGGCGGTCCCTATGAGCTGCGGTTGAGCATCACGGGAAACCGCCTGGTGCTCGACATCCGCACCCAGGACGGCAAGCCGGTGGTCGCGCATCTGCTTTCGCTCTCGCCGCTGCGCCGGATCGTCAAGGACTACTACACGATTTGCGACAGCTACTATCAAGCGATCCGCACCGCGACACCCGATAAGATCGAGGCGCTCGACATGGGCCGGCGCTCGATCCACAACGACGGCTCGCGCATCTTGATGGAGCGGCTCAAGGACAAGGTGAAGATCGATACCGACACCGCGCGCCGCCTGTTCACTTTGATCTGCGTGCTGCATTGGAAGGGTTAAGCAAGTCGTGGCCGCCGCAGAGCGCACATCGCGCCCCCGGGCTGTGCTGTTCGCCTGCGGCATGAACACCGTGCGTTCGCCGATGGCGGCCGGCCTGTTCCAGCAACTTTTCGGCAAAACGGTCCATGTCGGTTCCGCCGGCGTGCAGAAAGGCGAGCCCGATCCGTTCGCGGCCGCCGTCATGGCCGAGATCGGCATCGATATCGCCCGGCACAAACCGATCACGTTCGAGGAATTGGAAGAGCTGGAAGGACTCAATTTCGATCTGATCGTGACGCTGTCGCCGCCGGCGCACCACAAGGCGCTGGAGGTGACCCGCACGAGTGCGGCGGACGTCGAGTATTGGCCGACCGTCGATCCGACCGCGACCGAGGGCAACCGCGAGCAGCGGCTGGCGGCCTATCGGGAGGTGCGCGATCAATTGATGGCGCGCATCCGCGAGCGCTTCGGCCGGCCGGGCGGGGGGAATGAATGACGCTATCCATCAAAATCGGCTCGGGTTGTGAACCGACCCCCATTCCGCTAGCTTCCGCGCCCACCCGTACCGTCACCTTAGCGCCGCTAAACCCATGATCGGCCAGCCTAAATTCGTGCTCGCTTCCGGTTCGCCGCGCCGCCTCGCCCTGGTCAATCAGGCCGGGATCGAGCCGGACGCGCTCAAGCCCGCGGACATCGACGAAACCCCGCGGCGCAGCGAAATCCCGCGCGCCTATGCCAACCGGCTGGCGCACGCCAAGGCGACGGCGGCCCTGGAGAACGTCAAGCTCGATGACGAATTGCGCGGTGCTTACATCCTGGCCGCCGATACCGTAGTCGCGGTCGGCCGCCGCATCCTGCCGAAGGCCGAGCTACTCGACGTGGCGGCGCAGTGCCTGCGCCTGCTGTCCGGCCGCAATCACCGCGTCTATACTGCTGTCTGCGTGGTGACGCCGAAAGAATCCTTCCGCCAGCGGCTGGTGGAAACGCGCGTGCGGTTCAAGCGGCTGTCGGAGGAAGACATCGAGGCCTATCTTGCCTCCGGCGAATGGCGCGGTAAGGCCGGCGGTTACGCGGCGCAGGGTATTGCCGGCACTTTCATCGTGAAGATCGTCGGATCCTACTCGAGTATTGTAGGCCTGCCGCTTTATGAGACGATGGGCCTGCTCGACGGTGAGGGCTATCCGATCCGCTTCGGCTGGCTCAATGCGGTGTAAGAAATATATTTATTCTGTCATTCCGGGACGGCCCGAAGGGCCGGACCTGGAATCCATAATCCGCAGCCCAGGGGTTATGGATTCCGGGTTCGCTCGCTTCGCTCGCGCCCCGGAATGACGTAATGAAGATTCCATGAACCTCGCCCTTTGGCTTTATCGCGCCGGTCTCAGCCACGCGGATTGGCCTGCCGCTGCATCGGGCACGCGCGTGGTTGCCACCTACAGCGAATTGGCGGAACGCGCGGCGCGCCTCGGCGGCGCGCTCCGCGAACGGCTGAAATTAAAGCCAGGCGATCGCGTCGCCATTGCCGCCAAGAACACGCCCGATTATATCGCGCTGCTCTATGGCATTTGGCATGCCGGCCTTGCCGCGGTGCCGGCCAATGCCAAGCTGCACGGCGCCGAGCTTGCCTACATCCTGGAACAATCGGGCGCGCGCGTTTGTTTTGCTTCGCCGGGTATCGATGGAGAGATTGCCGCGCACGCGCCCAAATTGCTTGAACGGCTGATTGCCATCGGCAGCGCCGACTATGTTTCGCTGTTCGCCGCCGACCCAATCACTGTCGAGCCGCGCGCGCCCGATGATCTCGCCTGGCTGTTCTACACCTCCGGCACGACCGGGCGGCCGAAAGGCGCCATGCTGAGCCATCAGGTGCTGGCGGCGGCGAGTGAGGCCTATGCCGCCGAGGTCGATCCCATCGCGCCGGGCGATTGCCTGCTGCATGCTGCGCCCATGAGCCATGGCTCCGGCGTCTACATCATGCCGCACATCGCGCGGCTCGGCCTGCAAGTCGTGCCGGAGAGCGACGGCTTCGAGCCGGAGGAAGTGATCGCGTTGTTCAATGCCTTCCCGCGCATGTCGATGTTTGCCGCGCCTACCATGATCAAGCGCGTCGTGGCATGCCCGGCCGATTGCAAGGCGGAGAATATCCGCACGCTGATTTGGGGCGGCGCGCCCATGTACGTAGAGGATGCGCTCGCAGCGCTCGACCGCTTCGGTCCGCGTCTCGCCCAGATCTACGGGCAGGGTGAAGCGCCGATGACCATCACCACGCTGTCGAAGGAAGACATCGCCGACCGCGACCATCCGCGCTGGCGCGAGCGCCTCGGTTCTGCTGGTAAGCCCTATGCGTGTGTCGAGGTCGCGGTCGCGGATGCCGATGACAAGCCGGTAGCGCAAGGCGAGCCCGGCGAGATCCTCTGCCGCGGCGTGATCATGACCGGCTATTGGCAAAACGACGCGGCGACCACTGCCTCCCTGCGCGGCGGCTGGCTGCACACCGGCGATGTCGGCGTGTTGGACGAAGAAGGCTATCTGCATCTCAAGGACCGCTCCAAGGACCTGATCATCTCGGGCGGCTCCAACATCTACCCGCGCGAAGTAGAAGAAGTGCTGCTGACCGACCCCGCCGTGCGCGAGGTATCGGTCATCGGCCGGCCGGACCGCGAATGGGGCGAGGTGGTGGTGGCCTACGTGGTCGGTGACGCCAAAACTGCGGAGCTCGATGCGCTCTGCCTGCAGCACATTGCGCGCTTCAAACGGCCGAAGGATTATGTTTTTGTCGACTCGCTGCCCAAGAACAACTACGGCAAGATCTTGAAGACGGAACTGCGCGCGTTCGACGCGCGCCGCAAGTAGAACGGAGCGGGAATGCCTGACATTGTCCTCGGTATCGGAACCTCGCACAGCCCGCTGCTCAACAGCCCGGCCGAGGA
Source organism: uncultured Undibacter sp. (assembly GCA_964563195.1). Taxonomy (GTDB): domain Bacteria; phylum Pseudomonadota; class Alphaproteobacteria; order Rhizobiales; family Xanthobacteraceae; genus Pseudolabrys. The sequence continues at coordinate 12,908 of CAZLWN010000054.1, read as the reverse complement.
TTATCCCAAGCATGCCGCCATCGACGCCTCCGGCCGCAAGCTGCTCGACAAGAATGGGCGCCCTTGCACCTACGGCGAATTGCTGGAAAAGGCCGACCCCTCGATCAAGCAGCAGATCGAGCCGAAGGTGCTGGAGGAGCGGTCCGCGCGCTGCACCGAGAACATCGCGCGGCTTGCGAAAGATTTGGCCGAAGCCAAGCTCGACGCGCTGATCATCATTGGCGACGACCAGCACGAGCAGTTCTTCGAGGACAATATGCCGGCGATCCTGATCTATTGGGGCAACACCATCGAAAACAATCCGCTGCACATGGACGAGGACGCGCCGGCATTCTGGCGCAAGGCGCGCGCGCAATTCCACGCAAGCGACAAGCCGCGGCAATACCCGGTTGACTCCAAGCTCGGCCTAAGTTTGATCGAGGGCCTGATCGACCAGGGCTTCGACGTCAGCCATTCCAAGAAATTATCGAAGGAGCACGGCGAAGGCCACGCCTTCGGCTTCGTGCATGTGCGCATGATGCCCGATAAGGTAATCCCAATCGTGCCGGTCGCGCTCAACACCTATTTTCCGCCCAACCAGCCGCGGCCACGCCGCTGCTACGATCTCGGCAAGGCGATGCGCAAGGCGGTGCAGGCTTCCAAGGGCAGCGAGCGGATCGGCATCCTTGCCTCCGGGGGCTTAAGCCATTTTACCGTAGACGAAGAGCTCGACCGCGGCGTGCTCGATGCGCTCAAGCGCAATGACGGCGAGGCATTGTCGTCTATACCGTTGCAGAAGCTCAATTCCGGCAACTCCGAAATCCGCAACTGGATTGTGGTGGCCGGCGCTGCCGGCCACCTCAAAAACATTTGGCAGGAGTACGTCCCGTGCTACCGCTCGGCCGCCGGCACCGGCTGTGGCATGGGTTTCGCGCTCTGGAAGTAATGGGCACGATGACGTGATGAACGAGATCGACCGCAAAGCATCGCCCGGCCGCACCTGCCCGCTCTGCGGCAAGCCGGTAGACGACGCGTTCAAGCCGTTCTGCTCGAAACGCTGCGCTGACGTTGATCTCAATCGCTGGCTCAGCGGCGTCTATGCGGTGCCGGTGAAGGACGACACGGACGAAGATGGCGAGCGCCCGCCCGAAAGCGACGAGAGCGAGCCATCATGAACGCGCCGGCAATAGCCGATTGGCCGGACCGGCTGTTTGAAACGCTCAAGCGCGCGGACATCGCCCAGGTCGGCTACGTGCCCGACGCCGGCCATTCGCGGCTGATCGAGTGCTGCCGCGCCGATCCGCAGATTCATGATGTGGTGCTCACCACCGAGGAGGAGGGCGTGGCGCTCGCCGCTGGCGCCTGGCTCGGCGGCGCACGCGCCGCGCTCTTGATGCAATCGAGCGGCGTTGGCAATTGCATCAACATGCTATCGCTGATGCGCACCTGCCGTTTTCCCATATTGATGTTCATCACCATGCGCGGCGAATGGGAGGAGTTCAACCCATGGCAAGTGCCGATGGGGTCGATCGTCGAGCCGGTGCTCAAGCTCTGCGAAACGCAAGTCTATCGCGTACGCGAGGCGAGCGAGGTCGAGGGCCTGGCCGCACGCGCGGCTAGCCAAGCCTTCGGCGACGAACGCATCGTCGCCGTGCTGCTGTCGCAGCAGCTCATCGGCAAGAAAGTTTGGACCAAATGAGGCTCGATCGCCGCGCCGCCATGGCGACTCTGCTTGCCGACCGCGGCCACGATCTGCTGGTCGTGCCGGGCCTGGGCTCGACCACCTGGGATCTGGCCGCGCTCGGTGACAACGATCGCGATTTCTATATGTGGGGCGCCATGGGCGGCGCCGCCATGATTGGGCTCGGCCTGGCGCTGGCGCAGCCAAAGCGCCGGGTCGCGGTCATCACCGGCGATGGCGAGATGCTCATGGGTCTCGGCTCGCTCGCCACCATCGGCATCCAGCGGCCGCCCAACTTGGCTGTCATCGTGTTCGACAACGGCGTCTACGGTGAAACCGGCATGCAGCCGAGCCACACCCAGAGCGGCGCCGATCTCGTCGGCGTGGCGAAGGCCTGCGGCATTGCCACCTCCCTCAATATTGAGGACGAAGCGGGGCTGGTCGATCTCGCCGGTCGGCTGAAGGGCTTGCGTGAAATCCTGTTTGCCCGCGTCGCGATCGAGGCGTCAGAGCCGCCGCGCGTGCTGCCGGTGCGCGATGGCGCCGCGCTCAAACAGCGATTCCGCGCCGCCGTCGGCGTGAAAGCCTGAATTTTGAAGGGCCGGGTGCCGTTCTGGACACTGCGGAGGAGGGCCTTTATAACGCCCCGCGCTTCTGCCCCGCCTCGATGAGGCGGGCCGGCGCCCAGGTAGCTCAGTTGGTAGAGCACGTGACTGAAAATCACGGTGTCGGTGGTTCGATTCCGCCCCTGGGCACCATCACCTAGCTGCGCTTCTTGTTTTTCAATGACTTAGCAGGCGCTTTTGTCCCACCGTCGTTCTGCGCGGGGAAAAGTGGGACAGTTTTGTTCGCGCTCTGATCGCGGCGCAGCAGTTTCATGCCGGACGCGGCCAGCACTTTCTGGTTGGCGGCCTTGGTGTAGCGCGCCGCTTCTTTCATCGTCGACCAGCCGAAGATCGCCATCAGTTGGCGCTCGGTCGCACCGTTCTCGGCAGCGATCGCCGCGCCGGCTTTGCGCAGGCCGTGTGCCGAGCAGGTGGTGAGGCCGGCTTCATCGCAGCGCTTGCGGAACCAGTTGCCGAACCCATCCGGTGTGAACGGCTTGCCGAATTGCGTTGTCAGGAACGCAAGATTGCCGGTCGGCGTGGCGTCGATGATTGCTTCGAGTTCCGGCAGGACCGGGATCGAGAGCGTCACCGGCTTGCGCGCCTTGTTCTTGGCCTGCGTGATCGTGATCCAGCCCTCTTTGATGTGCTGCGGGCCGAGCCGCACGACATCGGAGCGGCGCTGCCCCGTATAGAGCAGCAGCGCGAGCGCGAGCCGCGCCTTGCTGCCGACGGGGTGGCGCGCTTCGAAGGCGGCGACATCCTCCATGCTCCAGCTGTAATAGCCGTCCGTGCCTGATTTTAGGTAGGGGACATCCTTGGCCGGATTGCGCTGCGCGAGTTCGTATTCGAGCGCGAAGCTGAAAAGCTGGCGCAGGGCCTTGACCATCGCGTTGGCGGCTTCGGGTGTTTCGGCGCGTTCGTCGCGGCGCTTGCGGACATGGCGCGCTTCCATCTGCGCGTAGGGCTTGTCGCCGTCGTGCTTGCAGATGCCATCAAGAATGCGCCGCCGCACATATTGCGTGCGCGGCGTCAGGCTTTTGAATTCTGCGGCCTGAAAATATTGCGCGCACAGCCAGCGCAGCGAGGCTTTGTCGGTAGAGCCTCGCTTTGCTGCCTTCGGGGGCAAAGCTGTTTTGTTGTTGTTGAGCGCATTCCAGTATTCATCGAGGAAGGCGCGGGTGCCGGGCTCTTCGCGCAGGCGGATTTTGGCCTGGCCGGGCTTGCGGACATAAAGCCGGACATTGCCGTGCCGGTCGATGTCCTCGACCAGAAACTTCAGGCGGAATTCGCCGAGCCCGTCGCGCATCCGAATTTTTGCCATCGCCCTCTCTCCCTCGCTTTTCAGTCTAGTCCCAGGGGTTGGCGTTTTTGAGTCCTTCATCCGGGAGAGCATCGAAGGCGTCGTCAAGGCCCAGCCTGTCCCAGATTGTGCGGCTGTTGATGCGCTTGGGGCCGGGCATGCGCCCGTCTTTGACCAGCAGGTCGAACAGCGTCGGGGAGACGCCGATATAGGCAGCCGCTTCGCGGCGCGAGAGACCGCGCGGAAGTAATAGAACAGGTTTTGCCTTCACGTCCTGCATCACTGCAATTTGGCGTGCAGGCGCGTGAGTTTGAATGTCTGACTCTGGTCACAGGCTGGTCACCTGTCGCCGGAATAGCGCTGTCAGCAACGGTTGCGGACGATTCAAAAGTTGAGTGAAATTTGCCGGCACCAACCGAAAGTGGTAATATGAAAATATAGACCAAAGATCATTTTAGGGCGCGTACTCATAAACCCGGTATAGCCAGCGCGGCTTGTTGAATGTCCGCTTATCCCCGTTTGCGACCGATTTTGCATTGCGCCGCAACACGTCGAAAAGTGCCACAAGCGGACAAGCGCGGGCAACGAGAGCGGGTCAGGCTGGATCCGGTCCCCGTCACGATCAAAAGACCCGATATATAAGGAAAAGGCCGGCCGCTGCCATCGCTGCGCCTGCAAGTCGCGGGACGAGCCGGCCAGTCGGTATGATCTTTTCCAACAGAACGAAAATCGTCAGTCCGGCAATCCACAGTAGGTTCATGACGCCGCCGACAAACAGAAGCGCCATCAGCACCCAACAGCAGCCGACGCACAGCGAGCCATGCTCCGCACCGAGCCGCAGTGAGCCCCATGGGCTCGCGCGAAAGCCGCCGCGACTGATCAGGAACCCGAGCGGCGACTGGCAATGGGTGAGACAGGCGTCTTTCAGTGGCGACCACTGATAAAGGCCCGCTGCGAAGAGTAGGAGCCCGCCAAAGAGGTCGCTCGCACTCGCCATCATCGGGGTGATGAGAGCGAGCCGGCTCAATTGCCATTGCGCGACCGTCGCCGCGAGGCTAAAGGCGGTCCATGCCAGAAGATAGCCTGCAACAAACCAGCCCGTCGCCGCGAGGGGTCTGCCGTTTTCCGCCGCCTTGCGGCTGGCACTGGCGTAAAGCAGCACCATCGGCGCAACGGACGGCATCATCATTCCGACCATCATCACCGCCCACATGACGAAAATGAAGGCGAAATCGATGACGCTCCACGGCCGGAAAGCGGGCTTTAGCATCCCGCCCATGCCGCTCATGGTTTTGCCCATAGATGTTCCCATGGACGACCCCATGCCCATGTCCATCGTGGCGGCGAGCCACAGTACATAGGCCCATGCCAAGACGGTGATGGCGACAATCGCGCTCAACACGATTGTGCGGTCGCGCCGGAGCACTGCATTGATGGCGGCGTCGGTCATCGCGCGTGCACATGCCTTGTCATGTCAAACGTCAACCGCACAACCTCCGCAAGGCTCCCGCGATATATTCCTCATGAACTCGTTGCCGTGAGGTCAGCTAAGCAGCGGGTGCGGCTCTGTCAGTTCGACCAGCTTATCGGCGCGTAATGGCCATTCTTACCGGAATTGTCCCAGCGCATGCCGTGGTCCTTGAACGTACTGCCCTGCATCCCCATGGCGAGCGCAAGCTTCTCCGGATTGACAGGATGGCCGGTCGACACCCACATCTCTCCGCTCTCGTGCATGGTCGGCAGCGGCTCTACCGCCATTTTAAAGATATTGGGGATTTCTGCCGACCGCCCCTTGCCGTCGATCCGGTATTTGATCGGTACCTTCTTGGCTCCGAGATTATTGCCGATCAACGGTGCGAAGGCCGCCATCGGACCTCCGGCGGCGCCGGTGAAGATGGCGCCCAGCGCTTCCGTTTGTTTGTCATCGGCGCGTTCGTCGATATAGGCAGCGGCAGTCCAATTGCCCTCGCCAAACGGCCCGGGCGTGTGGGCGACCATCACGACATTCAGGCCGTCCAGTCGGACATCGCCGTAGTTGCCTTTATCGATATGGAAGGCGAGCGCCACGTCGCACACGCCTTGCGTCGGCTTCGACGTTAATGGGGCTTTCGTCGACACCAAGCAGGGGCACACGACGTCGCAGTTGCAATTCTCAAAATAGTCTCCTGATAGATTCCACACGGTTGCCATCGTCGCCTCCTATTTAAAGCCGAATTTGCGATTGCGCCGCTAACTGCCCTGGCAAGTTTGACGCGGCCAGGGCCGCTGCACATGCGCTGGTGTAAATCACTTTAATTGTACCAATTCGTCCGGCCGCTTGATCTCGATTTCAACGAACGCCAAGGGGTGGTCCGAGGCGTTCAGCACGTCGTGCTCGATTCCGGCGGGCCGTTGATAGGAGTCCCCGGCCTTCCACTTCACCTCAGTTACCTTGTCGCCCGCCTCAATCTTGATGACCGCGTCGGTGAGCATCACCACGAAATACGGCCAGCCGTGCGAGTGCCATCCAGTCGCGGCGCCCGGCGTGAAGTCCCAGCGTGTGATCCGCACCGTCTTGTCGTCCTGCTGGACAGTGGGAATCGCAGGTGCGTTACATTTGAACGCCATAACGTTACCCCCTAAATTGACCGTGAACGTTTTGAACGCCAGACACGCGTAGTGGCAGCGAGCCGCTACCCGCGGTTCCGCGATCCGATTTAACGAGGATTCCAAATTGAATTCTTGCCTACCGATGGCACCAAGCTGCCAATTACAGGAAACGGCGAATTCGGTTTGTCGCCGTATTTTGGGCAACTTTTAGGCAAGCAAACGCTTGATGTTGCGACGATACTACATGGTCCTCGACACGATGTCACGTTTGTCGAATGTCCGAGTAGGGTCATTTTCGACCGATCCGGCCGGTTTTGCCAGCCAGTTGATGTCCGGTTTGCCCCAAAAGCGACCCTCAAGGGATCGAAGATCCATTGAGGCCAGCGCTCGGATCGTGATTCAAGCCCCGAAAGCGAGGGCTCGAATCATGCGCTACGAACTCAACGATTATGAATGGGCGTCCATCAAGCCGATGCTGCCGAACAAACCGCGTGGCGTGCCACGGGTCAACGACCGGCGTGTCCTCAATGGCATATTCTGGGTCTTGCGATCCGGAGCACCATGGCGCGACCTGCCAGTCAACTTCGGTCCGTACACGACCTGCTACAATCGCTTCGTTCGCTGGCGACGGGCGGGGGTCTGGGCCAAGCTCATGACCGCACTTGCCGGCGCCCATGATGCCGCCATCCAGATGATCGACACGTCTATTATTCGCGTGCATCAACATGGGGCTTGCATCGCACGGAACCGTAGGCAGTCGATGGGACGGTCACGAGGTGGATTAACCAGCAAGATACATGCCCTGGTCGATACCAAAGGCCTGCCGGTGCGGCTCGCGCTGACCGCAGGCGAGGCGCATGACAACCGGCTTGCGGACAAACTGCTGTCACGCCTGAAGGCTGGGTCAATGTTGCTGGCCGACCGTGGCTATGACGCCGACTGGATCAGAGCCCTTGTCGCCGACAGGGGCGCCTGGGCGAACATCCCACCAAAACGAAATCGCACTGAGGCGCTTTGTTTCAGTCCGTATCTTTATCGGGCTCGCAACTTGGTCGAGCGCTTCTTCAACAAGATCAAGCACTGCCGCCGGGTTGCAACGCGCTACGACAGGCTCGCCGCGAACTACCTTGCGTTCGTTCAACTCGCGTCGATCAGGTTATGGCTGCGCGTTAATGAGTCCGCGTCCTAGAAAGTTATTGCGATGACTATGCGCAAGGGACCGTTTGAGCCCGAAGGCTTGACTATTGCCTATAAGGCGCTCGGCACGATCAGTATTGAAGAGCTGACCCACGCGCTCATCGAAGACATGCAGGCCCTGCGCGAAATCTACAATATCCAGTACGTGAAGAATCCCCGTTTGCGGCTCTATGTCACCAATGAATACGGAGAAGAAATCCGCGTGCGCAGGCCGACCGGCGGCACGATCTATTACATGGACACGCATCACTACCGGCCTGCCTGCAAAGATTATGACTTGTGAGGGCCTGAAGGGACTCAGGCGGACCGGAAAGGAGAGAGACGGGATGAAGCCTCCTTGTTACATCGATCTCAAACAGGCGCAGGGCGTGCTCGCGGAAATGGGCGTCGCTCTCAACGACCGGCAGATCAAACGCGCAGCGGACAAGGACGCCGGCGGCCATCGCAAGCTGCCGTTCTTCGTCGATCCGATCGACGGCAAGCTCAAGATCGAAAAGGGTACGCTGGTGCGGATTTATCGCGACTTGCAAATACAAGCTGAAAACAGTGCGAAATACTAGCTTTACTGCCGTTTATTGTTGATTTTACAGAGTCTATATTTATCATATCGAGTAATGTCAGATATAAGAAAAAGAAAAGGTAAGAAACCCTACCAGGTTCGCTATATCGATCCGTCCAACAAAGCGGGTTTCGGGTATAAATCATTCCGGACTGCCAAGGAGGCGCGCGCCTTCGCCGCGCAATGTGAAATCGGCGAGCCGGGCGTTGCCGTGCGTTCGGATGTCGGACAGTGACCATCACCATGGTCGTGGTTATGACGTTGATGATGATGATGGGAAGGAACTGGGGCGCAAGCCCCGATCGCGTTGGCGTCGCTCCCTAGACCGCCCGGGTCTACCGTTTGTGCAGGCGGACGAGGTGCTTCATGAAGGAGGAGGTGATCTCGAATATGAACTCGATCTCGTCCTCGATGACGGCGGAATCGTGTTTGGCGTAGCTGTTCTGGTACTTGGAATAATACTCGACGAGCTTCTGGAACATGTTCGCGAGCTCTTTGGAGCCGCCCCTGTCGTTGATGAAGGTGCCGAGTGAGGGGAGCTGGTTCTCCAGTGACCTGCTGTTGTCGAAGATTTCTTTGAGCAGCAGTTCGAGTGCAAGGCGCAGATCGTCAATCAGGTTGCGGTGAAAGACGCCCGCTTCGTATTTTTGCAGGGCGCTGTTGTAGGACGCCAGCGCCGCAGGGCAATCATCAAGCCAGTGCCGCGTTTCCTCGATCAGCGTCTCGTTGATGTCGGTCGCGGGGGCGCCGCCCGCGAATTGCGGGTAGCGCGTCGCCAGCCTGATCTTGAGTTCTTCGCGCTGCGGGCTCTTTTTGAATCCAAAGGACCGGTGCCCGCAGAGTTCCTTGATGATGCGGTATTGCTGCTTGGCCGAGAAGGCCATCAGGTTGTCGTAAATGGCCGTCCGCTTGTTCGCCGCGTCGAAGGGGTACGCAGGATGCGGGAGGGCGACATCGTATTCGACCGCATAGCTCGCGGTCTCCCTGACAATATCATTCCCGCTCAAGCCGGAGTTGGTGTCCGCCAGAATGTCCGCGGCATAGCGGACAAACGTTGCGGGGATTTTGTCCTCGCCCAACATGGTCAGTCCTGCCCCGCATCTTCGGGCGCTAGCCGGAATCCCGGATAGTCGAACGCGGATTTGATAGTCTCGCAATCCTGTTCGGACACGCCTTCACGGCGCGCGGTTTCATACCAGGTCGTGGTGACCTGCTGCTCCATTTTGTCGATGATCGCTTTGGCCTCTTCGCCTTTGAGGTGGAAGCGGGCGCATTGCGAGAGCGTGTTCGCCGCATTGGCATAGCGGCCCCAGTCGCCGCAGGTCATGGCGAGGTCGCGGCGCTCCAGGCTGATCGGCATAGCCGGCGTCAGGTCATAGGCCGGCGAGAGCTTCCAGTCCCGATCCTTGGCGATGGCTGCGTGATTGCGCGGGTGATCGTCGGTATTCGAGATCAGCGCGTTGAAGACCATGCGGCGGAATAGTTCCGCGGCGTCCTCTTTAGGCTGGGCACTGATTCGCCGCAGCTCTTCGGCGAGCAGGACATAGGACCAGCGCTCACGGTGCTGGTGGGTATCCTCGGTGCGCAGGATGGTCAGGCCGCTAATCATGCGCGCCCGCAGATAACCGCCTTCGGTTTTCTCGCGGTCGAAGCGCTTGACCAGCAGCACATCGCGGTTGCCGACCGTTTGCACACGGCTTTGCGCCACGGTGAGCCCGCAGGCTCTGCCGAGTTCGAGCATCGCGTGCTCGACGCGGGCATGGTTCCACTTGTCATCGGAGCGATTGAATTTTGCGATCCACAGTCCGTCGGCGTCTTCGACCACCGCCTTGGGGCGGGCGCCGCCCATCGAGGTCCCGATCAGCATCAGGTCCTGGACCTGCTGCGCTTCCGGCCCGTCGGCGACCTCTTCGTCGGCGATAATGGCGTCAGCCAGCGCGATCAGTTTTTGAAGAACGATCGTCTTGTTGAAGTTGCGCTTGGGCGCGGGCGGGTTCTGGCCCAGCCCAAATCCCAGCGCGCCGGCCCGGTCGTCGGGCGCGTAGAGCAGATAATCGATCTCGCCGAGTGCGGGGAGACCGGCATGTTTTTCGATGACGCGCCGCCCCCAGTAATCAGGTCCGGCATCGCGCAGCGCCCCGAACACGCCTTTCAGGGCCATTGTCTGATAGGTCTGGTCCGTCAGCTTGAGGTCGAGCGGATCGATCGCAACGGCATCCGCGCGGCCGAGATAGCTTTTGCCGTAGACGAAGCGTCCGACGGGAATCCCGGCGCGGTCGGGTTCGAGAACGAAGCGCCCTGCCGTCACGAATTCACTCGTTCCGGGCAGCATGATGTAGACGAAGCATTCTGTGGCGCCGACCTTAGAACTCATTGTCGAGCCCCTTGCCGGTGCGCGCCCGTTCGCGGCCGCTCTGTTGATCCAGCGCCAGTCCTTCGGTGTCGGTGGCCGGGTCGGCCAGATCAGACAGCGGGCGCAACAGGCCATAGGCCCACAGCAGCGCGGTATAGACCGCGACGCCGGTGCCCGGTTTGCCCTTCTCGGCATCCATGACGGCGCGCGGGCCGGTGCCGATCTTCTCCGCGACCTGCTCGATGGTCAGGTTGCGGCGCAGGCGGGCGGTGCGCAGGTTCTTGCCCAGGCGTTTCACAGCCTGTTCAACTTCGTAGGGCGGTGCGCCGATCAATAGGTTCGTCTTGGCCATATGCTCTTTAAAGCCTCTTATGATATTTAAACTGCTCTTTAAAGCATATACGGTCAATCGTTGGATGTCAAGAGATATGCTCTTTATGGCACTTTACGAGCGTTAATATGCTCTATATAGCAGAAATTGCGCCAACGCGCTATTCTGCCTTCGGAATCGCGGTTCACGCGCGGACAGTAGCGCTGCCCGACGCTTGTGATGCCAATCCGGTCCACCGCGCTCCTTTCGCTTTCGTTTCTCAAGAATGACGCTTTCTGGCCGGGCGCGCCGGCCGGTCAACGGGCTGCCCGCTCCAAGTATCCGGGTTGCCCGTTCCCCGCCCGCCATGGCGGGCGGTGACCGTTCGGCTGATGCCCCCGGCCGTCTTCTTTCGCGTCTTGAGAAACCCTCTAGCGAAAGGAGACCAACATGAAACTCTTGACCAAATCCATCCGCGACCAGCTCTTGCGCAACGGCGTGACCCGTCTGCGACTCGACGAACAGGGCCTGGACGATCCCGACTTCCTGCCCGTCGTGAAGCTCTTTACGCCCGATGCAAACTGCACCTGGCTCTTGACCGAGCTCGATCCCGAAGACCAGGACATCGCCTTCGGCCTGTGCGATCTCGGCATGCAATGCCCAGAGCTTGGCAGCGTGCGGATTTCCGAGCTTGAATCGGTGCGCGGACGGCTGGGCCTGCCGGTCGAGCGCGACCTTTATTTCGAGCCGAAGCATACCCTGTCGGTTTATGCGCGGGCTGCGTGGCAGGAAGCCGCGATCACCGAGCGTCCCGATGCCCTCGATGCCGCCGCAGCGGCAGGAGGTGCTGCATGAAAACCTACAGTGTCCTCTTTGCCGAAGACGTTCCGCATTACGGCACAGCCGAGATCAAGGCCGCGAGTGATGCGGACGTGCTGGTCGCCGCGGCCGATGCCGATTTCGACGATCTGTTTCTGGAGCCCGCATGGGAGAACGCATGCTGCCGGCGCATCGTCGAAATCACCGATGAGAGCGGAAAATTCCTCGCCGGTGATATCTCTCTCGATAACTGGTTCGTCCGTTATGGCGGGGAGCCCGATCGCCGTCTGTGCGACGCCGCACCGGAGCTGCTGGCTGCCCTGAAATCGGTCAGCGCCGCCGTGCTGGCACTCGCAGCGGAGCGCGACCCCGACCAGCCCGGTCTTTGGGACGCCGCTCTTGTACCGGCCCGAAAAGCGATTGCCCAAGCTGAAGCGGAGCATTCCGATGATGCGTCGCCACGCCGATAGCGATCCGCTGCTTCGGTCGAAAGGCGCCCGGCTCTCCAGGAGCTGGGCGCCAATTTATTGCCTGCGTTCCAGAAGGGCGGCGCCCGTGACACAAACGTCGAGATGTTTGTCGCCGTGAATATAGCGCAGGCTTACGGTAACGGACGCCGCTTGCAACAGTGAGGCCCTGGCCTGATCGGCAGCCTCCATGAGCCGCCACAGCGCGAGCCGGTCATGGTGCAGGATCACATCGTGCTCGGCCTCGAAGGCCGCGCTCAACAAGAGCACGATTTCCGTGGTGCTGAAGTCCGCCTCGCGACAGGCGCTTGTGATTGATCGCGGCAAGGGTGCCTCCTTCGATTGTATTCCTTCATTCTTAATATAGGGTCGGCCTGACAGGTCGCGCTGGTCAGCATCTGGTCATACATAAAGGCCCTTCGGCCCTTCGCGCGCCCGAAACACCCGCGCTTAGAAGGGGTGCGGGCCGCGCCACTATTACATTCAAGGCATCTTTGGCGCTGTATAGTTGCAATAAGGCTGATTGGAACAGACGAGAAGGCCGCTTCTAATGTCTTCCATCAGACCGGATCGGCACTCCGGACAAATGAAATCCGTGTCCGAAGCGCGTCCGACATGCCGCACTTCATAATCACCTTCCATCAGTTCCAGAGCAAATGCGGAAGGTTGCCCGCGATCCACGAGAATATGGACCTGCCGGCGCGCGCGAGTCAGTGCCACGTAGAACAGGCGGCGCTCTTCAGCGTTCGGATAACTATCCGCTCTCGCCAGCACGAGATCGAGAAGTGGATCGTCGTCAATCTCCGAAGGAAAGCCGAATCTGTCGGCAGTGAGGCCGATCACTATGACGTAATCGGCTTCCAGACCCTTCGCGCGATGGACTGTCAGCGGAGCCTTCAGTTCCCCCGGCCATAAAGCAGCGATGGCCTTTATGTGCTCTCGATCCGGCAGGAGGTGGTTGTATCGTGCCAAGGCAAGGAGGGACGGCTTCTTGTCCGACATCAGCGCCTGTGAGACAGATTTAGCGGCTTGAGGAAGGGAGGATT
>CAZLWN010000053.1:0-23379 GCA_964563195.1 uncultured Undibacter sp. | reverse complement strand
GCCTGCCGGTCGGCGACCGGGATCTGGTAGTAGTCGGGGTGGATTTCGGAAAACGCCAAGAAGCCATGGCGGTTGCCGCCGTAATCGACGAAGGCGGCCTGTAGCGACGGCTCTACGCGCGTAACCTTGGCAAGATAGATGTTACCGCGAAGCTGCTTGCGGTTGGCGGATTCGAAGTCGAATTCTTCGACGCGGTTGCCGCGTAGGACCACGACCCGGGTTTCCTCCGGGTGGGCCGCATCGATCAGCATTTTGTCGGGCATATGAAAATCTCACTGGGGCGGAGGTCCCCGCGCGCTCGCGCGAAATCGACGGCGCAAGGTGGCGCGTGAGGCAGTCCGCCAGATTGGTGTGGAAGGAAAGGGGCGCGTTTTCACGCGAAAGCTCGGCAAGGCCCGTAGCAAAGCGCGCTGTCACGATGGTTTCGCGAGAGCGGGGGACCTCGAATTGCCTTTGCTGCGTTATCGGCAGCATGAATTTGCGACCCGTAGCGCTGCGGCTGCGCCAATCGAAGCGCAAGCCCAGGTTTCTCGTCGCCGGCGGTCTCAAATAGCGGGCGGCCGATGGGGCCGCGTGCTGATCCGACTGTCCATTCACTTAAGGGTTTCGGCGCGTTTCGCTTGTCCGTCCGCCGGCCTCATCGAGGGGGCGGTCCTGGAACAGCGTGCCGGGCACCCGAACGCGGCACAATCGGAACTTGACCGTCAGCAAACCCTACATACGGTCCTAACCCCTTGATGGCAAGGAGCCTGTGCAGGTCGGCCACACCGCGGCAAGGAACGGCCCCCGCCGGTTAAGTTCCGTTAACCGAAGCAGCCCTAATGGAGTAGAAAGGGCAATAAAAGGGGTCCGCAATTGTGACATTGCGCGCGCTCGTCGCAGCCTGTGCCTTGGGAGTGGTGCTGCTTAGTCAGCCCGCGCTGGCGGCCGAGCAGGGCGTGGCCGTGCGCCCGCTGGCGCCGCCGACAGAATCGGCACCGGTGGCGACCGACGTGCGGCTCGGCGGCGACGGAAAGCAGACCCGTTTCGTGGTCGATCTCAACCGCAAGATCGACATCGCTACCTTCACGCTCGCCGACCCTTACCGCGTGGTGATCGACCTGCCGCAGGTCGCGTTCAAGCTGCCGGCGCATGCCGGCGAGCACGGGCGCGGCCTGGTCAAGGCCTTCCGTTACGGCCTGATCATGCAGGGTGGCTCGCGCATCGTGCTCGACACCAAGGGCCCGGTTCGGGTCGAGAAGGCCTTCGTGCTTGCCGCCGGCGACGGCCAGCCGGCGCGCCTGGTGCTTGATCTTACGCCGACCGATCGCGTCAGTTTCCTGCACAACATCGAAGTGAGCGCCCGGCCGCGTCACCTCGCCACCCGGCAGAGCGACCTCTCGCGGCACGCCGACAACGATCCGCGTCCGCTGGTGGTGATCGATCCCGGCCATGGCGGCATCGACAACGGTACTAAGGGCCTGGACGGGCAGAACGAAAAGGACGTCGTGCTCACCTTCGGCCTCAAGCTGCGCGAGACGCTCGAGCGCAGCGGCAAATTCCGGGTGGCGATGACGCGCAGCGATGACACCTTCATCCCGCTCACCGGGCGCGTGCAATTCGCGCGCGAGCGCAAGGCAGGATTGTTCATCTCGATCCATGCCGACTCGTTGCCGCGCAGCGAGGGGCGGGCGGAAGGGGCAAGCGTCTATACGCTGTCCGAACATGCCTCGGATGCCGAGGCTGCGAGCCTGGCCGAAAAGGAAAACAAGTCGGACATCATTGCCGGCGTCGACTTGAGCTCGGAGCCCAATGACGTCGCCAATATCCTGATCGACCTCGCCCAGCGCGAGACCAAGACCTTCTCGGTGCAGTTCGCGCGCGCGTTGGTAAAAGACATCAAGCCCACGACGCCGCTGCACCTTCGCCCGGTCAAGTCGGCGGGCTTCATCGTGCTGAAGGCGCCCGACGTGCCCTCGGTGCTGGTGGAGCTGGGCTACATGTCGACCCGGCGGGATCTCAAGAACCTGACCTCGTCGGCTTGGCAGACGCGCACGGCGCAGGCGATGGCGCAGGCGGTCGAGGATTTCTTCGCAAGGCGGCTAGTGGGCACCAGCGTGGGGGCGCGTTGAGATGGACTACTGGCCTCAGTTTCAACATAAAAACGGGCCACCACGCGCTATCTGGAACATTTGCGCATGAAGCTCATCCTCCGCTTCTTCGGCCTTTTGTTCGCTGCCGGCACCATCCTTTTCGTGGTGGGCGTGGCCGCGGTCGCGGGGCTGATGTGGCACTTCTCCAAGGACCTGCCGGACTATTCTCAGTTGCAGGACTACGAGCCGCCGGTGATGACGCGGGTGCACGCGGCCGACGGCTCGCTGGTGGCCGAATATGCCCGCGAGCGCCGGCTGTACATTCCGATTCAGGCGGTGCCGAAGCGGGTGATCAATGCCTTCCTCGCCGCCGAAGATAAGAACTTCTACGAACATGGCGGGCTCGATTTTACCGGCATAGCGCGCGCCGCAGTCATTTACCTCCAGAACTACGGCTCCAACCGCCACCCGCAGGGCGCTTCAACCATCACCCAACAAGTCGCCAAGAACTTCTTGTTGTCGAACGAGGTTTCCTTTGCGCGCAAGATCAAGGAGGCGCTGCTGGCGCTCAAGATCGAGCGCACCTATTCGAAGGACAAGATTATCGAGCTTTACCTCAACGAGATCTATCTCGGCCTCGGCGCCTACGGCATCGCGGCCGCTTCGCTCATCTATTTCGACAAGGGTGTGAACGAGCTCACCATCCCGGAAGCCGCCTATCTGGCGGCGCTGCCGAAGGCGCCGAACAATTATCACCCGTTCCGCCAGCGCGAACGCGCGGTCGAGCGGCGCAATTGGGTGATCGACCAGATGGCGCAGGATGGCTTCGTCTCGACCGCCGTCGCCGAGCAGGCCAAGCGGAGCCCCCTCAATGTAACGCAAAAGCCGACCGGCGCTCATATGTTCTCGGCGGAATACTTCGCCGAGGAAGTGCGGCGCGAACTTTACGACCGCTACGGCGAGAAGAAGCTCTACGAAGGCGGCCTGTCGGTGCGCACCACGCTCGACACCAAGCTGCAGGTGCTGGCGCGCAAGACCCTCGTCGACGGCTTGGTGCGCTACGACGAAGCGCGCGGCTGGCGCGGACCGGTCAGCAAGATCGACGTCAGTGCTGACTGGGGCCCTAAGCTCGCCGAGGTCAAGGGGCTGGCGGACGTTTCGCCCTGGCGGCTCGCGGTAGTGCTGGTGGTGAGCGACAAATCGGCGCGCATCGGCTTGCAGCCCGGACGCGAGCCGGGCGGCTACGTCAGCAAGGAGCGCGACGTCGGCATCATCCCACTCGACGGGGTGAAATGGGCCAAGGTCAAGGGCCGCGCGCCGAGCAAGATCGGCCAGGTGCTTGATGCCGGCGACGTGATCTATGTGGAGCCCACCAACGACACCGGCCAGTTCCAGTTGCGCCAGGTGCCGCAAGTCTCCGGCGCAATCGTGGTGGAGGATCCCTGGACGGGCCGCGTGCTCGCCATGGTCGGCGGCTTCTCGTACGATCAGAGCCAGTTCAATCGCGCGACGCAGGCGCTGCGCCAACCCGGTTCATCGTTCAAGCCGATCGTCTACGCAACCGCGCTCGACAACGGCTACACCCCCTCTTCGCTCATTCTTGACGGGCCGATTGAGATCGACCAAGGCCCGGGGCTCGCTACCTGGAAGCCGGAGAACTATGAAAACAATTTCTACGGGCCGTCGACGCTGCGCTTCGGCGTCGAGCATTCGCGCAACGTGATGACGGTACGCCTGGCGCAGGACATCGGCATGCCGCTGATCGCGGATTACGCCAAGCGGTTCGGCGTCTACGACAGTCTGCCGCCCTATTTGTCATTTGCGCTGGGCGCCGGCGAGACCACGCTGCTGCGCATGGCCACGGCCTACGCCATGATCGACAATGGCGGCCGGCGCATCAAGCCGACGCTGATCGACCGCATCCAGAACCGTTACGGCCACACCGTTTATCGTCACGACCAGCGCGAATGCATCGGCTGCGACGCCAAGCAATGGGCGGACCAGCCCGAGCCCTCGCTGATCGACCGGCGCGAGCAGGTGCTCGACCCGATGACCGCCTACCAAATCACTTCGATCATGGAGGGAGTGGTCCAGCGCGGCACCGGAAGTGCGCTGCGCAGCCTCCGGCGGCCTGTCGCCGGCAAGACCGGCACCACCAACGAGGAAAAGGACGCCTGGTTCATCGGCTTCACGCCCGACATCGTGTGCGGCGTCTATATGGGCTTCGACAAACCGAAACCGCTCGGCCGTGGCATGACCGGCGGCCGGCTGGCGGCGCCGGTGGTGCGGGATTTCCTCAAAGAAGCGCTTGCCGGCAAGCCGCCGGTACCGTTCCGCGTGCCGCCCGGTATCAAGCTCATCCGGGTCGACCAAAAAACCGGCACGCGCGCCGGGCCCGGCAGCGAGCGGGTGATCCTGGAAGCCTTCAAGTCCGGCACCGCGCCGCCCGACAACTATTCGGTGGTCGGATATGGCGACGACCGCCGCGGCGGGCGGTTTTTCGGCACGGTGCCGCCCGACTCCGGCCGGGCCGTGCGCTCGGGCACCGGCGGACTGTACTAGGCGCGCGAGAGTTGCGCCGGCACGGGCGCGACGTTAAATCCCTGTCATACGGAATCGAAACACCGCCCTCGGCGGCCATGGACTTGCACGATGCGCGCGGAAATCCAAAGCCTCATCGACGAGATCAAGCAGTCGCTCGCACTGCTGAGGAGGCATCTTTGACGTCGATACCGCGACTCGGCGCCTGGCCGAGCTGAACAAAGAGGCCGAAGACCCCAATCTCTGGAATGACCAGTCCCGCGCCCAGCGCGTGATGCGCGAGCGTGACGCGCTCGAGGACCAGCTCGCGGCCATCGGCCGCATCGAGCAGGAGCTCGACGATCAGCTCACCATGATCGAGCTCGGCGAATCCGAAAAGGACGACAAAACCGTCGCCGAAGCGGAGGCGGCCCTCAAGCGGCTAAGGGCGGAAGTGGCGCGGCGCGAGCTCGAGGCGCTGCTGTCGGGCGAAGCCGATGCCAACGACTGCTATTTAGAAGTCCATGCCGGCGCCGGTGGTACCGAAAGCCAGGATTGGGCCGGCATGCTGATGCGCATGTATGTGCGCTGGGCCGAAGCGCACGGCTACAAGGTCGAGTGGATCGAGGAAAGCGAGGGCGAGAGCGCCGGCATCAAGTCAGCGACCGTGGTGGTCAAGGGCCACAACGCCTATGGCTGGCTCAAGAACGAGAATGGCGTGCACCGGCTGGTGCGCATCTCGCCGTTCGACGCCAATGCGCGGCGGCATACCTCGTTCGCCAGCGTCAACGTCTTCCCGGTGCTCGACGACAGCATCAAGATCGACATCAATGAGAACGACGTGCGCACCGACGTCATGCGCGCGGGCGGCGCCGGCGGCCAGCACGTCAACAAGACCGAGTCGGCGGTGCGGCTCACGCATATTCCGACGAATATCGTGGTGAAGTGCCAGCAGGACCGCTCGCAGCACCGCAACCGCGCCATGGCCTGGGACATGCTGCGCGCCAAGCTGTTCGAAGCGGAGATGAAGAAGCGCGAGGACAAGGCCGTGGCCGATCAGGCGGCCAAGACCGATATAGGCTGGGGTCATCAAATTAGAAGCTACGTGTTACAGCCCTATCAGATGGTAAAGGATCTGCGCACCGGCATCTCGACCTCCAACACCGGCGCGGTGCTCGACGGGGATCTCGACGAATTCATGCAGGCGGCCTTGGCGCAGAAGGCCTTCGGCGGCGAGCCGGCGCAGGTGGAAGACGTGGAGTAGCGGCTTATTTCTATAGCCGCTGTCCCTTCTCCTCCTGCCACGCCGCGAGCCATTGCCGGAAGCGCTTGCCGCCAAAATGCAGCGCGGCGAATACGGGCCCTTCTTCGGAAAACATCAGCACGCCATCGAGCCCCTTTGATCGGCGCAGCGTGTCGAGTGCCTGCGGCGGCGTCAGCGCGCGGGCGCGAACCCTTCAAGGTCGCTATCGATTGGATAGGTTCTTTTTGCCTCGATGAGTAGATTTCGGCAGTGCGATTTATCATTTCGAGTCGGGCAAAGCCGAGAGACTGCAGCGCGTCGATTCGAAATCACGGCCTTTCAGGCGGTGGAATAAGCCACCTTGGTATGGAGGCAATGACAAATAGGTACGCAACGAGCCCGACGGAAGCGAGCATTTCGCCAAATGCATGCTGATCTTCGAGGGTGTAAGCCGAACAAAATAGTGTAGCCTGGGAGGCATAGAGCAACCCGAACGCTACGATCATGCTCGAAAAATAGAGGGCACACGCCGCTCTCGCGATCCCAGGCAAAAGTGGAAAATAATGTGACAACAGAAAACCAGCGGCGAAGAGGCTGACGATGTAAAGCGCGTTAGCGCTCAAATAGATCTGGGTTAGGTCGATCGAGCGAGGAATCATCCAGAACAGCAATAGCAGTGTCGCGGCCACGACGGCGGAAGGCGCATAGGATGCCGTTCGGCGCTCATGACAAAGCCGGGATACGACCCAGCCGCAAAGCAAGAGCAACAGAGGCTCGACCAGCGCCTTTCGCGGCATCGTCGCACTGAAAATCGCATCGATGCGCGGCAACAGTAAGAGCGCAGGCAGCAGGAAGACGGCCAGCAGTCTAGAGATATTTTTCAAGATCGTCTCTTATCCGATCGCTGTTCGACTGCGGTGAAATCACGCGAACGATGCGTCCGTCCGGATCTATCAGAAACAGATCGGCCGAGTGATTGATCGTCCCGTCGTTCTTGGCGAAAACCCAGATGCCGAATTCCCGCGCGACCTTATCGATCGAGCGATCCGCAGGCTGCGCCATGATCCAGCCCGCGAATGCGCCTTCGTTGCGCCAAAGATCGAGCAATCGTTCGGTGGTATCGCGCGCCGGATCAACGCTGATGCTCAGAATGACGAGCTTGTCCCGCTGCGCGGCATGCAGATCGGCATAGACCTCGCGCAGTTGTTCGATAACAATCGGACAGATGGTGAGACAGGACCCGTAAAAAACATTTAGCAATATGTGACGTCCCCGCAACGACGCGAGACGGCGCTCGTTGCCGAATTGATCAACGAACGAGATTTCAGGGGCCGCGCGCGGCACCGGGCCAGCATTGCTGAGCGTATAGCTGTACGAAGTGAATGCGGAGAGGCCCAGCGTCCAGGCGCAGACGACACCGCCACCGCCGCCCAGGATCAAAATGCCGGCCAGCAAGCTAATGAAACGTTTGGTCAGAATCATGGCTGCTTCGCGACTGCTCGCCGCAATGCTTCCTGCACGACTTAATGAACCGGCGAAGCAGCCTTGCTGGCGGAGGATCTGTTCGCCAATCCCGCATATATGACGCCGAACACAAAAAGCAATCCGATGATGAGGAGCACAACGAAGGCGGACGCTATAAGGGCAATGCTTTGGCTGGATGCCGCCAACGAGGCTATCGGAATGCTGCTGTAGGTGGCAAATCGCCTGGGCACGCCGAGCGCACCGCCCAAATAGAACATGAAGAGGAATCCGTATGCGCCGGCGACCAGCAGCCAAAGTCCAATCTTGGCGAGTGTCTCACGTGCAGAGCCGGAAAACTCATAGAGAAGGCCCCAGAGCATTAGAAAGTATCCAACGAGAAAGTACGTGTGAAAATGGGCCGGAACCCACAATGTGTTGTGGAAAGCCGAATTTACAGTGATCGTCGAGTCGACCACAGCGGCGAAACCGCCGATAACCCAGCCGATAACCCCAAGAAAGAAACAAAGCGGAACGAAGCGCCACTGTATTCCTGAGCGGTAGACCTGTCCAATGACGCCGAAGACCGTGACCACGGTGGCCGGAACGGCGCTCAGATATGAGGCCACCTGGCCGATGTACTGGAGCGAAACGGGCTGCGCGAAATCCATGTAGAGGTGATGGAAGAAGGCCAGCAGCACTAGGAACAGTACGGCGTTCCACGCGATGGCCACGATCGCGTTGGTTTTCCAGGGCCTACCCGTGTACTTCGGCAGGAGTTCGTACACCATGGCCACTCCCAGATACATGGTGATGTTGACGAGCGTATGCCCCCAGAGAAACACCATGTTCTTGAGGAGTAGTGGATTGAGCGTAAGCGCGGGACTGAACCACTTGAAGAGATAAAGCATCAACAGGACCGCACCGTCGATTGTTGTGAGAATGCCGGGCACGAGGCAGCCCGCCGTCGAGATGAGAACGATCGGTGGAATTTCCACCCTGCCAGTGCTCTCTTTCCCGAAATACTGCCACGCCAATACGTTCGTCAGACCGTACCTTGTAACCAGTGCGCGGAACACGTCGATCTGGCCCAGAAGCCAAGCAACGCCAAGCACAATTAGCGACGCCACAGCGAGTCCTAATGCCCAATGCGGCCATGCGCCACCGGCGAGAAACGGCAACGGATAAAGCAAATACCAGCCGGGACCGAACCTACCGATCAGGCATGCGATCACAATGCCGACGACGCCAAGGACCGTGAGAGCGTACATCAGCCAGGCGACCGCGAGATTGACGCGCACATAACGCGCAAGCAGGTAGGTCACGCCGGCAAAGCCAGCAACAAACGCGGCCCCCGCCATGCCGAGACCATGGAGTGTCATGACGGCATAGAAAAGGTCAGCATCAGTATCGATGATGCCGGCCTGGCCCGCACGCAATATCAGTCCCAGCAACACAAGCACGAGAAAGAGAATCGGAACAGTCCATACCCAGAGCTGCGTGACGCGCCGGATCGCGTGCGTGTATCGCTCGTCATCCATTGGTCCCGGCTCCCTACTTCACGTCGAATTCGCTGTACATCGCGTGATGAGCAACGCCGCAATATTCGAGACAGAGTACGTAATAGTGGCCCGGCACATTGAACCTGTGGAACAAGTGGTTGGTATAGTCCGGCATGGCTTGAACCTGGGCGACCAGTTCACCTGTCGAATTGTAGATCGCAAAATTATGATTGACGTCCTTCGACGAAACCTCGAAATCCACGACTTTGCCGACTGGCAAGACGAGGTTGCCCTCGGCAGATCGAGCGCCTGGACCGGGTGTCAACGTCCAGCTCCACATTTCGCTGAGGACTTCGACTGTAACGTCCGGCTTTCCCTTGCCGTACGTGTTGGAATAGGGAGTGATGGGAAGCGTGAACGCCAATACGATGATGGCCACGCCGACGATAATAACGAAATAGATCGACCTGATTCGGTAAACCGTCGATGTCGCCGCAGCAGCGGCGGCCGAAGGAAAGCGTTTACTGCTCACGAGCAAAGCGAGGGCAATGATCGCGAGGCTTGCGAGCAAAGTCACAATGGCAGCGTAGTAGGCGGTCATTGGATAAGAAACGCCCCAATTAGCGGCTAACTTACCAATAATTTCAGTGAATGTGAAGCAGCGAGAGTGATTTGGCTGGCGCAACAACAAGTGCAAAGGCACTCAATATCGCAAGGACCTTCACCGGCCTATAGTTCGCTGTACGCTGGACTGCTTGGCTAATGACCGTCTCGGATAGCACCGCTTTGCTTGATGCGCTATTCACCGCATCGGGGCGCGCCGACTCATATCACCAGCCGCTTTCCCGTCTCCGCCTGCCATTCCGTTAGCCATTGCCGGAAACATGCGCCGCCCCCGCTTCCAATTCCAGCGTGGAGCGCAGCGAACACCTGACCGTCATCGGAAAACATCAGCACGGCGTCGAGCCCTTTGGAGCGGCGCAGCGTGTCGAGCACCTGTTGCGGCGTCTGCGCGATCGGCCCTGCGACGTTGAACGAGGTGTTGACCGCGACCTCGACGCCGATGCGGTGGCCGAGCGCCTTCAAATATGCGTAGGTGAGGGGATCGGTGGCCTCGCGGACGATCTGCAAGCGGCCGGTGCCGTCGGCGTGCACCACCGCGGGAATGCGCTTGCGCGCCAGCGCGTTCGCATGCGCGGTCAACACCATGTAATTATAGGCGTTGTAGTCAGCGTCGCTGGCGCCCTCCGCCAGTTCGAATAACTGCTTGGCCGCGTCCAGCGTCAGCATCGGCGCCAGCGGGCGGATCGCCTCGCGGTATTTGACCCGCGCGTTGAGGTTCTCGCGCGTGGCCGGATTGCACGGATTGGCCAGGATCGAGCGGTGGCCGAGCGCGCGCGGGCCGGTCTCGGCCGCGCCCTGATAGAGCGCGAAGACGGCATCCTGCGCGGTCATGAAGGCCATGAAATCGGCGTAGTGCGCGCGGACATCCGGGCTGTCAGCCGCAACCAGCTCGATCCATTCCACGTCGGTGCTGGCGTCAAGCGCCGTGCGAATATCACGCGCCTTGGGCGGCACGCCGCAATAGAAGGCGTGCTGGAGCGGCGGACCCAGCCCGTGGCCGGCGAGGTAGGCGCCCATATAAGCCGCGCCCATGGTGACGCCGGCATCGTTGGGCGTCGGCGGCACCCACAGGTGCAGCCGTGCCGTCCGTCCGATCTCGCGCCGGTAAAAGTCGCCGTCGAAATGCTCGAGCAGGCGCATGTTCGCGAGCGCGTTGAGCCCGATGCCGCCGGTCAGAACCAGCTTGTCGCTGCCGGTCGCGCGAACGACATGGCCGATGACGTGGATGAGCGCGTCTTCGAACACCATCTGGGTCGCCGCCGCCTTGTCGAGGCGCGCTTGCGTGTTCTCGCTGTGCCGGATGTCCTCGATGCGTAGCACCGCGTCCGGGTTCCACATTTCCTCGGGTGCGATCGGCTCGCCCAGGATGCGCACCAGCGCGGCGGTGTAGGGCTTGTGTAGAATGTCGCGCGGCCAATTGGCGAGGTCGCGGTTGAGCAAAACGCGGCCCTCGGGCGCCAGTGTGAAAACCTCTTTCAACGCGGCGTAATAGGGATTGGTCTTGCGGTCGTTGTTGCCATAGGCGGTGGCGCCCATGTAGCGGCCTTCGCTCGACAGCCAGGTCCAGCCTCCCTGGGTGGAGCTGATCACGGCGTAGAAGATGCCGAGCGAGTCAAACACGCTGTTGTTGGCGTATAGCCGGCGCATATGGCCGCGCTCGACAACGTAAAGCGAGATCGCGCCCATGTCGCCGAGCCCGTCAAGCACCGCCACCATCACCGGCTGCGTCTCGCGGGCGAAGGGCGAAACCGCAAAGGAGAACCAGGCGTGATTGTCGTGATGCGGCGTGCCGATCAGCGCCACCGACTCGTCTAAGCCGAGCTGGCGGCCGATGTGACGTGAGGCACGCCGGCCGCGGTCGAGGTCGCGCATATTGAACAGCGGCGTTGCTTGGCCGTGGATCATGCTGAAGCTCGCCGGCGCCTCTTCCAGCAGCGTGCGGATGAGCGTGGCGCCGAACGCGGCATAATCCCAGGATGCAAACCAGGCATCGATGCGCTCGGGCCCGAGCCCGTTGGAGGCGAGCCATGCGCGCATCGCCTCGATCGAATGCTGCGGATAAGCGTTGGTGTGTTTGACGCCTGAGAAGCGTTCTTCCTCATTGTTGAAAATTAACTCGGGACCGCCGGCGCGGGTGACCGTGACGAGCGCGACACCGGAATTATGGGTGCCGGTGGCGGAGACACCGGCGAGATAGATGGTCTCGCCGCGTTCGATCTTGTCCTTGATGGCGGCTATACGTGCGCGCGCAAAAGCGCTGCCTGCACGGTAAATGTGCCGCTTGCGGTGGAAGTGTTCGAGCAGCGGCAGCGCGATGTGAAAGCCCGCCGCGCCGAGCCATGGGTGGCGTGGCCCGATCGGCATGAGGCGGCGTCCCCCTTTTAAGAATCCCGTTGTCAGCGATTCATCTTATAGGACGGCGCTGATGGCAACCGGCCGCCGCCGGGCTTAGACCCTGCCGAGGCGCAAGCCCGCGCGCAGGAACTTCTGTGGATTGACCGGTTCGTTGTTGATGCGCGTCTCGTAATGCAGATGCGGCCCCGTGGAGCGGCCGGTCGAGCCGATCTTGCCGAGGACCTGCCCGATGCGCACCGCCTGGCCGACCTTTACATCGATTTCCGAGAGGTGACCGTAGCGGGTGGAGAAGCCATTGCCGTGGTCGATTTCGACCATTTTGCCGTAGCCGCCTTCGCGGCCGGCGATCGAGACCTTGCCGTTGGCGGTGGCGTGCACCAGTTCGCCGGTCTCGCCGCGCAGGTCGATGCCGGTATGCATCGCCGGCCGCCCGAGAAAGGGATCCGTGCGCACCCCGAACGGCGAGCTCATGTCGACTTCGCCGGCGACCGGCTTGCGCACCGGCACGGCGAGCAGCGTGTGTTTATAACGATCGATATGCGCGCGCGCGAGATTGATGCGGTAAAGCTGATGGTCGAAGGCGCTCGCTCCCGGCTTTGGCGGCTTGACCGCCACGAACGGGCCCCCGACTTTTGAATCGCCCGGTCTCTTGCCGGTGACGACGCCGAGATCGCTGAGCACGCTGCGGATGCGCCGTGCCTTGCTGTCGACGTGCTCTTCGAGGTCGGTCAGCGCCGCGGTCTGCCGATGCGCGACCTTGTCGAGCGCGGCGGAAACGCGCGCCAGCACGCCGGTGAGCCCGCCGGTATTGGTGCGGGCTGTAAGACGCGTCGCGCTTGCCGGCAGCTCGCGCGATTCAAGACGCGCCTCGCGGTCGGGCGGCGCAACCAGGATCGCGGTGTCATTGATCGGGGAAGCCTTCAACGATCTGTCAGCCGGCGCCGGCTTCGGCGGCGCGTGGTGGGTCGGGCCGATCGAGCCGGTGGTCAACATGTCGCCGGCCAGCGCATTGGTGCGCTGCTCGAGCGTGGCCTGCCTTTGCAACAGGGATTTTAGTCTTTGTTCGAACTGCTCCTGGTCGAGCAGTTGGCGGCTGGTGATACGGTCGACCTGCGCGCGCAATTCGGCGATGCGGTCCTCATAGGCGAACTGCATCTGGGCTTGGCGCCCGATAAGGCGGGTGAGCACGTCTTCGCGGAAGGCGAAATAGGTGCCGGTCGCGATCGACCACACCGCCATTACCACCAGCGTGCCGACCACGATCCAGAACGCGATCGGGCCGATGCGGACCTGCCGTCCCCCATGCACCAGCGTATAGCCGTTATAAATGCGCTGGACGTGGCGAGAGATGATGGCGGCCGATTGAGCGCGCGGCTGTGCGGGTCGGCCGGTTTGTTTGGTGGTCTGGAAATAGGACGTGAAGGAATACGACATCGACGCTCAAACCGATGGACCAGCTAGAGGCGATATCAACCGGATATGGTTAAGAAACCGGTAATTCGCGCGCCACAGCGGCGCGATTCGGCAGGAAAAGCAGAGGATTACAGGGCGCGGGCGGCTTCGAGCACCGCCTCGGCATGGCCGGGCACGCTCACTTTCGGCCAGATCCGGGCGATACGGCCTTGCCCGTCGATCAGAAAAGTCTTGCGCAAGACGCCCATGTATTTGCGCCCATACATCGATTTCTCGCCCCAAGCCCCGTAGGCCCGCAACATTTTCTTGGTCTCGTCGGAGGCGAGCGCGATCTTCAGTTTATGCTTGGATTTGAACTTGTCCTGCGCCGCGACGGGATCGGCCGAGACGCCGAGAATGTCGGTGCCGGTTTTGGCAAAGCCAGCGCGAAGCTTCGAGAATGCCATAGCCTCCCTGGTGCAGCCCGGCGTATCGGCCTTCGGATAGAAATAGAGGACCAGATTGCGGCCCCGGAAGTCCCTCAACGATACGGTCATGCCGCCGTCGCGGGGCAGGTTGAAAGCCGGCGCCTTCGCGCCTGCTGCCATTTCGCGCCCCATATGCCTTCCTTTCGTCGTTTTCGAGCCGTCAAAGTCGCAACTGCCATTTGCGTCGGGTGGGCGCAAGCGGTTCCACGGATGCCTGCCACGGGCCGTCCGGCCGAAGTGCCGGCTGGCGGCAAAGGATGCGCTTAACGCCGAATGAGGGGCGCCCCTTAGGGCATGACACGCAGCGACCACAACAAGCCGAGACATCCGGGCCACCAGGGGGCAGGCCACGGCCATTCGTCTCAGCATCAGCAGCACCCGCACGGCCAACATCCCCACCGGCAGCATCCGCATCAGCCGCAGCATCACCATACCGCCAGGCATGCCGCTCACCACCCGGCGTCTCACAGCGCGGCGCGCCGCCAGTGGAGCAGCATGCGCCGCGGCTTGGTCCGGCTACTGCGCCGGCCGTTCATGCGGCGGATGTTCTGGGGTGCGACTATCACTATCGCGGTCGTCGTCGTCGCCGGGCTAGGCTTGTGGTGGCGCTTGGCGAGCGGACCGATCGAATTCGACTTGGCGACGCCGTGGCTGAAGTCGGCAATCGAGGAAAATTTCGGCGGCAAGCACACCGTTTCGGTCGGCGGCACCCAGCTCGAGCGCGACGAGAACGGCCGCCCCTCGTTGCGCGTGCGCGACGTCGTGGTACGCGCTCCCGACGGGACCATTGTCGCGAGTGCGCCAAAAGCGGAAGTGGGAATTTCCGGCATGGGCCTGCTGCAAGGGCAGGTGCGCGCGCGCAGCCTCAATCTGGTGGGTGCCGAAATGGCGGTGCGCATCGAGACCAACGGCACGGTTACCGTGTACGCCGGTGCCAACAATCGGCCGATTGCCACGGCCTCGCCGGCGCCTATGCCTGCGCCTGCGGCGCCCGAAAAGAACGCACCGCAGAGCCCGTTGCGCGCGGGTGTCGCGGATCTGACCGGGCTGCTGGCGTGGATTGAGGGTCTCGGCGCCACCGGTCTCGATGGCCATGATCTGCGCGAACTTGGCCTGAAGAACGGAAATCTGATCGTCGACGACCATCGCAGCGGCAAGCATTGGACCTTCAGCCGTATCAACGTAAGTCTGATGCGGCCGCATCAGGGCGGCTTGACGTTCCGCCTATCGTCGGAGAATCCAAAGCGGCCCTGGGTGCTGAGCGCCGCGATGCGACCGCTCGATGGCGGCGTGCGTGCGATCGGCCTGGAAGCGCGCGATGTCTCGCTCGCCGACATTCTGCTGGCCTTGCGTTTTAATGAAAGCAAGATCGAAGCCAACTTGCCGTTGTCAGCAAGCGTGCGCGCGGAGGTCTCGTCCGTCGGCGTGCTCCAGCGCTTACAGGGTCAGGTGGTCGCAGATCGCGGCGATGTCATCGATCACAGCGAGGAAGGCATAATCGTGCCGGTCGACAACGCCGACATCCGTTTTAGTTGGGAGGCGAATCAGCGCGCCTTGATCATTCCATTTCAAGTGCGTTCGAGCGGCAATCAATTCACCATGCGCGCCACCCTGCAGGCGCCGGCCGATCAGAGCGGCATCTGGCAGTTCAACGTGACGCGTGGTGATTCAGTTATCGATCCCGTGATTCTGACCGGGCTGGGGACGCGAGACGCGGAAGGATTTGCCATCAATCGGGTGGCGATGCACGGGCGCATCGATACGCTGCACCAACGCATCGATCTTGTACAAGGCGACTTGGGCCGCGTCGATACGCGGCCGTTGTACAATATTGGCATCGCGCTGACCGGCAGCCTCGATTTCTCTGGCACCGAGCCGCATTTGGCGTTTGGCGTCGCCTGCACGCGCATGCCGGGGTCGGTGTTGAAACGGCTGTGGCCGATCTTTGCCAACTATCCGGTGCGGAAATGGGTCGAGGAACATGTTTTCGGCGGCATCGTCGAGCGTGTCGTGATCGCCGGCAATGCGCCGCTGGCGGACTTCCGACATAACGGCCCGCCAATGCACGCTGACGGGCTTTCCATCGACCTCGAGACCAGCGGCACGACTCTGCACCCGCTCCCCACTCTGCCAGAGATTCACGACGCCGATCTCACGCTTCGCGTTTCCGGACGGCATGCCGTTGTGAGCCTGGGGCGAGGCACCGTGGACGTGGCGGGCGGCCGTAAACTCAATGTCGCCAACGGCATTTTCGATGTGCCGGACATGCATCCGAAACCAGCGCCGACGCACACCCGCTTCCGCATAGACGGCGCGGTGCCGGCGATGGCGGTGGTGCTTTCAGGCGAAGGTATGCGCGACAAGGTCGGAGCCCTGACCCTCGATCCGGCCTCGACCCGCGGCACCGTCGCCGCGCGGGTCACCGTCGACCTCGAGATCGCGACCAAGATGCCGACGAAACCCGCGACCTATGCCATCACGGCCGACCTGACCAATTTCACCGCCGACAAGATGCTGATGAGCGATAAGATCGAAGCCTCATCGCTGCGGGTGACCGCGTCC
The DNA here is from genome assembly GCA_964563195.1 of uncultured Undibacter sp. Taxonomy (GTDB): domain Bacteria; phylum Pseudomonadota; class Alphaproteobacteria; order Rhizobiales; family Xanthobacteraceae; genus Pseudolabrys. The sequence continues at coordinate 7,160 of CAZLWN010000053.1, read as the reverse complement.
AACGATGGCTACCAGATCAAGGGCAACGCCAAGGTCAACGGCATGCCCGCCGTGCTCGACATTCATAAACGAAAAGACAGCGACGCCCAATTGCAATTGCTGGCGAAGCTCGATGACGCCGCCCGCCGGAAGCTCGGCATTAAGTTCGGCGATTCCGTCAGCGGCACGATCCCAATCAAGATCACCGGTCAGATCGGTGAAGACAGCAAAAATAATAGTTTCAGCGTGGATGCCGATCTCACGTCGGTGACGATCGACAATCTGCTGCCGGGTTGGCTGAAGCCGGCCGGCAAGCCCGCGCACGCAAGCTACACGATGCTCAAGACCGCCAAGTCGCTCCGCATCGACGATCTTGAGATCGACGGCGCGGGCGCGAACGTGAAAGGCTCGATCGAGCTCGACAATTCGGGTGAGATCGTATCGGCCAATCTGCCGGTGTTCGGCATTTCCAGCGGCGACAAGGCGACGCTCAAGGCCGATCGCGGCAACGACGGCGTGCTGCACGTCGCAATGAGCGGCGACGTTTATGACGGGCGCAATTTCGTGAAATCATCGCTGGCCGGAAGCAAGGCGGATAAGATCCCGCATAAAGAGACCGATCTCGATCTCGATATCAAGCTCGGAACAGTGGCCGGCCACAACGGCGAAACGCTGCGTGGGCTCAGCCTCAAACTGTCGCGCCATGCCGGGCACATACGCAGCTTCACGATGACATCCAAGATCGGCCGCGACACGCCGCTGAACGGGGATTTGCGTTTGCGCGCTAGCGACAACCACCAGGTCATCTATATCGAGACTGACGATGCCGGGTCGCTGTTCCGCTTCACTGACATGTATCCGCGCATGCAGGGCGGACAAATGTGGGTGGCGATGGATCCGCCAACGCAGGACAAAAAGCCAAGAATTGGCACTCTCCATATCGGCAATTTCGCCGTGCGAGGCGAACCCGCGCTGGAGCGGGTGGTCGGCGACGCGCCCGGGCAGCCGCGCGGTAGCGTACAGTTTTCCGAGATGCATGCGAATTTCACCCGATTCCCCGGCAAGATGGCGATCCGCGACGGCGTGGTGCGTGGGCCGGTCGTGGGCGCGACAGTCGAAGGGCAGATCGACTACGTCAAGAACGACGTGCACCTGCGCGGAACCTTCGTGCCGTTCTACGGCCTCAACAACATGTTCGGGCAAATTCCGATCGTCGGGCTGATTCTCGGCGGCGGCAGTAACGAGGGCCTGCTCGGCATCACCTACGAGGCCACCGGACCGCCGAGCGCCCCGCGCATCACGGTCAATCCGGTGAGCGCGATCGCGCCGGGAATCTTGCGCAAATTCATCCCGTCGCCGGGGCAGTTCGACCCCGCTTTCATTCCGCCGAAGCAGTGAGCGGGAGACGGCGGCCGGCTTCATTCCGGCCGCAGCAGCACATGACGCTTCTTGCCGAGCGAGAGCTTGATCACGCCTTCGGGCGTGAGGTCTTTCTCGCCAATCAGGTGCTTGTCGCTGGTGATGCGCTTGTCGTTCACCGCAATCGCGTTGTTGGCGATTGCACGGCGTACCTCGCCGTTGGAGGCAGCAAGGCCAGCTGCCACGAAGGCGTTGAGCACGCCGAAGCCGGCGTCGATATGCTTGCGCGGCACCGATACGGTCGGCAGCGTTTCGGAGAGCGCGCCTTCCTCGAAGGTCTTGCGCGCGGTCTCGGCGGCTTGCTCGGCTAAGGCGCGCCCGTGCACGAGGGCCGTGGCTTCAGTGGCGAGCACCTTCTTGGCTTCGTTGATCTCTTGATCCTTCAAGGCGGTGAGCCGCGCGATTTCGTCGAGCGGCAGCACCGTGAACAGCTTGAGGAATCGTGCGACGTCGCCGTCTTCGGTGTTGCGCCAGTACTGCCAGTAGTCGTAAGGCGGCAACATGTCCGGGTTGAGCCACACCGCGCCTGCAGCGGTCTTGCCCATCTTGGCCCCGGATGTGGTGGTAATCAGCGGGGAGGTCAACGCGAACAGCTGCGCGTTCATCATGCGGCGGCCGAGGTCGATGCCGTTGACGATGTTGCCCCACTGGTCGGAGCCGCCCATTTGCAGGATGCATTTCTCGCGCTTGTAGAGCTCGACGAAGTCGTAGGCCTGCAGCACCATGTAATTGAATTCGAGGAACGACAGTTCCTGCTGGCGGTCGAGCCGCATCTTTACGGAGTCGAACGACAGCATGCGGTTGACCGAGAAGTGCCGACCGACGTCGCGCAGGAAATCGATGTAGTTGAGGTTATTCAGCCAGTCGGCATTGTTGACCATGACGGCATTGCCGCCCGCGCCCTCGAATTTCAGGAATTTCGCAAAGATCGCGCGGATGCCCTTGAGGTTCTGCTCGATCGCTTCCTCGCTCAGGATGCGCCGGCTTTCGTCCTTGCCGGAGGGGTCACCCACCCGCGTGGTGCCGCCGCCCATGAGCGCGATCGGCTTTTGCCCGGTCTGCTGCATCCAATAGAGCAGCATGATCGGCAGCAGCGAGCCGACATGCAGCGAGGGTGCGGTGCAATCGAAGCCGATATAGCCGGCGATGCTGCCCGATTTGGCAGCTGCGTCGAGCGCGTCGGGCTCCGACACCTGGTGGATGAAGCCGCGCTCGGCCAGAACGTTAAGAAAGTCGGATTTATAGGCGCTCATGGGCAGTCTCGGGCGGCGGCCTTGTCGTGTCCTTGTGGCGCGTGGTGTAACAGGTCCGGCAAATATATGAAGGGGCGGGCGTTGGGGGTGGTGCGGGCGATTGGGCTGATGAGCGGGACCTCGCTCGACGGCGTCGACGTGGCCCTGCTGGAGACCGACGGCGAGCGCATCGTCACGTTTGGGCCAACCGGCTACCGGCCCTATACCGAGGAAGAGCGGGCGCTGCTGCGGCAAGCGCTGGCGCAAGGCGCAAGCCTGACCGACCGCGTGTCGCGGCCGGGTGTGCTGGCCGAGGCCGATGCCTTCGTGACCCGCGTGCACGCGGAAACGGTCGAGACTTTTGTCGCCGATCATCGAATCGACCGCGTAAGCATCGCGCTGGTCGGGTTCCATGGCCAGACCGTGCTGCACAAGCCGGCCGCTCGTTTGACGGTGCAGATCGGCGACGGCGGGCGGCTTGCCGCGCGGCTGAAATTGCCGGTGGCCTGCGATTTTCGCGCCGCCGACATCGCCGCCGGCGGGCAGGGCGCGCCGCTGGTGCCGGTCTATCATCAGGCGCTGGCGCGCGATTTGAAACGGCCACATCCCATCGCGGTGCTCAACGTGGGCGGCGTCGCCAATGTCACCTTCGTCGACGGCGGCGATCCGATCGCCTGCGACACCGGGCCCGGCAACGCGCTGATCGACGACTTCATGCGCGCGCGTACCGGCGTGCCTTACGACAATTTCGGCGACGTGGCGGCGACCGGAAAACCGGATCAGGGTTTTATCGACCGCGTGTTGGCCGATGGCTTTTTCGCGCTCCAGCCGCCGAAGTCGCTCGACCGCAACAGCTTCGCCTTCGCCAATATCGGGCTGCCGGATTATTCGGTGCCGGATGGGGCGGCGACGCTGTCGGCGCTCACCGCGCAGGCGGTCGGCCTGATCGTTGCAAAATTACCGGCGGTACCGAAAGCCTGGATCGTCGCCGGCGGCGGCGCGCGCAACCGCACCATGGTGGAGATACTGACGGCGCGCATGGCGCCCGCGACGGTGGAAACCGCCGACGAGGTCGGCTGGTCGGCCGACGCGCTCGAAGCGCAGGCGTTTGCTTATCTGGCGGTGCGCGTGCGCAACGGCTTGCCGCTGACCTTCCCGACCACCACAGGCGTCAAACAGCCGATGCCGGGCGGCGTGATCGCGCGGCCTTAGCACGTTTTCGCGAAGGCTTCTTCAAAAACGCCGCGCAAAATCCCTCGCCGAATTGGCGGTAATCGTAGGTGATTTCCTCGCCCTTGCGAATATTGCGGCGCGCGATGGCGAAGCCGTTTTTCAGATAGGTGTTGGGATTTTCCGAATGATTCATGTAGGAATCGTGGTCGGCGGAAAAGAGAATTTCGCGCCCCCAGCGATAGCCGTAATGCTTGATATAGTCTTTGGCTGGCTTGGGTAGTTTGGCGAATGTCTTGGCGTTGTAGAAGCGGTCGAAGCCGATGACGAACCGCCAGACTTTTGTCTCCTTGCGGATGAACTCGCCCGCAAAGACGCCGAGACCGTGAACACGGCTTTTGTCGAGATAGGTTTTGACGAGCAGCATCGGGCAGTTCGGCTGGCGTTTGGACGCGAATCGCAGCGAGAGACGATAGCGGATTTCCCGCTCAGGTCACCATCCGGGATTTTGTGCGTTACGCAGCGCTCGGCTTGCGGTCGTTCTTGAGGCGCTTGTCGAGATAGGCGCCGATCGAGGTGAGCAGCGGCTCGACCTTGCCATCGAAGAAATGGTTGGCGCCTTGCACCACCTTCTGCTCGATGACGATGCCCTTCTGGGTCTTGAGCTTGTCGACCAGGGTGGTGACGTCCTTGTGCGGCACCACCGCGTCCTTGTCGCCGTGGATGATCAGGCCGGACGACGGGCAGGGCGCCAGGAACGAGAAGTCGTAGAGATTGGCCGGCGGGCAGATCGAGATGAAGCCTTCGATCTCCGGCCGGCGCATCAGCAGCTGCATGCCGATCCAGGCGCCGAACGAGAAGCCGGCGATCCAGCAGCTCTTGGCTTCCGGATTGATGGTCTGCGCCCAGTCCAGCGCGGCCGCGGCATCGGACAATTCACCTTGGCCGTGGTCGAAGGCGCCCTGGCTGCGCCCGACGCCACGAAAATTGAAGCGCAGCGCAGAAAAGCCCCGGTGCACGAAGGCGTAGTAGAGCTGGTAGATGATCGGGTGGTTCATCGTGCCCCCAAATTGCGGGTGCGGGTGCAAGATGATCGCAATCGGCGCGTTTTTCTGCCGCGCTGGGTGGTAGCGGCCCTCGATGCGTCCGGCGGGGCCGGTGAAGATGACCTCAGGCATTGCTTAGACCTCGAACTGGGCCAGCGGGGTCCTTTTTAGAACTATTCTAAATATGGTGTTTTCCGCTGTGCAGCGCCGAAACTCGCGCTATAAGCTTGGCCAACGCGTCGGCTTCTAACACGATCCGTAGGGCAAAAAGCAAGGATTTTGCGGGGGCTGGCGCGCAATGGTAACGAATTACCACGGGATTCGATGAGCGAGCGCGTCTATTTCGACTGGAATGCCACCGCCCCGCTGCGCAAGCCGGCGCGCGCCGCCATGAGTGCAGCGCTGGAGCTGACCGGCAACGCTGCGTCGGTGCATGCGGAAGGGCGGGCGGCGCGCGGCCTGGTCGAGGCGGCACGCGCGCAGGTCGCGCAACTCGTTGGCGCGGAAGCAAAAAACGTCACACTCACCAGCGGCGCCACCGAAGCCAACATGCTGGCGCTGACGCCGGCGCTCGAGACGGCAAGCGAAAAGCGCCCGCGCGACAGGCTTTTTGTGTCGGCGGTCGAGCATCCTTCGGTCGCCAGCGGTGGCCGCTTTGCATCCGAAAACGTTGAGGTGCTGCCGGTCGATGCCGACGGCCTGGTCGATCTTCATGCTCTTAGAAGGGCCATTGCTCGGGCCGAGCGGCCACTGATCTCGGTGATGCTCGCCAACAACGAGACCGGCGTCATCCAGCCTACGCCTGAGATTGCCGACATCGTGCACGCTGCCAACGGCATGCTGCACGTGGACGCGGTGCAGGGGTCTGGCCGCGTCGACTGCGGCATCGACGCCCTCGGCGCCGACCTGATGACGCTTTCCTCGCACAAGCTCGGCGGGCCGCAAGGGTCGGGTGCGCTCATCCGCCGCGGCGACATCCACATCGCCGATCCGCTCATTAAGGGCGGCCGGCAGGAACGATCTTTACGTGCCGGCACCGAGAATGTTGCGGCGATTGCCGGCTTCGGCACCGCCGCTTCCGCTGCGGCTGACACCTGGCAGGCGGACGCCCGTCACATGGCCGAGCTGCGCGGCCAGCTCGAAGCCGGCATCAAGGCGGCGACGCCGGATGCGGTGATCTTCGGCGCGGCTGCCGCGCGGCTGCCCAACACGACGCTGTTTTCGGTTCCCGGGATGAAGGCAGAGACGGCTATAATCTCTTTTGATCTCAATGGCATAGCCGTGTCCTCCGGCTCTGCCTGCTCGTCCGGCAAGGTCACCGCCTCACACGTATTAGCGGCCATGGGGGTGGAACCGCAGCATACGCGGGGCGCGGTGCGGCTCAGCCTGGGCTGGAGCAGCACCGAAGCCGAGGTAAAGCGGTTCCTGGAAACTTGGATTATGCTGGCGGGATCATTAGTTAAGGAGAGGCGCGGGATCGCCGCGTAAGCGGCGGCCGCGGATCATCAGAGCAAACGCAAAAGGGTAAGCTAAAGCGAACAGCGCTCAGCCACCATAACCGACAAATCCAACCCGCGGTCCTTGCAACCGTGAGCGGAGGGAAGAATGCCGGCCGTACATGAGACCGTCGAGCAGGTCCGCCGCATCGACGTTGATCAATACAAATATGGATTCGTCACCGATATCGAATCCGAAAAGGCCCCCAAGGGCCTCAACGAAGACACCGTCCGTTTCATCTCGGCCAAGAAGAACGAGCCGGAATGGATGCTGGCCTGGCGGCTGGAAGCCTACAAGCGCTGGCTGACCATGCGCGAGCCGACCTGGGCGCGCGTCAACTATCCGAAGATCGACTACCAAAACGCTTATTACTATTCGGCGCCGAAGAAGAAAGCGCTTGCCTCGCTCGACGAGGTCGATCCGGAAATCCTGCGCACCTACGAGAAGCTCGGCATTCCGCTGAAGGAGCAGGAAATCCTCGCCGGCGTGCGCAAGCAAAGCGAGCCGAGCGCGCTCGACGACGAGACAACCGGTGGCGAATTCAGCTCGGGCCGTGTCGCGGTCGACGCCGTGTTTGATTCCGTTTCGGTGGCTACAACCTTCAAGGAAGAGCTGAAAAAGGCCGGCGTCATCTTCATGCCGATGTCGGAGGCCGTGCGCGAGCATCCCGAATTGGTGAAAAAGTATCTGGGCTCGGTGGTGCCGACGTCGGACAATTTCTTTGCCACGCTGAATTCGGCGGTGTTCTCCGACGGCTCCTTTGTCTACGTGCCGGAGGGCGTGCGCTGCCCGATGGAACTGTCGACTTACTTCCGCA
>CAZLWN010000052.1:0-23431 GCA_964563195.1 uncultured Undibacter sp. | reverse complement strand
CTTTGGAAAAGGACAGAGCGGGAGTGCTCGGGCAAAATATTGAAAGCCGCTTCAATAAATGGCTCTACTAATTCAATCCCGTCCGCCTTCCATAAGCACCAGCAGCATTCCATAAATTGTTGTTCGGCCGGGTCGCCGCCAGCAGCCAAGATGGGTTCAATCTCTTTCTTTGTCAGTCCTAGTGACCGACTAAGCTCAGCGTATGCAGCGGCCTCCCCAAACATGACGTTCTCCTCACTTTATTTAAGTCGAGCCTTAAATTCTTCGCTCCGCCATTTTTTCTACTCTCAATTGTACGGCTTCATTCGCCGTCAGTACAGGTAGATTTTTGCTGGTAAACATCGGCGACTGAACAGCCCCGCTTAGCCCTCACATGCAACATGCAAGACATCGTCACTGACGTATTTTGATCCAGATCAATGGCTTTTTTGCACGTTCCGGTTCTTTTTTAAGCCTTCGAAGAAGTCTGTTGCGTGAGGAGCTTCAGCTTCGGAGATGGGTAAGACGCTCTTGGGCAGAGGGTCCAGCCTGCCCGAGAGCGTCGTTCTCATAAGCTCACAAGCGGGTGTGCCCGCCACAAAAAATAAAAAGGGGAAATCACCATGGCAAAGACCGCATCCCTTAGATGTTCAGCGAAATGTGTTCAGTGCGGCACGGCGTTGATTTTTCCCGAATGGTCCGAAAGCATAAGTGACCACCAAACTATCAATATTTGGCGCTGCCCGGTTTGCGGACATGAATTTGAGACGACCGATAACGTCGTTGAGGTACCGGCATCCGACGCTGAGCTTATCGAAGAATTTCTGCCGAATTTGTTAGTGGCATGAATCTTCGCGGCTGGCGGGGCGGCGCAGTCCAGCCCTAGTCGGCCGCCGCTTCCTGCACGTCCTCGAGCGTCTTTAGACCGGGGCGCGGCGTGTTGACCAGCACCGCCATATTGCCGGGCGGGTGCTGGTTCTTCCACATCTTCATATGCGCGAGCGGAATGTCCGCCCAAGCAAACACATCACTCATGCAGGGGTCGATGCGCTGCTCGAGCACGAAGCGGTTGGCTTGGCTGGCCTGCTTGAGATGCGCGAAATGCGAGCCCTGGATGCGCTTCTGCCGCATCCAGACATAGCGCGCGTCAAAAGTGAGATTGTAGCCGGTGGTGCCGGCGCAGAACACCACCATGCCGCCGCGTTTCACCACCAGGCAGGACACCGGGAAGGTCTGCTCGCCCGGATGCTCGAATACGATGTCGACGTCGCGTTTTCCCGTGATGTCCCAGATCGCCTTGCCGAAGCGGCGTGCCTCCTTGGCCCAGGCGTCGTATTCGGGCGTGCCGACCGTCGGCATCTGGCCCCAGCATTTGAAATCCTTGCGGTTGATTGCGCCCTTGGCGCCGAGATTGAACACATACTCCGCCTTCGACTCGTCGGAGATGACGCCGATGGCGTTGGCACCTGATGCTGCGACCAGCTGCACGCCGAACACGCCCAGCCCGCCGGAGGCGCCCCAAACCAGCACGTTGTCGCCGGGCTTGAGCGTGTGCGGCGAATGGCCGAACAGCATGCGATAGGCGGTGGCAAGCGTAAGCGTGTAGCAGCCCGACTCTTCCCAGGTCAGGTGCATCGGCTTGAGCATCAGCTGCCGCGATTGCACGCGGCAGAATTGCGCGAACGAGCCATCCGGCGTCTCGTAGCCCCAGATGCGCTGCGAGGGCGAGAGCAGCGGATCGCCGCCGTTGCAATCCTCGTCGTCGCCGTCGTCCTGATTGCAATGGACGATGACCTCGTCGCCGACCTGCCAGCGATGCACCTTGCTGCCGATCGCCCAGACGATGCCGGCGGCGTCGGAGCCGGCGATGTGAAACGGGTGCTTGTGCACGTCGAGGGTGGAGATCGGCTGGCCGAGGCCGGCCCAGACGCCGTTGTAATTGACGCCGCCGGCCATCACGAGCACCAGCACCTCGTCCTCGGCGATGGGCCAGGTCGGCACGACCTCGAGCTGCATGGCCTGGTCGGGCGGCCCGTGCCGTTCCTTGCGGATCACCCAGGCATGCATCTTCTCGGGCACGTGGCCGAGCGGCGGGATTTCGCCGATATCGTAAAGGTCCTTGAGCGGAGCGACGCTCCTCTTAGGCGCGGCGGCCGGCATCTCATGGTCTCCTTGCGAGCCGATAGTGTGCCGCAGTTTATGCTGCGGCGCAATATTTCCTTGCGCCAATCCCTGAAAGCCCCAGTGCGCAAGGCGTTTTAGGGCTTTCTTCAAGGCGGCGCCGGTAGCTTCGCGGCATTCCGAGCGCGAGGGCAGCGATGGCGAGCTACCCGATTTCAGCGGCGCGCGCGGCCGGCGTCCCGCTGGCGCGGCCAGTCGAGCTTGCCTGTTTTGCCATCATCGTCGCCCATGCGGTTTATCTCGCCGCCTCGTATTGGCAGGGCACCTAGCTGATCGGCCCGGACGGCCACGACATTCCGACTGCGGAGCCGAGTGGCTGGCCTGGACGGTGCAGGCCCTGGTCGCGCTCGCCGCTGCCGGCAGTGTCGCGATCGTTTGGCGCGGCCGCGCCGTCTACGTGCTCAAGGTGGCGACGCTCGCTGCGGCTGCGCTACTGGCGACGCCCTATCTCTACACCTACGACTTGGTGGTGCTGGCGGTGCCGCTCGCCTTCCCGTTCCGGCTCGCCCGCTGGCGCGGATTCTTGGCCCACGAATTGGCCGGCATCGGGCTGGCCTGTCTGCTGGTGCTGATTTTCCCCTTCGTGGCGGCGCCGGTCGGCTTCGGCGCCATTCCGGTGGTGGCCGCGCTGGTTGTCCGGCGGGTGCTGGCAATCCGTCACGTCCCCGTCAGACACAGAGTCCACAATCGGGCTTGAGGCAGTCGACGGAGCCGCCGGTTTTCTATTCAATCTGGCGATGCGCGGCCGCCACCGGGGCATGGCCGCGACAGGAGGGGCACCATGTCACTCGAAAGCCTTATTATTCTCATCATCATCGGCGCGATCGCCGGCTGGCTCGCCGGCCAGATCATGAAGGGCGGCGGCTACGGCCTGGTCGGCGACATCATCGTCGGCATCGTCGGCGCCTTCATCGGCGGCTGGCTCTGGGGCACGCTTCACCTCCCCGGCATCGGGCCGTGGTGGCTCACTGCAATTATCAGTGCCACCGTGGGCGCCTGCATCCTGCTGTTCATCATCCGACTGGTGAAGCGGGCCTGACAGCGCGGCGCGAGCCCGAACTTCCGATCTTTCACGCGCCGGTATCGCTGGGGCGTGGACGCGTTAGCGCGTTGTCTTAACGTGATTGACGCGGGGCGGGAATCGTAGAGCTGCGATGAACCTTGCGGAGTGGCTCTCGTTCGCACAGCGCGTCGTTTGCCGAATGGCTTTTGTCGAAGTGCCGGCTTTGCACCAATCAACTTGCCTTTATTCCAGGGGTACCCGCCTGGGTGCCGGCGAGACCAAGGTCTCGCCGTCCTGCCTAGTCGTACGCCTCTGCTACCGACATGGTGAGCATGCGCCCCATAAGGCGATGTCTGTATTTGCAGTCGCAATCAGGAGAAACACGAATACAGCGCCGACAGCGGGGAAATGACGCGAATGACCCATTGCGGCCATTTGAAGCATCGACTTGGCAGGATTTGTCCGGGAACCTTCAAACAGACGGGTTCTTTCACGCCATCATCGACTATGCCGAGAAGGTCAGAGCATGGTTCGCAATAAGGAAAATGCCGTCGTCAATCATTACAACCTCACCGGCCTTGGTGCGTTGATCCTCGATGCGCTCAAACGGTCTAACATCAATCTGGATGCCCTAACGCCACGCGATCTTGCCCCCATTGATGAGTTCCATTTGGGTGGACGGGCTGCGACCGAACACGTCATAGGCTTGCTAGACCCGCCGGTCGGCGCAAGCGTCCTCGATGTCGGAAGTGGCCTTGGCGGTGTAGCACGCTATCTCGCGGCTGAGCGCAAATGCCGCGCAACCGGCATCGACATTACGCCGGAATACGTTCATGTCGCGGAGATTCTGACTGATATGACCGGTCTTGCCGATAAGGTGAGGTTTCATATCGGAAGCGCGCTCGATTTGCCCTGGCCCGCCGCGAATTTCGATGCTGCAGTGACGATCCACGTAGCCATGAATATTGCCGACCGGCCTCGCCTTTATTTGGAAATCGCGCGTGTCATCCGGCCGGGAAGTATTTTTGCGATCTACGATGTGATGAAAGGACCCAAGGAAGGCATGTTGTTTCCGGTGCCGTGGTCGGAGACACCGGACACCAGCTTTCTTGTCACACCGATGGAAATGCGGACGCTGCTCGGACAAGCAGGCTTTGAGATAACACACGAGGAAGATCGCCGCGAAGTCGCGGTTGAGCACCATCGGGATCGGTTGGCTAAACTTTCGTCGGCCGGTGACCCGCCGCCCCTTGGGGCGCACCTGCTGCAAGGGCCGACCATGGGCCACAAGTCGCGCAATATGCTGGCAATGCTTGAGGCCAATCAGATAACACCATGGGTGTTCATAGCGCGCCGAAAAGGATGACAGATGGTGGCGTCGAGTTATGCCAACCGATGTCGCCTATCTGGCCCTTAGCTGACGTGGCGTTCGCGCCGGGTAATATCCGCTTGCAGAGATACGCGGGCGCGATGTTGCATTGCAACAAGGCTTCAGCCACACTGGCGCCGTAAGGCGACCAATGCGTGACAAACCCTGGATCTTCCGCACCTATGCCGGCCACACCTCGGCCGCGGAATCCAACGCGCTCTATCGCGGGAATCTCGCCAAGGGACAGACCGGCCTGTCGGTCGCCTTCGATCTGCCGACGCAGACCGGCTACGACAGCGACCACGTGCTGGCCAAGGGCGAGGTCGGCAAGGTCGGCGTGCCGATCTGCCATCTCGGCGACATGCGCGCGCTGTTCGAAGGCATCCCGCTCGCCAGCATGAACACCTCGATGACCATCAACGCCACCGCGGCGTGGCTGATGGCGCTCTATATCGCGGTCGCCGACGAGCAGGGCGCGCCGCGCTCCGCCCTGCAAGGCACCATCCAGAACGACATCATCAAGGAGTACCTCTCGCGCGGCACCTACGTGTTTCCGCCGGCGCCGTCGATGCGGCTGATCAAGGACGTGATCCTGTTCACCACCAAAGAGATTCCGAAATGGAATCCGATCAATGTCTGCTCCTATCACTTGCAGGAAGCGGGCGCGACACCGGTGCAGGAGCTCGCCTTCGCGCTCGCCACCGCGATCGCGGTGCTCGACACGGTGAAGACTTCCGGAGCTGTGCCGGATGAGAAATTCGGTGAGGTGGTCGGGCGCATCTCGTTCTTCGTCAATGCGGGCCTGCGCTTCATCACCGAAGTCTGCAAGCTGCGCACCTTCACCGAATTGTGGGACGAGATCACGCGCGAGCGTTACGGCGTAGGCGACGCCAAGCAGCGGCTGTTCCGCTATGGCGTGCAGGTAAACTCGCTCGGCCTGACCGAGCAGCAGCCGGAAAACAACGTTGCACGCATCCTGCTTGAAATGCTGGCGGCGACGCTGTCGAAGGGCGCGCGCGCCCGCGCGGTGCAATTACCGGCCTGGAACGAGGCGCTCGGCCTGCCGCGGCCGTGGGACCAGCAATGGTCGCTGCGCATGCAGCAGATTTTGGCTTATGAGACCGACCTCTTGGACTACGGCGATATTTTCGACGGCTCGTCGGAAATCGCGCGCAAGGTGGCCGGGCTGAAAAAAGCCGCCAAGGGGGAGCTTAAACGCATCGAGGATATGGGTGGTGCCGTTGCGGCAGTCGATACCGGCTACATGAAGCAGCAGTTGGTGGAGTCGAATACGGCACGGCTGGAAGCCATCGAGCGCGGCGAGCAGATCGTGGTCGGCGTCAACAAATATATTGAAACGGAACCCTCGCCGCTGGCCGATGCCGCCGAGGCCATTCTCACGGTGTGCGAGGAGGCCGAGCGCGGGCAGATCGAGAAGCTGAAAGCCTGGCGCGCTGCGCGCGACAATGCGGCGGTGAAGACGGCGCTCGACGAACTGAAACGCGCAGCCACCGGGAACGGCAATATCATGCCGGCCTCTATTCGATGCGCCAAGGCGGGCGTCACCACGGGCGAATGGGGCTGGACCCTGCGCGAGGCTTTCGGCGAATACCGCGCGCCCACCGGCGTCGGCCGCGCCATGCGCAACGACGTCAGCGGGCTCGACGACATCCGCGCCGACGTCGAGCGCGTCTCACGCAAGCTCGGGCGTCGCTTGACCTTTCTTGTCGGCAAGCCCGGTCTCGACGGCCATTCCAATGGCGCCGAGCAGATCGCGGTGCGCGCACGCGATGCCGGCATGCAGGTGGTCTACGAGGGCATTCGCCTCACGCCCGAGGAGATCGTCGACGCGGCGCGTAAAGCAAGGGCGCACGTGATCGGCCTGTCGGTGCTCTCCGGCAGCCATTTGCCGCTGGTCGAGGACGTGGTCGGCAGCATGAAAAAGGCCGGCGTCAACGTGCCGGTTGTGCTGGGCGGCATCATTCCACCCGAGGACGCCGCCGAACTGGAGAAGGCCGGCGTTGCCGCGGTCTATACGCCGAAGGATTTCGAGCTCAACCGCATCATGGCAGACCTGGTACGGATCGTGGAGCGGACAAACGGCATCGGCAACGTGTGAGTAGCTATTTGGTGATCAGACTTAGCGCCTGCGCCAGCTTCCCCGGGCTCACCGGCTTCGAAAAATAGAAATTCATGCCGGCTGCGCGCGCGGCCTGCTCGTTGCCGGCCTCGTTGCGGCCGGAAATGCCGATCACCGGCACTCGCCCCGCCGCGCCCGGCAAAGCGCGGATCGCGCGCGTCGCCGCGATGCCGTCGAGGCCTGATAACGCCACATCCATCAGCACCGCGTCATAGCCGCCGCGCGCAGCCGCCGTCACGGCCGCCTCGCCGCTTTCCACGAAATCGACGCGGTGGCCGAGCTCGGTGAGGACCGTGTTCATCACGACACGGCCGTAAGGGTTGTCCTCGGCGCAGAGCAAAACGAGCGGCCGCGCCAGCGTGGCGCGTGCATCGCGGGGCTGCGCCGCCGGCTGCAGCTCGACGCGCGCAACCAGCGCGCTGAGGCGGAATGTCGAGCCTGCACCTTTCCGGCTGGTCACCTTGAGATCGCCGCCCATGGCCTTGGCAATGCGCTTGACGAAAGACAGACCGAGGCCGGCGCCGCCGTAGCGGCGCGCAATCTCCGCACTCGCCTGCGCGAACGGGCGGAACAGCGATTTCAATTCGCTTGCGCTGATGCCGATGCCGCTGTCGGTCACGGTGAAGACGAGGCGCACGCGGCCGCGCGCGGCCAGCTCCGCGGCAGCCGTAAAGGTGACCATACCGGCACTGGTGAACTTCACCGCGTTGTCGGCGAGATTTTCCAGCGCCGCGCGCAGGCGCAAGGCGTCGCCGGCGACCATCGCCGGCAGATCGCGCGCGATTCTCACTTCGACCTTGACGTCCTTGTTGCCGGCGCGCGCGGCGAGCACCTCGCCCACCACCTCGGCCAGTTCGCGCGGCGAAAACGGCTCGTTGCGCAACGTCAGCCCGGCGGCGTCGACCCTGGCGGCGTCGACGATCAGGGTGGTGAGCGCTGCCATATGATCGGCGCCGCTCTTGATGGCTTTCGCCCATTCTCTTTCACGCTTGCCGAGGTCGGACGAGGCGAGCAATTCGGCCAGCGCCAGGATGCCGGTGAGCGGCGTGCGAATATCGTGCGCGACGCCGGCGAGTGCGGCCTCGATGGCGTTTGGCGATGGCACTTTCGTGCGGGCGCGCGCAGGCGATCTGCGGCGCTTACGGCGCGGCCGTGTGCTGGACTTGCGCTTCGCCATCGGTCCCCCGATCGATGGGCTGACAATGCCACGGAAGGGAACGTCAATCGAGCCCGACCCGCCGGCGGATCTCGGCAGGGGTGACGCCGGCGACGCGCAGTTCGCGCAAGCCGGTGGCGGCGGTCGATTTCGACAGCTTGTTGCCGTCGGCATCGAGGATGAGCCGGTGATGATGGTAGCGCGGCGCGGGGTAACCGAGCAGCGCCTGCAACAGCCGATGCACGCTGGTCGAGTGGAACAGATCGCAGCCGCGCACCACCTCGGTGATGCCCTGCGCCGCGTCATCGACCGTGACGGCGAGGTGATAGCTGGTGGGCGTGTCCTTGCGCGCCAGGATGACGTCGCCCCAGGCGGCGGGATCGGCGGCGATGCATCCGGCTTCACCCGCCGGCCCCTGCCCGCTTTCAATCCAGCTCAGTGATCCAGCGCGCGCGAGCGCGGCCGCCGTGTCGAGGCGAAGCGCGTTGGGCTCGGCGGCCGCCATACGTCGTGCACGCTCGGTGGCAGGCATATGCTTGGCGGCGCCGGGATAAAGCGGCGCGCCGTCGGGATCGCGCGGCCATGGTTCTCGTTCCGCGACCTGTGCCGCGATCTCCGCGCGGCTTTCGAAGCTCGGATAGACCAGACCCAGCGCGTCGAGCCGATCAAGCGCCGCGCTGTAGTCGTCATAGTGTTCGGACTGCCGCCATACCGGCTCCTCCCATTCAATCCCGAGCCAGGCGAGGTCCTCATAGATCGCGGCTTCGTACTCCGGCCGGCAGCGGGTCGCGTCGATATCCTCGATGCGCAGCAGCAGCCGTCCGCCGGCCGCGCGTGCGCTATCGGCGTTGATGAAAGCCGACAGCGCATGGCCGAGATGCAGATAGCCGTTCGGCGACGGCGCGAAGCGGAAAACGGGTGGCATGGTTCAGTGTCTACCAAATACTCCGCTCATTCCCGCGCAAGCGGGAATCCGGTCAAGAGCTGGGTCCCCGCTTTCGCGGGGACGAGCGGCATAATACTAAGGAAGTCATGACCCATTTTCTCCACACCGATGCCGATCTGCGGGCGGGCCTCGCGCAACTGATACTCGCCGACCCACGGCTAGTCCCAGTGGCGGAGAAAGCCGGCGCCTTCGCCTTGCGCCGGCGCGAAGCGGGCTTCCCCGGTCTGTGCGCCATCGTCTGCGGCCAGCAGCTATCGACCGCCAGCGCCGCCGCCATCCGCGCCCGGCTATTTGCCGCCTTCGATCCGTTTCATCACGAAACGGTACGCCGCGCCCGCACCGACAAGCTCAAGCGCCTCGGGCTCTCGGCGCCCAAGATCAAGTCGATCCGCGAGATCGGCAAGGCGGTCGCCCGCGGCCGTATCGATCTTACCAAGGTGGGCGAGATGGACGCCGACGACGCGCATGCCGCGCTCACCGCGCTGCACGGCGTCGGTCCATGGTCGGCCGACATTTATCTGCTGTTCTGCCTCGGCCATGCCGATGCGTTTCCCGCCGGCGACCTCGCCGTGCAGGAATCGGCGCGCCTCGCCTTCTCCTTGCGCAAGCGACCGGACGCCAAAAAGCTCACCAAGATGGCGGAAGCCTGGCGGCCCTGGCGCGGCGTGGCGGCGCATCTGCTGTGGGCCTACTATCACGCGGTGAAGAAGCGCAACGTGGTGCCGGTTCAGCCCGGCGCGCCATCGAACAAGACGGCAAGCAGGAAAGCGAAAAGGAAACGCAATGGCTGAACTCGACGGCCCGCGCGTTGCGCCGCGCTCAGGGACCGCAAAACAACTGGTCGTCTTCCTGCACGGCTATGGCGCCGACGGCAACGACCTGATCGACATCGGCCGCGCGTGGCAAAGCCTGTTGCCGGACGCCGCGTTCGTGTCGCCGCATGCGCCGCACCCCTGCGGACAAGCGCCCACCGGGCGCGAATGGTTTCCCTTGACGTCCCGCGATCCGGGCGAGCGCTGGGCCGGCGTGAACATGGCGGCGCCGATGCTGGAGAGCTTTCTCGACGCCGAGCTGCAACGCCACAAGCTTGCGCCGTCCGCCCTGGCGCTGGTCGGCTTCAGCCAGGGCACCATGATGGCGCTGCATGTCGGCTTGCGCCGGGCCGTGCCGCCGGCCGCCATTGTCGGCTATTCCGGCATGCTGGCGCTGCCGGAAAACATCGATCCCGCCGGCTTCGCCGCCGAGATCAAAAGCCGGCCGCCGGTGCTGCTGGTGCATGGCGACCAGGACACGCTGATCCCGGTCCAGGCCCTGTTCCATGCCGCGCAAAGCCTGGCCGCACTGGAAGTGCCGACCGAATGGCACATCTCGTCCGGCGTCGGCCACGGCATCGACCAGGAGGGCTTGCGCCAGGGAGGCGAATTTCTCGCTCGCCGCCTGACCGGCCGCTAATTAAGGCCACTTGCGGGTAAGCTACCGCCACTACTTCACAATCCTGTCACGCTGTCCTATTACTAGGCCGTCAGCTGCGTAGCGGCAGCGCTCCAAGGAGGTGGAGGAAAGTCGCTTTGAACGTGCATGTATCGCCCAGTGGTTTTCCCGCCCTGGTGCTCAATGCGGATTTCCGCCCGCTGAGCTATTACCCGCTATCGCTGTGGTCCTGGCAGGACGCGATCAAGGCCGTCTTCCTCGAGCGCGTGAACATCGTCGCCAATTACGACCGCGCGGTGCACAGCCCCTCCTTCGAAATGATGCTGCCGAGCGTGGTCTCGCTCAAGACCTTCGTGAAGCCCTCGACTCACCCAGCCTTCACCCGGTTTAACGTTTTCCTGCGCGACCGCTTCTCCTGCCAGTATTGCGGCGACCGCGACGACCTCACCTTCGATCACATCGTCCCGCGCTCGCGCGGCGGCCACACCACCTGGAACAACGTGGTGGCGGCCTGCTCGCCCTGTAACCTGCGCAAAGGCAACCTGACCCCGTCCGAATCCAAGATGTGGCCCTCGCAAATGCCGTTCCAGCCGACGGTGCAGCACCTGCACCGCAACGGGCGGCTGTTCCCGCCTAATTACTTGCACGAAAGCTGGCTCGACTACCTCTATTGGGACACCGAGCTGGAACCGTAAGCGGTTCCTCACGCTCCCGGCAGCATGCGTTGCAGCACGCGGTCGCGGCGGATGAAGTAATGATAAAGCGCGGCCGCCACATGCAGGCCGACCAGCACCAGCAGCAGGTAATTTGCCAACAGGTTGTGCACGTCACCGGTCCAGCGCCAGCCGGGCGCGCGCGTGGCGACCAGCTTCGGCAATTCCAACCCGAACATGATGACCGGGAAGCCGCGCCAGGACGCGTTGATCCAGCCCAGGATCGGCACCACAAACAGCAGCCCATAAAGCAACCAGTGCAAGACGCGGGCCGACCGCAGCTGCAAGGGCGGCAGCCCGTTTTCCGGCGCAGGCTCGCCATGGGTCGCGCGCCACGCCAGCCGCACGACGGCAACTGCGAGCACCAGCACGCCGAACGAGAAATGCAGATTGATCAGCGTATCCGGCTGGGTGTCGCGCTTCATATGCGGCATCGTCCAGGCGATCACGAACTGGACGAGCAGCAGCGCCAAAATCAGCCAATGCAGAAGTTTTGCGGTGCCGGTGTAGCCGGCCGCCGTTTGCGTATTGGTCATGGAGATTCAGTGACCCTTGTGGAGGTGCCGGCGCGCACCTATATAAGCCTGGACGATGATGTCGAGCCTTGCGGCTCTGTCATCGAGCGGCCACGAAATGAAGCGGGCGACGCCGGATGTAAGCGGGCCTTCCTCATTCGTGGTCGTTGGCGTTTTAAGCATCGCCATTATGGCGAAGGCGTGACTAGCGATCGTCCGCGCGACGCGCGAGCGAGGCCCGCGCCCCCCAGCCGGCAACGCAAGCGAGCCCCAGCGACGCCGGCACGTCCCAGCCCGCCAGCGACAGGCCGAGAAACCGCCAGGACGCCACGTCGCAACGCACCAGGCTGATGTTGTTGAGCTGCTTGAGCAGGTCTTTCGCCGAGCCGAAACTACTGATCGGCCCGCTGCAATCCTGCGGCCCTGGCCAGAACTTCCACTCGACGCCGGCGTGATAAGAGGCCAACCCGGCATTCCACAGCATGACCGCCGCAATCGCCAGAAAACCCAGCGCCATCACCTTGCGGGCGGCGCCGTGGCCGGCGCCCAGCCACAACAGCGCCGCCAGCGGCACGCTGACGTAATACGACATGCGCTGCTCGAGGCAGAGCGGGCACGGCGGCAGGCCCATGCCGTATTGAAAGAAAAAGAAGCCGCCGATGGTCATGAGGCCGACCACCGCGACAATGGCCGCAGCCGCGCGCGGCGGATCGTTGCGGGCGAGAGCCAGATAGTCGTTCATTCCACGCTTCCGACGCCCGCCGTCACTTTATTGTCCGCCTTCGCCAACCGCCTTCGTCCGAAGGCGGACTTCGGCGGTCAGGAGCCGTCGGCGCGGCAGCCTCCGCTTGAATTGTTCGCCTCGGCTCGCCGAGCCGAAGCTCGCGAGAGCGGAGGCTGGTGCCCCTGGCCGGACTCGAACCAGCACGATGTTTCCACCACCTGATTTTGAGTCAGGCGCGTCTACCAATTCCGCCACAGGGGCAGGCTCAGGGCTGCGGATCATAGCGGCAGGCGGCAGCGGGTCAACGCCGGCCGTTACACACGGTGGATGTTCCGACAACGCGCTATCGCGGGCGGCCGGCGGTCACTAAGATTGGGCGAATCGCGCCTTTTTCAAGGAGACTGCAATGAACGAAGAGGTTCTCAATACCTCGCTGCGCAAATTCCTCAAAGTCGTGGGCGTCACCTCGCAGCGCGAGATCGAAAAGGCCATCCGCGCCGCGGTCGCCGACGGCCGGCTGAAGGGCAACGAGGCGCTTGCCACGCAGGTCGTGCTGACTATCGACAAGGCGGGCCTCAGCCACAAGATCGACGGCACCATCGAGCTGGAATAAAGCGTAGCTCAGGCCACCGGTTCGGCGCCGACATTGCGGCGACCGAAAGCTGATTCCATCTCGCGCCGCACTTTCACCGCGGCATCGTTCGGATCGTAGGCGACGTCCGCCCATTTGACGGCGCCGCCTTGCGCGATGTCGCGCTTGAGCTTGACGTTGTGCGCGAGACCGAGCGGCAGCAATCCTTCACGCAGCGAGACGTCGGCCGGCGTCTGCTTGCCCCAGACGCAGAAGCCGCCCTCGCCGTCGAGCATTTCGCCGCTCTTCAGCGGCTTCTTGGCGGTCGCCACCACGTCGGAGCGGAAGCCGGTGGGCGCGCCGGTCGGCTCGTTGCGCAACGCGCAAGATGCGACCGAAATGCCGAGCTCGAGCCCGATCATGTGGATCGGCCGGTAGAGCGCGGCGTATTTGCCGGTTTTGTCCGGCAGCATGGCATATTCCTTGAAGCAGCGACGGGCGTAGTCGGTCTCGCCCTCGAACACCACGTAAGTACCGAGCGCGAGATGATGCGGCACGTCTTTGCCGTCGCGATAGACCGAGGAGATCACCTCGGTGACGCCGGCCTTCTCCAGCGTGCCACCATCGCTTTTCGGCTTGCAGATCTCGGCAAGCTCGAAGCGGCTGGCCGGCGGAAAGTGCAGGCCGTCGCTCTGCGGCACCAGGCCGGTCGCATTGCACACCGCCGTCATCTCGATGCCGGACTTGGTGCCGTCGACGAAGCTGTTGAACATTTTCGGATTGATCGACTTGCGGTCGGTGATGTTCAGATAGCGGTCGAGGATGTCCCAGACATTGTCGGGATTCGATTGGTGGTAGTGCGGTTCGTAGCGCGTACCCTTGCCGGCCGCGATCACCTTGAAGCCGGCGGCGCGCGCCCAATCGACATGCTCGCAGATCAGCGCCGGCTGGTCGCCCCAGGCCAGCGAATAGACCACGCCGGCCGCCTTGGCGCGGCGCGCCAGCAAGGGGCCGGCGACCGCGTCGGCCTCCACGTTGACCATGACGATGTGCTTGCCGTTGGCGATCGCCCGCAGGCAGTGATGAATGCCGGCGCCCGGCACGCCGGTCGCCTCCACGATCACTTCGATGCGCGGATCGGCGATCAAGGCTTCGGCGTTGTCGGTCACGAATGTCGCGCGCTGCTTGTGCGCATCGTCAAGCGAAGCCGCGGCATAAGTGCCCGCCGGCCAGCCCGCGGTCTTCAATTGGTTGCGCGCACGCGCAACGTCGAGATCGGCGACGCCCATTACATGCAGGCCCTTGGTGAGACGGGCCTGGGCGAGAAACATGGTGCCGAACTTGCCAGCGCCGATCAACGCGACGGTCACCGGCTTGCCGGCCGCTTCGCGTTCGAGAAGTTTTGTGTTGAGGTTCACTGAAGAACTCCGTTCTCGTGGCGCATGATCTTTTCCGAAAACCGGCGGCCACTTTTCGGGATCATGCGCGACTGACGCCGCGACCGAACCATAGGCGCGCAGGCAAGACAGGCGTCCGCCGTCAGCGGCAAACCCAACACGAAAAAACTATTGGCAGAGCGCGCGCGAGACAAAGGTTTCGGTATGGCAGCCGGGTCCGCTGTTGCGGCCCGACAGATAGACCTGGGCCGGGCAGATCTCGGCGGTGGTCATGTCGACACTCTTGCCGCTCTTGAAACCTTTGGCCTGGCAAATGGTATAGGCGGCGGCAATGCAGTCGGGCGCGCCGTTGGGCGCGATCTGGCATTTTTCGTGGCCGGTGATCACGCGCGTATTGGGCAGGCGGCCGACGGCGTCGGCGGCTTCCTTGGCGTTATCGACCGTCGTCCTGGCGGCGACGCCGGCCTGCTGGCCTAAATTCCGGAAACGCTCGCGCACGTTGCGAACGCCGGCATTGAAGTTGTCCGTCGTCTGGTCGAACCAGCGGCCGACGGCGGCGAAAAAGCCCGGTTGCTCGGGCGCCGGCGCTTTCGATGCGTCCTGGGCGACAGCCAGCGCGAACGTCAGCACGACGGCGCAAGCAAACAGGCCGCCGCGCGCGGTGCACGCCGCGGTTCGCCTTGCGAGAAAGCTCAGAGCCCTTTTGCTGTCCATGGCCGGTCAAACTGACATCTGGTCAGTCGCCTAACGGCAGTCATTGCCCAACGGCATTTGCGCCGGCACCCCCCTCTATGGCGGCTCGGTGGCGAAAATGAGGAATACCGATTCCGTCACATCAAGTATAGCGCAGCTACGATGCCGCCGACGAGCACGACGGCAAACAACAAAGCCCAAAGCCCCAGCTGCTTTTCGATGATGCGCCGGGCCCGCGCCCCGTAGCGGTGCAGTAAAAAAGCCACCACAAAAAAGCGCGTGCCGCGAGTGATGACCGAAAAAAGCACGAAAAGCCCGAAACTGTAGCCGGCAAAGCCGGACGTAATGGTCACGATCTTGTAGGGGATCGGGGTCAAGCCCTTGAGCAGGATGATCCAGGCCCCCCATTGCGCGTAAGCTGCCCGGAAGGCCTCGACCTTGTCGCCATAGCCGTAGAGCTGGATCAGCCAGGCGCCGACCGAGTCATAGAGCAGCGCGCCGATCGCATAGCCCAACATGCCACCGGTGACCGAGGCTACCGTGCACCAGGCCGCCATGACATAGGCCCGCTGCGGGCGCGCCAGCGCCATTGGGATCAGCATCACGTCGGGCGGCACCGGAAAGAACGAGCTCTCGGCGAAGGCGACCGCGCTCATGCTCCACAGCGCGTGCGGCTTGTGGGCGGCGTCCAGGCACCAGTCGTAGAGACGGCGTAGCAAAGAACGCGGCTCGGCGGCCTCAACGGTCATCAGTTACTCGCAGGGAATGAAAGCGGATCAGCGGCGCTTGCGGGCGCGCCTGGCTTCCAGGGCCACGACCTTACGCCGCGACGGACCGTGTACCATATCTTTTGGCACTTTTTCGGCGATCCCGAACATGGTTTCGCGCCGGTGCATCTCGGCCCAGACCTCGTCCGGATGTACCCCGGCATGCACCCAGAGCACCACCAGATTGTAGAGCAGGTCGGCGCTCTCCCGCACCACGGCCTCAGGCTGGCCGTGCATGGCGTCGATTACGACCTCGACAGCTTCCTCGGCCAGCTTTTTGGCCATTTTGGCGCGGCCGGCGCGCAAAAGCCTGGCCGTTCGCGATTTCGCGGGGTCGGAACCCCGGGCAGCGATGACCGCATCGTAGAGGCGGGCGACCGAATCAGTCATGCGCCGGAGAATACTCGATCACGCGGCCAACCGGGTTAACGTCCGCCAAACAGGCGGCTTTTTGGCTTCGCGGAGCCATGAAAACATCAGTAACAGTAATAAAAACGTCCAAGGCGAGAAAGATATGGCGGCGCACAATAGCCTTAGCGCCCGCGCGCGCGCCAATTTGGCCCGTCATTCCTCTTCGGCCAGTAGCGCCGCGTTGCCACCGACGGCGGCGGTATTGACCGTGACCACCTGCTCCAGCGCCAGGCGGCGCAAATAATCCGGTCCACCAGCCTTCGGCCCGGTGCCCGACAAGCCGCTGCCGCCGAACGGCTGTACGCCCACACCCGCGCCGATCATGTTGCGATTCACATACACATTGCCGTGCGGGAGGCGCGCGGCGATGCGCGCGACCGTGGCGTCAATGCGCGAATGGATGCCGAGGGTGAGCGCGGTGCCGTTGCTGGCGATGTCATCGAGCACGGAATCGAGCGCATCCGCCCGCCAGCGCACCACGTGCAGCACCGGGCCGAAAACTTCTTCTTTCAGCTCGGACGCACGATCGAGCTCGACAATGGCGGGCGCAACGTAAGTCCCTTTGGCGGGCAGTGACCGCTTGGCATCCAAACGAAAACGCAAAGCCCCGCGTGCCTCCATGTCCGCGATCCAGCGGTCCAGCTTGCCCTTCGCCTCGGCATCGATCACCGGACCGACTTGCGTCGCCGGATCGCGTGGATCGCCGATCATCAATTCGCGCGCGGCGCCCGTCACCATGTCAAGCACGCGGCCGGCCACGTCGTCCTGCACGCACAGCAAACGTAAGGCCGAGCAGCGTTGGCCGGCGGAGCGGAAAGCCGAGGTGATGACGTCGTCGGTCACCTGCTCGGGCAGCGCGGTGGCGTCGACGATCATGGCGTTGATGCCGCCGGTCTCCGCGATCAGCGGCGGGATCGGTCCGTCCTTGGAAGCAAGCGCGCGGTTGATGAGGCGCGCGACCTCCGTGGAGCCGGTGAAGGCGACGCCGGCGACATGGCTATCGGTAATGAGCATGGCCCCGACGCGGCCGTCGCCGGGAACCAGATGCAGCGCGTTCGCCGGCACGCCGGCTAAGTGCAGCAGCTTTACCGCTTCATAAGCGATGAGCGGTGTCTGCTCGGCGGGCTTTGCCACCACCGCATTGCCGGCGGCGAGCGCGCCCGCGATCTGGCCGGTGAAAATGGCGAGCGGGAAATTCCACGGGCTGATGCAGACCATGACGCCGCGTCCCCTGTACCGCAACGTGTTGCTCTCGCCGGTCGGTCCCGGCAGCACGTGCGGCGCCAGCGTCGTGCGTGCCTGCGCGGCGTAGTAGCGGCAGAAGTCGGCCGCCTCGCGCACTTCCGACACACAGTCGTCAAGCGTCTTGCCGCCCTCGCTTTGCAGCAAGGCGATCAGGCGGCCGCGGTGCTGCTCGATCAGATCGCCGGCGCGGGCAAGTGCGTCGGCGCGGGCGCAAGCGCCGGCACCATCCCATGATGCAAAGCCCGCAGCCGCCGCCGCCATGGCCGATGCTGCGATCGCCTCGTCGCCGTCCTGCACGGTGCCGACGACGCTGCCGTCGATCGGCGACAGCACATCGCGCGCGCGTCCTTTGATGGCGGCGCCGTCGATCAGCGGCGTAGCCTTCGCGCTCAGCGAAGCGGATTTTATATCGGCGAGCAGCGCCTCGAGCGCCGCGCGCTCGCCAAACTCGACGCCGTTTGAATTTTTCCGCTCGGGCGCGAACAGATCGCGCGGCAATGGAATATGCGAATTACGCGCCCGTTCGGGGCTGGCAATCCAGCTCTGCGGGCGCTTGAGAATGTCCGCGATCGGCACGGAAGGATCGGCGGCCACCGACACGAAGGAGGAATTGGCGCCGTTTTCCAACAGCCGGCGCACCAGATAAGCCAACAGATCGGCATAGCCGCCGACCGGCGCATAAACGCGGCAGGTCAGCTCCGGCAATTTCTCAAGCAGCGCGTGATAGAGCGCCTCGCCCATGCCGTGCAGCCGCTGGAATTCGTATTCGTCGGCGCCGCCGGCATCCTCAATCACGCTCGCCACGGTCAACGCGTTGTGGGTTGCAAATTGCGGATAGAGCCGCGGGCGGGCATCGAGCAACCGGCGGGTGCAGTCGAGATAGCAGAGATCGGTCATCGCCTTGCGGGTGAACACGGGATAGTCGGCGAGCCCGCGCTCTTGCGCACGCTTGATCTCGCTGTCCCAATAAGCGCCCTTGACCAGCCGCACCATCAGGCGGCGATCGAGCGCGGCCGCGGCCTGCGCAATCCAGTCGATCACGGCGCCCGCGCGTTTTTGATAGGACTGCACCGCCAGCCCGAAGCCGTCCCAGCCGGCAAGAGATGCGTCCTGCAGCACTGCGCCGAATACTTCTAACGACAGTTCCAGCCGGTCGGCCTCCTCGGCGTCAACGGTGAGATTGAGCTCGTAACTTTTCGCCACCCGCGCCAGTTCTAAAAGTTTCGGCGTAAGCTCCTTAAGCACCCGCTCCCGCGACAGCGGCTCGTAGCGCGGGTGCAGCGCCGACAGTTTCACCGAAATTCCGGGCCGCCGTGGCAACGCGGCATTGCCCGCGCTACGGCCGATGGCGTCGATGGCGCCCGCGTAAGACTCGAAATAGCGCTCGGCGTCGGCGCGGGTGCGGGCGCCCTCGCCCAGCATGTCGAAGGAATAAAGATATTCGTCGCCGGCGCGGGCGCGCGCCAGCGCTTCGTCGATGGTCTGCCCGAGCACGAAATGCGAGCCGAGCAGCCGCATGGCCTGGCGGGTGGCGGTGCGCACCGCCGGCAGGCCGAGGCGCTTGATCAGCGCCTCGACGATGCCTTCCGGCGTCTCGCCCGGATGGATGACTCGTGCCGTGATACCCAGCGTCCAGGCCGAGGCCGACACCAGCAGCGCGGTCGAGCGGACATCGTGGTGGGCCCAATCGCCGCTTCTAAGCTTGTCCTCGATCAGGCGATCTGCGGTGACCGCGTCGGGCACACGCAGCAGCGCCTCGGCCAGCACCATCAGCGCCAGGCCTTCCTTGGTGGACAGCGCATAGGCGTGCAGGAAGTCCTCGACCCCGCCGAGGCCGCTGCTGCGGGCGCGGATTGCCTCGAACAGGCGGGTGGCGCGCGCATCGATGCGGGTTTCGGTCTCGCCCGAACGGGCGGCAGCGGCCAGCAAGGCAGCAGCGAGTGCTTCGTCCGCCGACGCATAAGGCGCCCGGAAGGACGAAAGGTCGCATATGGTGCTGGCGGACTTTGCCGCCTGCATGGATCAAGCCTCCAAGCTCAGGCGCAGCATATCCTAACCGCGTGATTCTCGCGGCTTGAGACCTATGACGACGGCCAGATTAGCCATATTGCTAAAACAATGCCGCCATCGGCGCGCCCACATCTTGCTCTTTGCAAGAGCATGTACTTTGCTGAATTGGAAGCAAGACAATCAGCCTGCCGGGGAATGCATGCGGGATCGCGGGCCGCAAAAAGGATCAGTGCTATGAGTGCTTGGCGCGCCGGCAGACCGGCCTTGGCGGGGCTCTTGCTGACCGTCATGCTGGTGACCGGCGCCACCGCGGCGGAAACCAACCTCAAGTTCTCGCTCGACCGCAAATTCGAAGGCCTGGCCGCGCCGTTCCTGCTGCCGCTCGATAAGGGCTACTACAAGGCCGAGGGCCTCAATGTCAGCATTGACCCGGCCGGCAGCGCGCTTGAACCAATCATGCGGGTGGCATCGGGCAGCTACGACATGGGCTTCGCCGATATCAACGCGCTGATCAAGTTCCGCGACGCCAACCCCAAGATGCCGATCAAGGCCGTGTTCATGGTCTACAACAAGCCGGCGTTCGCGGTGATCGGCCGCAAGAGCCGCGGCATCAGCACGCCGAAGGATCTGGAAGGCAAGAAGCTCGGAGTGACGAAAGACGACAATGTCTTTGCGCAATGGCCGATTTTCGTCGAGGCCAACGGCATCGACGCTTCCAAAATAACGATCGAGAATGTCGGGTTCCCAGTGCGCGACCCGCTGCTTGCAGCCGGCCAGGTCGATGCCATTACCGGGCTGTCGTTCTCCTCCTTCATCGACCTCAAGGACAAGGGCGTGCCGGTCGACGAAATCGTCGTGCTGCTGATGGCCGATTACGGCGTCAAACTCTACGGCAACGCGATCATCGTCAGCCCCAAATTCGCGGAGGCGCATCCTGAGGCGGTAAAGGGATTCTTGCGCGCCTTCCTGAAGGGCCTTAAAATAACAGTGAAGTCGCCAGCGAGCATGATCGGCTTCGTGCTCGAGCGCAACGATACGGCCAAGAAAAACGTCGAACTCGATCGCCTGAAAATGGTGATCCGCGACAACATCGTGACGCCGGAGGTGAAGGCGAATGGCTACGGCGGCATCGACGACCAACGCTTTGCCAGCGCCATCGACCAGATCGCGCTCACCTACAAATTCAAGTCAGCAAAGCCGAAGCCGGAGGACATCTTCGACGCCTCCTATCTGCCGCCGCCGGCCGAGCGCAAGGTAAACTAGCGCCTCAGGCTACGGACGTG
Organism: uncultured Undibacter sp.; assembly: GCA_964563195.1. Classification (GTDB taxonomy): domain Bacteria; phylum Pseudomonadota; class Alphaproteobacteria; order Rhizobiales; family Xanthobacteraceae; genus Pseudolabrys. The sequence goes on along the minus strand of CAZLWN010000052.1, from coordinate 2,897 downwards.
TGCGCCTTCGCGATGGCCGGCACCCGTTTGGGTGTGGCCATCGGCTGCGGGTTCAGGACCTCGACGATTTCGTCGGCCAGTTGCTCGTAGGCGGCGCGGGCGCCGCCCTCGCGGATATAAATGCCGCTATACAGGTCGGGCAGTTTCGGCAACGGGCCGTCTTCCCAAAGCAGTAAATCAAGCTCATTGGCCCGCCGGCGGATCATCGGCATGACGCCGAGCCCGGCAACGACCGCACTGATCAGGCTTGTCATGCTGGGACTGGTGAACACGTCCTCCCAGTCGAGCCCGGCCTCTTTCAGGACCTGGACCGCAATCTGGTGATAGACACACGGATCGCCATAAGAAACCAGCGGCACCGGCCGATCGGGATCGACATCGGTCGTCAACCCGCGCACCCAGACGATTTCCTGCGCCCAGGCATGACGCGCGTCGTGCGGCCGGTTCATCGACAGGCCGATGAACAGATCGAGCGCGCCGCTGTGCAATTCGCGCACCAGCGTATCGAAATAGCTGGTGCGCACGATAAAGCGCACATCCGGCCAGCGCTCTCGGAAGCGCGCCAGGGTATTGGGCAACCGCGAGGCCACGAAATCGCTCGGCGTGCCGACGCGGATCACCAGTTCCGGCCGCGGGCCGGCGCCGCCGATATGCACGATCTGGTCGTTGAGCGACAGCAGGCGGCGCGCATTGCTGACCACAAGCTCGCCTTGCGGCGTGAGTCTGATGTCATGGCTGCTACGGTCGAGCACCTCGCAGCCCAACAGAACCTGCAGTCGCTTGATCTGCGCGCTCACCGCCGGCTGGGTAACGCCGAGCGAGGCCGCGGCCTTGGTGAAGCTGCGACGATCAATGACGGCAACCAGCGCGCGCAGCAAATCGGTCGGAATATTGGTCATGTGTGCCTCCCAATTATTAACCGCAGCCACCCGCATATATTCGTATGCACGCAAACAACAAATTCAAGCTCACGAATGTAGCACGTCGAGACCGTCAATAGACAATGCAACGGATCAACGACTCGCACGGCGTATGGCGGGCGGCGTCGGCGTGGTCATCAACAAAAAATGAATTCAAAAACCGGAAATTAGGCGGCGTTACTTGATGCGTTCGAGAATGCTCACATAGTTCGCCACCGAAGTGCCGCCCATGTTGAAGATGGCGCCGAGGCGGGCGTTCTTCAACTGCATGTCGCCGGCCTTGCCGGTCAGCTGCATGGCGGTGAGCGCGTGCATCGACACGCCGGTGGCGCCGATCGGATGGCCTTTCGCCTTCAGCCCGCCCGAGGGATTGATCGGCAACTTTCCGTCTTTCTGCGTCCAGCCTTCCTTGACGGCACGCGCGCCCTGCCCTTCGTCCGTCAAGCCCATGGCTTCATATTCGATTAGCTCGGCGATGGTGAAGCAGTCGTGCGTTTCGACAAACGACAAATCATCGAGCGCGACGCCGGCTTTGCCGAGCGCGCGCTGCCAGGCGACCGCGCAACCTTCGAACTTGAGAATGTCGCGTTTCGACATCGGCAGGAAATCCTGCACGTGCTGGGCGGCGCGGAACACCACCGCCTTGTCGAACTGGAGCGCGGTTTCCACGTCCGCAAGTACCACCGCGGCGGCACCGTCAGAAACCAGCGAGCAATCGGTGCGCTTGAGCGGGCCGGCGACGACGGGATTCTTCTCACTCTCGGTGCGGCAGAATTCGTAGCCGAAGTCCTTGCGCATCTGGGCGTAAGGGTTGCCGACGCCGTTCTTGTGGTTCTTGGCCGCGATCATGGCGAGCGCGTCGGACTGGTCGCCCCATTTCTGGAAATAGAGACCGGCGATCTTGCCGAAGATGCCGGCGAAGCCGCCGTCGATGTCGGCTTCCTCGCGCACATAAGAGGCCTTCAGCAGGTTCTTGCCGATCTCCGGCGCGGGCGTGGTCGTCATCTGCTCGACGCCGACCACCAGCACGATGCGCGCGGAACCTGCCGCGATCGCTTTCAGCCCCTGGTGCACGGCGGCGGAGCCGGTTGCGCAGGCATTCTCGACTCGGGTGGCCTGCTTGAAGCGCAAGTCGGGGGAAGCCTGCAGCACCAGCGAGGCGGTGAAATCCTGCGCCGAGAAGCCGGCGTTGAAATGGCCGAGCACGATCTCGTCCACGTCCTTGGGCGACACTCCGGAATCGGCCAGCGCCTCAGCCGCCGCCCGCACAATCAGGCTCTCGACGCTGTCGTCACCCAGCTTGCCGAAGGGGGTATGGGCCCAACCGACGATGGCCGCGGTCATGGATGCCTCCTTTTGCCGAACTTTGGTCGCATTACACGGCGATAAGGCCAATTAATATAGTTGAAAACGAGGGGCACGGCTGCCTTTGCCTCCCGGCCTAAGCTTAGATAGCCTACAGCCGCCGCCGGTGGAACCCGACCGGTTCCAAAAGGCCCACGCCAACGACCGGACAAACCGTGAGCTGTCGTTTGAGCCTCCGCCGCCTGCTTTTCGCCTTTGCCGCCCTGGCGCTCGTGCTGAGCGCGCCGGTGCGCGCCCATGCCGAATCCAAGCTGCTGATCGAGGCCTCAACGGGCAAGGTGCTGCACGCCGAGAACGCCACCTATCCCTGGTACCCGGCCTCGGTGACTAAATTGATGACGACCTACACCACGTTGCGCGCCATCAAGGAAGGCCGCCTCGGGATGAACACCCTGCTCACCGTTTCGCGTAACGCGGCGGCGCAGAATCCGACCAAAATGGGCTTCAAGATCGGCACCCGCCTCACCGTCGACAACGCGCTGAAGATGCTGCTGGTCAAGTCGGCTAATGATGTCGCAGTCGCCATCGCCGAAGGCGTCGGCGGCTCGCTTACCGGTTTCGCCGACATGATGAACGCCAACGCCCGCCGGCTCGGCATGACGCAATCCAATT
>CAZLWN010000051.1:0-23473 GCA_964563195.1 uncultured Undibacter sp. | reverse complement strand
AGGTGCTGGGCGGTTCAAAACGCAAATACGCCACCATCGGCGACATCATCGTCGTCTCGGTGAAGGAGGCGATCCCGCGCGGCCGCGTTAAGAAAGGCGACGTGATGAAGGCCGTGGTGGTGCGCATCTCCAAGGACATCAAGCGGCCTGACGGCTCGGTAATCCGCTTCGACCGCAACGCGGCGGTGCTGATGACGCCGCAGAACGAGCCCGTGGGCACGCGCATCTTCGGTCCGGTGCCGCGTGAATTGCGCGCCAAGAACCACATGAAGATCATCTCGCTCGCCCCGGAGGTGCTGTGATGGCGGCCAAGATCCGCAAGGGCGACAAGGTGATCGTGCTCACCGGCCGCGACAAGGGCCGCACCGGCGAGGTGATCGAGGTGCGCCCGGCCGAGGCGCGCGCGCTGGTGCGCGGCGTCAACGTGGTCAAGCGCCACCAGCGCCAGACCCCGCAGCAGGAGGGCGGGATCATCTCCAAGGAAAGCCCGGTGCACCTGTCGAACCTGGCGGTCGCCGATCCCAAGGACGGCAAGCCGACGCGCGTCGGCTTCAAGTTCATCGGCGAGGGCCAGGACCGCAAAAAGGTGCGCGTTGCCAAGCGTTCCGGAGTCGAGATCGATGGCTGATACGCAAGCAGACGCAGAGGCTAACAAGCCGGCCGGACAGCCGCCGCAAGGTGGCGCGCCCAAGGGCGGCAAGGAAGGCGGCGCCCCGAAAGGCGATGGGCAAAAGCCCAAGCAGCCGCGCGAGCGTTCCGACTACAAGGCGCGGCTCAAGACTCATTTCGACCAGGCCATCCGCGGCGTGCTCATCAAGCAATTCGGCTACAAGAACCCGATGCAGGTGCCGGTGATCACCAAGGTGGTGCTCAACATGGGCATCGGCGAGGGCGTCGCCGACCGCAAGAAAGTCGAATCGGCAGCCGCCGACCTGTCGCTGATCGCCGGCCAGAAGGCGGTGATCACCAAGGCGCGCAAGTCGATCGCCACCTACAAGCTGCGCGACGGCCAGGCCATCGGCTGCAAGGTCACCCTGCGCAAGGCGCGCATGTACGATTTCGTCGACCGGCTGGTGAACATCGCGCTGCCGCGCATCCGCGACTTCCGTGGGCTCAATCCCAAGAGCTTCGACGGCCGTGGCAATTTCACGCTTGGCATCAAGGAACACATCGTGTTCCCCGAAATCGATTTCGACAAGGCCGTCGATATCTGGGGGCTCGACATCACCGTTTGCACCAGCGCGCGTTCCGACGACGAGGCGCGCGCGCTTTTGGCTGCATTCAACTTCCCGTTCCGGCAGTGAGGGCGACGCCCCAGACGCGGGACCGTAAGGAGAGACAAGAATGGCGAAGAAGAGTTCGATCGAGAAGAACAACCGGCGGCGCAGGATGACGAAGAAATTCGCCGGCCGGCGTGCCAAACTCAAGGCGATCGCGCACGACAAGAAACTGCCGACCGAGGAGCGCTTTGCCGCCACCCTCAAGCTTGCCGAATTGCCGCGCAATTCCTCGGCCACCCGCATCCGCAATCGCTGCGAATTGTCGGGGCGGCCGCGCGCCTATTATCGCAAGCATCGTTTGAGCCGCATCGCGCTGCGCAAGCTCGGTTCCAAGGGGCTGATTCCCGGCCTCGTGAAGTCGAGCTGGTGAGGAGAATCACATGGCAGTGAACGATCCGATCGGCGACATGATCGCGCGCATTCGAAACGCGCAGATGCGCAACAAGTCCAAGGTCTCGATGCCCGGCTCCAAGCAGCGCGAGCGCGTGGCCGAGGTGCTCAAGGCGGAAGGCTTCATCCGCGGCTATGCCAGCGTGGCGCATGCCGGCGGCCGCAGCGAGCTGGAGATCGAATTGAAATATTTCGACGGCGAGCCGGTGATCCGCGAGATCGCGCGCGTGTCCAAACCCGGCCGGCGAGTCTACGCTTCGGTCAAGGCGCTGCCGCGCATCAACAACGGCCTCGGCGTCGCCATCGTATCCACCCCCAAGGGCGTGATGGCCGATCATGATGCCCGCGACGCCAATGTCGGCGGCGAAATCATCTGCACGGTGTTCTGATGTCTCGCGTTGGCTATAAACCGATTATCATCCCGTCCGGCGTCACCGCCAATGTGGAAGGGCAGACGGTCAAGATGAAGGGCCCCAAGGGCGCGCTTCAGGTCGTACTGCATGACGACGTGGTGGCCAAGATGGACAAGAACGCCATCAAGGTCGAGCCGCGCTTTGAGACCAAGCGCGCGCGTTCGCTGTGGGGCACCTCGCGCACCTTGGTCGCCAATCTGGTCGCCGGGGTGACCAAGGGCTTCGAGGAGAAGCTGGAGATCACCGGCGTCGGCTTCCGCGCCGCGGTGCAGGGCAAGCAGCTCAATCTGCAGCTCGGCTTCTCGCACGACGTGAACTATCCGATCCCGGACGGCATCGCGATTGCTACCCCGAAGCCGACCGAGATCGTGGTGACCGGCATGGACAAGCAGAAGGTCGGACACGTCGCCGCCGAGATCCGCGGCTATCGTCCGCCCGAGCCCTACAAGGGCAAGGGCGTGAAATACGTCGGCGAATACGTCTTCCGCAAGGAAGGCAAGAAGAAGTAGAGGACGAAGGCGCCATGTCGAGATTAAGCGACCGGACTGCGCGGCGGACGGCGACGGTGCGACGCAAGATCAAATTTGCGGGCGGCGCGCGCGCGCGGCTGTCCGTGTTCCGCTCGTCCAAGCACATCTACGCCCAGCTCATCGACGATACCAAGGGCGAAACGCTGGCCGCCGCCTCCTCGCTGGAAAAGACCATGCGCGGCGACGGCAAGAAGGGCGCCGATATCGCCGCCGCCAAGGCGGTCGGCAAGCTGATCGCCGAGCGCGCCAAGGAAAAAGGCGTCAAAGACGTCGTGTTCGATCGCGGCGGCTATCTCTATCACGGACGCGTCAAGGCGCTGGCCGATGCCGCGCGCGAGGGCGGTCTTAACTTTTAGTGCATGCGAATGGAAAACGGATTGGTCTGAATATGGCACATGAGCCCCGACGAGAATCGCGACGAGACCGTGGCGGCGGCCGCGAAGAGCGCGACAGCGAGTTCACCGACAAGCTGGTCCACATCAATCGTGTCGCCAAGGTGGTCAAGGGCGGCCGGCGCTTTGCCTTCGCCGCGCTGGTGGTCGTCGGCGATCAGAAAGGCCGTGCCGGTTTCGGCCACGGCAAAGCGCGCGAAGTGCCGGAGGCGATCCGCAAAGCAACCGACGCCGCCAAGCGCGCGCTGACGCGCGTACCGCTGCGCGAAGGCCGCACCCTGCATCACGACGTGCTCGGCCGCCACGGCGCCGGCAAGGTATTCCTGCGCGCGGCGCCCGCCGGCACCGGCATCATCGCCGGCGGCCCAATGCGCGCGGTGTTCGAAACGCTAGGCGTCCAGGATATCGTGGCCAAGTCGCTCGGCTCGTCAAACCCGTACAATGTGGTGCGCGCGACCTTCGATGCGCTCAAGTCGCAGGATTCGCCGCGCTCGGTAGCCGCGCGTCGCAACATCAAGGTCTCCACGCTGCAGGCGCGCCGCCGCGAAGGCGGCGAGGCCGAGCAGGGCGCCGATTGAACCAATCAAACGCTGGAAGAACCGACATGGCCCAGGCAGGAAAGACCATCAAGGTCGAGCAGATCGGCAGCCCGATGCGCCGCCACCACGATCAGCGCGCGACGCTGATCGGGCTCGGCCTCAACAAGATCGGCCGTACGCATGATCTGCCGGATAACTCCGCCACCCGCGGCATGATCCGCAAAGTGCAGCACCTGGTGCGCGTGGTCGGCGACGCGAAGTGACCGTTTGGTCATGGCCGGGTTTGCCGCGGCCATCGCCAAGCAAAGTTGACGAGGAATTTGTACGATGAAACTCAATCAGATCGCCGACCGGCCGGGCGCCCGCAAGAACCGCATGCGGATCGGGCGCGGCATCGGCTCCGGCGTGGGCAAGACCGGCGGCCGCGGCGGCAAGGGTCAGACCGCGCGCGCGGGCGTCGCCATCAACGGCTTCGAAGGCGGCCAGATGCCGCTACACCGGCGCCTGCCCAAACGCGGCTTCCGCAATTCGCCATTCGCGCTCAAGCTCAACGAGATCAATGTCGGCAAGGTGCAGGCCGCGATCGACGCCGGCCTCATCGATACCGGCCAGCCGGTCACCGTCGACGCCATGGTCAAGGCCGGGCTGATGCGGCGCGCCAAGGGCGGCGTCAAGCTGCTCGGTCAGGGCGAGCTCAAGAGCAAGGTCGATTTCTCGGTCTACCGCGCCTCCAAATCCGCCATCGCGGCGGTGGAGAAAGCCGGCGGCAGCGTCAAGATCCTGACCGTGCCGAAAGTCGAGCCGGCCGAGCCGAAGGGCAAAAACAAACGCAAGGCGCTGGAAGCGGCCAAAGGCGGCGACAAGGGCGGGGCGAAGGCCGAGGGCAAGCCGAAGGGCGGCAAGGGAAAGCCGGCCGAGGCCGAAGGCGAAGCGAAACCCGAGTAGGCCGGAGGCAGCGAATCGTCCATGACGGCGGACGGTCCGGCGGCGCTCGGCTTCAAGACGACGGCGGAATGCCTATCTACGGCCTTAGTGACGATTGCCCCGCGCCCCGTGGGGTAGAGCGCGGCAGCAGGAGCGAGCGATGGTTTCGGCAGCGGAACAACTGGCGGCCAATCTCAACTTCGGAGCGCTTGCCAAAGCCGAAGAGCTCAAGAAGCGCATCTGGTTTACCCTCGGCGCGCTGCTGGTCTACCGGCTCGGCACCTATATCCCGCTGCCCGGCATCGATCCCGCGGCCTGGGAGCAGATTTTCCAGACCCAGGCCGGCGGCATTCTCGGCATGTTCAACATGTTCTCCGGCGGCGGCATCCAGCGGATGGCGATCTTTGCCCTCAACATCATGCCGTACATCTCGGCCTCGATCATCATCCAGTTGATGACCACGGTCTCGCCCACGCTCGAAGCGCTCAAGAAGGAAGGCGAGGCCGGCCGCAAGATCATGAACCAGTACACGCGCTACCTGACCGTGCTGCTGGCGGCGTTCCAGGCCTACGGGATCGCGATCGGACTGGAAGGCTCGACCAGCGTGGTCAGCAATCCCGGTTGGTTTTTCCGCATCTCCACCACCATCACGCTGACCGGCGGCACCATCTTCCTGATGTGGCTGGGCGAGCAGATCACCGCGCGCGGCGTCGGCAACGGCATCTCGCTCATCATCTTGGCCGGCATCGTGGCGCGGCTGCCCTCGGCAATCGCCGGCACGCTGGAATTGGGCCGCCAGGGCGCATTGTCGACCGGCCTGATCCTTGCCGTCATCGTGATGGTCGTAGCGGTCATCGCCTTCATTGTGTTCATGGAGCGCGCCCAGCGCCGGCTGTTGATCCAGTATCCCAAACGACAAGTCGGCAATCGCATGTTCGAGGGACAATCTTCGCATCTGCCGCTCAAGCTCAACACCTCTGGCGTGATCCCGCCGATCTTCGCCTCCTCGCTGCTGCTGTTGCCGACCACGGTTGCCAATTTCAATGCTGGCGGCGGATCGGGCTGGCTCACCACCGTCACCACGCTGCTCGGCCACGGCCAGCCGTTGTTCCTGATTCTCTACATCGGTCTGATCGTGTTCTTCGCCTTCTTCTACACGGCGATCGTGTTCAACCCGACCGAAACCGCCGACAACCTGAAGAAGCACGGCGGCTTCATCCCGGGCATAAGACCGGGCGAGCGCACCGCCGAATATATCGACTACGTGCTCTCGCGCATAACCGTGGTGGGCGCGCTTTATCTCGCCATCGTCTGCCTGATCCCGGAGATCCTGATTTCCTACGCGGCGGTTCCGTTCTATTTCGGCGGCACCTCGCTGCTCATCGTGGTCAGCGTGACCATGGATACCGTGGCGCAGATTCAGGGCTATCTGCTGGCGCATCAATATGAAGGTCTGATCAAGCGATCAAAATTGCGGGGACGGAATAGATGAGGCTGATCCTGCTCGGCCCGCCGGGGGCGGGGAAGGGCACGCAAGCGCAGCGCCTGGTCGAGAAGCACGGTATCGTTCATCTCTCCACCGGCGACATGCTGCGCGCGGCGGCTGCCGCCGGTAGCCCGGTCGGCCTGCGTGCCAAGGCGATCATGGACCGCGGTGAGCTGGTGCCCGATGAGATGGTGGTGGCGATCGTTGCCGACCGCATCGACCAGCCCGACGCCCGCGCCGGTTTCGTGCTCGACGGCTTCCCGCGCACGGTGCCGCAGGCGCATGCACTTGGCCGACTGCTCGCCGAGCGCGGCTTGCAGCTCGATGCCGTCATCGCGCTGACGGTGGACGAGGCCATCCTGCTCCAGCGCATCGAGACGCGCGTCGCGGACATGACCGCCCGCGGCCAGACGCTGCGCGCCGACGATAATCCGGACGTGCTGAAAGGGCGGCTGGCCGCCTATCGGGCGCAGACTGCGCCGCTTGTCCACTACTACGCCGCCAAGGGCTTGCTCAGGAGCGTGGACGGCATGGCGCCGATCGGGGTAGTGGCCGCTGCCATTGACCGCCAGCTGGCGCCCGCAGGCGCAGCCAAGCCGGCTGCCAAGCGGAGCAAGCGGGTCAAAAAGCCGGCCAAGACCCCCAAAACCGGAAGCGGTAAGGGTCGGCGGCGCAAAAAGACCGCCAAGACCGCCAAGGCGGCCAAGGCCTCCGCCCGCCGCCACCGTAGCGCCGGTTCCAGGGCCCGCCGCTCCAGGTCCAAAGGCAGACCGGGAATGCGCAAATCGGGTAGCCGGCGGAGGTTGACGAAGGCCCGGTGAATCCCTTAATAAGCGGCACATTCAGGAGTTTGACGCGATGCCGGGCCCCAAATCATCGGGGACGGGCGTCGTGTTACGCTTTGCGCTATCCCCTTCTGGGTAAAGAATAATTCGGCGCGGACCACGCTGCCGGAGCATAACAGGAGAGACCTATCGTGGCTCGTATCGCGGGCGTCAACCTTCCCACCAACAAGCGCGTCGTCGTCGCGCTGCAATATATCCACGGCATCGGGCCCAAAATCGCCCGCGAGATCGTGGGCAAGGTCAGCCTGCCGGCGGAGCGGCGCGTGTCGCAGCTCACCGACGCCGAGGTGTTGCAGATTCGCGAAATGATCGACCGCGACTACATGGTCGAGGGCGACCTGCGCCGCGAAACGGCGATGAACATCAAGCGCCTGATGGATCTGGGCTGCTACCGCGGCCTGCGTCACCGCAAGGGTTTGCCAGTGCGCGGCCAGCGCACCCACACCAATGCGCGCACCCGCAAAGGACCGGCCAAGACCATCGCCGGCAAGAAGAAAGCTGTGTCACCGACTTGATAACGGGATTGGCCTGCGCCGTTGTCGGCTGGCGGGCCGCGAAAGGGTTTGGGAATGGGTAAGGAAGCCACCCGCGTCCGCCGGCGCGAACGCAAAAATATCGCGTCCGGCGTCGCGCATGTCGCGGCCTCGTTCAATAACACCATGATCACCATCACCGACGCGCAGGGCAATACCATTGCCTGGTCGTCGGCCGGGACCATGGGCTTCAAGGGTTCGCGCAAATCGACGCCCTATGCCGCGCAAGTGGCCGCCGAAGACGCCGCCAAGAAGGCGCAGGAGCACGGCATGCGTACCCTCGAGGTGGAAGTGTCCGGCCCCGGTTCGGGCCGCGAGTCGGCGCTGCGCTCGCTGCAGGCCGCCGGCTTCACCATTACCTCGATCCGCGACGTGACCACGATACCGCACAACGGTTGCCGGCCGCGTAAGCGTCGCCGCGTTTGATATTCGACAAGAGGCGGATGCGTGGGCAGCGCATCCGCTGCCGCCCAACTTTCCCCACATGGCGGGTGGGGCCAGCGCGAGGCGATCAAGCCTTAGCGCCGCTCGCAAAGGTGAAGATGTGATCCAAAAGAATTGGCAGGAATTGATCAGGCCGAACAAGCTTCAGGTCGCAATTGGCTCCGACGCCGCGCGAACCGCGACCGTCGTCGCCGAGCCGCTCGAGCGCGGCTTTGGCGTGACACTGGGCAATGCGCTGCGCCGCATTCTGCTCTCCTCGTTGCAGGGCTCCGCCGTGCAGTCGGTGCACATCGACGGCGTGCTGCACGAGTTCTCCTCGATCGCCGGCGTGCGCGAGGACGTCACCGACATCGTGCTCAACATCAAGGACATCGCCATCAAGATGCAGGGCGAGGGTCCCAAGCGCATGGTGGTCAAGAAGCAGGGTCCCGGCACCGTCACCGCCGGCGACATCCAGACCGTCGGCGACGTGGTGGTGCTCAATCCCGACCTTGTGCTCTGCACGCTGGACGAGGCCGCCGAGATCCGCATGGAATTTACCGTCAATACCGGCAAGGGCTACGTGCCGGCCGAGCGCAACCGTCCGGAGGATGCGCCGATCGGGCTGATCCCGGTCGACAGTCTCTACTCGCCGGTGCGCAAGGTCTCCTACAAGGTCGAGAACACCCGCGAGGGCCAGATCCTCGACTACGACAAGCTCACCATGACCATCGAAACCAATGGCGCGGTCAGCCCGGAGGATTCGCTCGCTTACGCCGCGCGCATCCTGCAGGACCAGCTCAACGTGTTCGTCAATTTCGAGGAGCCGCGCAAGGCGGAGGCCGCCGAGGCTATTCCGGATCTTGCCTTCAACCCGGCCTTCCTCAAGAAGGTGGACGAGCTCGAATTGTCGGTACGCTCGGCCAATTGTCTGAAGAACGACAACATCGTCTATATCGGCGACCTCGTGCAGAAGACCGAAGCCGAGATGCTGCGCACGCCGAACTTCGGCCGCAAGTCGCTCAACGAGATCAAGGAAGTGTTGGCGCAAATGGGCCTGCATCTCGGCATGGAAGTGCCGGGCTGGCCGCCCGAGAACATCGACGAGCTCGCCAAGCGCTTCGAGGATCACTACTGACAGGGGACAGTGATCAGAGATCAGCAATCAGAAAATGTTCTGATCACTGATTACTGATGACTGATTACTGAAATGCGTCACGGCAAAGTTCACCGCAAGCTCGGCAAGCGCCCGCCGCATCGCCGCGCCATGTTCGGCAACATGTGCGCCGCGCTGATCAAGCACGAGCAGATCATCACCACGCTGCCGAAGGCGAAGGAATTGCGCCCGGTGGTGGAGAAGCTCATCACGCTCGCCAAGAAAGGCGGTTTGCATGCCCGCCGTCAGGCCATCGCCGAAATCCGCGACGTTGCCCAGGTCAAGAAGCTGTTCGAGGTGATCGGGCCCCGCTACAAGGAGCGCAACGGTGGCTATCTCCGCATCATGAAGGCCGGCTTCCGCTTCGGCGACAATGCCCCGCAAGCGGTGATCGAGTTCGTCGACCGCGACATCGAGGCCAAGGGCAAGGATTCCGGGCCGGTGCAGGAGAAGAAGGCCACGGAAGAAGAGACCGCGGCAGCCTGACGCGGCGCGTTCCGAGTTCCAAGTCAGGGGCGGCGGTTTCGCCGCCCTTTTTATTGTGTGGCCCTGTTTGCGGTGGCTGCGGCCCATGTATAATTGGTTGGGCGACAAATCGTTCGGGGGAAATCATGATCCGGCTTATCGTTGCTTTCATCGCGCTCGCGGCCGCGACTGGCTTGGCGCAAGCGGCCGATTCCAAGGCCGATCTCATCAAGCGCGGCGACTATCTGGTCAACGGCATTCTCACCTGCGGCAACTGCCACTCGCCCAAGGGACCGGACGGCCGCGACATCATGGCCAAGGCATTCTCCGGCGGGCTTAGCTGGGACGAGCCGCCGTTCAAGGTGACGGCGCCGAATATTACGCCGGACAAGGACACCGGCATCGGCAAATGGAGCGACGCTGATATCAAAAAGGCATTGCGCACCGGCGTGCGGCCGGATGGCGTACAACTCGCCATGATCATGCCGACCGACTTTTACGAAATCGTCACCGAGCGCGACATGGACGCCATTGTCGCCTATCTGCGCACGCTCAAGCCGATCAAGAACACGGTGCCGGCTCCGATCTACAAAATGAAGCAAGTGCACCACGCTTTTCCCGGCGCCGAAAAGCCGTATACGGAAGCGATGATGAGCGACAAGCTTAAGAAGGGCTTCTACCTCGTAACCATCGCGCACTGCATGGAATGCCATACGCCGATGGGTCCGAAAGGACGCGAATTCGCCACCAAGCTCGGCACCGGCGGCTTCGAATTCCCTGGCCCCTGGGGCGTGTCGACCTCGCGCAACATCACGTCGAGCAAGACCAAGGGCATCGGCGACTGGACCGACGCGCAGATCAAGCGCGCGATCACGCAAGGCATCGACGATGAGGGCAAGCACCTCAAGCCGCCGATGGCTTTCCACTCCTACGCCACGCTGACGCCGGGCGACCTCGACGCGGTCGTGGCCTTTCTGCGCACGGTGCCGGCCAAGGAATAGCGCTACCCGGCCTTCATTTGGGCCCGTTCGCGGCCTATATCTCGGCCATTCGCCGGGGTTCGAATCATGCGCCAAAGGCTACTTCTGATCGTCTTCGCCGCCGCATCGATCAGCCTTGCCGCTACGCCCGCATCCGCGCAGGCCGTGGACCGGCAGGTGCCGGGCCAGACCGAGCTGCGCCTGTCCTATGCTCCGCTGGTCAAGCGGGTGGCGCCGGCGGTGGTCAATGTCTACGCCGCCAAGGTGGTGCAGAACCGCAACCCGCTGTTCGAGGACCCGATTTTCCGCCGCTTCTTCGGCGTGCCGGGCGGCGGCGCCAGCCAGGTGCAGCGCTCGCTCGGCTCGGGCGTCATCGTCGATCCCTCCGGTCTTGTCGTTACCAACGTGCACGTGATCGAAGGCGCCGATGCGATAAAAGTGGCGCTTTCCGACAAGCGCGAGTTCGAGGCCAACGTCGTGCTCAAGGACAAGCGCAGCGACCTTGCCGTTCTGCGGCTGAAGGACTCGCAAGAGCGGTTCCCCCATCTCGAATTTTCCAATTCCGACGCGCTCCAGGTAGGCGATGTGGTGCTCGCCATCGGCAATCCGTTCGGCGTCGGGCAGACCGTGACCCACGGCATTGTCTCGGCGCTGGCGCGCACCAAGGTCGGCATCACCGACTACCAGTTCTTCATCCAGACCGACGCGCCGATCAATCCGGGCAATTCGGGCGGCGCGCTGGTTGATCTTGCCGGCCATCTGGTCGGCATCAACACCGCGATCTTCTCGCGCTCGGGCGGCTCGCAGGGCGTCGGCTTTGCTATTCCCTCCAACATGGTGCGCGTGGTCGTGGCCTCCGCCGAGCACGGCGGCAAGGCCGTCGAGCGGCCCTGGCTCGGCGCCAAGCTGCAGGCGGTTACCGCCGACATCGCCGAAAGTCTGGGCCTCAAGCGCCCGGCCGGCGCGCTGGTCGCCGATGTGTTGCGCGGCAGCCCGGCGGCGCAGGCGGGACTGAAGGTCGGCGACATGATCACCTCGGTCGACGGCCAGACGGTCGACGACGTCAACGCCTTTGATTATCGCTTTGCCACCAAGCCGCTTGGCGGCATGGCCGAGCTTGGCGTGTTGCGCAAGGGCCGTGCGCTCAAGGTCAAGGTCGCGCTGCGCACCGCGCCCGATATGCCGCGCGATGAGATCACCATCCGCTCGCGCTCGCCGTTCCTTGGCGCCAAGATCGCCAATTTGTCGCCGGCGCTGGCCGACGAATTGCAGCTCTCCAACGCCGACCAGGGCGTCGTCATCCTCGACGTCGATGCCGGCTCCTACGCCAGCAATGTCGGCTTCCGCCGCGGCGACATCATCGTTTCGGTGAACGACCAGCGCATCGAGAAGACCGGCGATCTCGCGCGCGCCACGCGCGAGCCGAACCGGACCTGGCGCGTCATCATCCGCCGCGGCGGCCGGCAGATATCCGCGGTATTTCGGGGATGACCCCGCGCGCCAAAGCGGCTGGGCCGACGCTGTTCGCCGCGGCTGGCCTCGACAAAGACGCGCCGCGGCCGCTTGCCGACAAGCTGCGGCCCGAGCGGCTCGACGAGGTCGTGGGACAGGACCATTTGCTGGGTGCCGACGGCGCGCTTACCCGCATGCTCGCGACCCGCTCGCTCGGCTCGCTTGTGTTTTGGGGGCCGCCCGGCACCGGCAAGACCACGGTGGCGCGCCTGCTGGCGCAGGCCACCGACCTGCATTTCGAGCAGATTTCCGCCATCTTCACCGGCGTCGCTGACCTGAAAAAAGTATTCGAGGAGGCGCGCCGCCGGCGCGAGCTGGGGCAGGGCACGCTGCTGTTCGTCGACGAGATCCACCGCTTCAACCGCGCTCAGCAGGATTCGTTCCTGCCGGTGATGGAGGACGGCACCATTATCCTGGTCGGCGCCACCACCGAGAATCCGTCGTTCGAGCTCAACGCGCCGCTGCTGTCGCGCGCGCGCGTGCTGGTATTCAAGCCGCTCGACGCCGCGGCGATCGAGAAGCTGCTGACCCGCGCCGAGCGCATCGAAGGCAGGCCGTTGCCGCTCGACGAGCAGGCGCGTGCCCAACTCATCGGCATGGCCGACGGCGACGGCCGCGCCGCGCTGACGCTGGCGGAAGAAGTCTGGCGCGCCGCCCGCAAGGACGAGCGCTTCGATGCCGCGCAATTGCAGGCCATCGTGCAGCGCCGCGCGCCGCTCTACGACAAGTCGCAGGACGGCCATTACAACCTGATCAGCGCGCTGCACAAGTCGGTGCGCGGCTCCGATCCCGACGCCGCGCTTTATTATCTTTGCCGCATGCTCGATGCCGGCGAGCCGCCGCTTTACATCGCGCGCCGCGTGGTGCGTATGGCGATCGAGGATATCGGGCTGGCCGATCCGCAGGCGCTGGTGATTGCCAATGCCGCAAAGGACGCCTACGATTTCCTGGGCTCGCCGGAAGGCGAGCTCGCCATCGCGCAAGCCGTGCTCTATTGCGCCACCGCGCCGAAATCGAATGCCGGCTACGCCGCCTTCGGTGCTGCCATGCGCACCGCCAGGGAAGCAGGTTCCCTGCTGCCGCCCAAGCACATCCTCAACGCGCCTACCCGGCTCATGGAGGAAGAGGGCTACGGCCGCGGCTATTCTTACGACCACGACGCCGAGGAAGCCTTCTCCGGCCAGAACTATTTCCCCGAGGCGCTCGCGCGCCAGCGCTTCTACGACCCGCCCGAGCGCGGCTTCGAGCGCGAGATCAGGAAGCGGCTGGACTATTGGGCGAAGCTGAGGAAAGAGCGGGGCAACTTGTGACCCGCGGACACAACGGACCGCGCCAGCCCGGCGGCGGCCGGCAAATGGCCGGACCGCGGCATACGCAACGCAAGCGACGTGCGCGCTTACCCTCTCCCCCTGTGGGAGAGGGTGGCGAGCGGCCAACGAGTCCGCGCGCAGCGCGGCCCGCTGGTAAACTCCGCCGCGAGCCGGGTGAGGGGGCGGGCTTCCGTCGACAGAAGCCGAAGCGTCCCCCTCACCCGGTCGCTCCTCGCTCCGCTCGGACCGACCACCCTCTCCCACAAGAGGAGAGGGTTGCAGGGGCCGGCGTGCAGACCGTCACCGTCACGCCGGACGAAAACAACATGCGCGTCGACCGCTTTTTCGAGGCGCGCTTTCCCGGCCTGTCCTTCAGCCACATCCAGCGCATCATCCGCAAAGGCGAGGTGCGGGTGAACGGCAAGCGCACCCAGCCAAAGGCGCGGCTCGAGGCCGGGCAACGGTTGCGCATCCCGCCGCTCAAGCTGGAAGCGCCAGCGCCGCGCGACGACGCGCCCGCCGCGCAGAAGGATCCCGCCTTCCTGAAATCGATCACGCTTTACGAAGACGCCGACGTGCTGGTGCTCAACAAGCCCATGGGGCTCGCGGTGCAGGGCGGCTCCGGCACCGTGCGCCACCTCGACGGCATGCTGGGCGCGCTGCGCGGGGCCGGCCCCGACGCGCAGCGCCCGCGCCTGGTGCACCGGCTCGACAAGGACACCGCCGGCTGCCTGTTGGTGGCCAAGACGCGCTTTGCCGCCGCCGCGCTGTCCAAGACCTTCCGCACCCGCGCGGCGCGCAAGGTCTACTGGGCGCTGGCGGTGGGCGTGCCGAAGCCGAAGCAGGGCCGCGTCTCCACTTATCTCGCCAAGCAGGAGGTCGAGGAAGACAGCTTCATGCGCATCGCCAAGCACGGCGACAAGGACGCCATGCACGCCGTCACTTATTACGCGGTGGTGGAGACGGCGGCGCAGAAGCTGGCGTGGATCTCGCTCAAGCCGGTGACCGGCCGCACCCATCAGCTGCGCGCCCATATGGCCCATGTCGGCAACCCGATCGTCGGCGATCCGAAATACTTCAACATTGAGAACTGGGAGCTGCCCGGCGGCATCCAGGACAGGCTGCATCTGTTGGCGCGGCGCATCGTGGTGCCGCATCCGCGCGGCGGCGTGATCGACGTGTCGGCGCCGCTGCCGCCGCACATGCAGCAGAGCTGGAACCTGCTCGGTTTTGATGCCGCGCGCTACGATCCCATCGTCGAGGCCCCGGAGGAGTAGCGGGCAGGCGGTCGCACGCTTATGTGATAGCGATGCACAGAGCGCCCATCATTATCTTGCTCGCACTGGCGCTCGCTGCCCCGGCGCTGGCGGCCGAGCCCGCCTCGGACGGCGGCACCATCAGCATCATGAAGCCGGAGCCGGCCGCCCCGGCCAAAAAGAATTCGACCAAAACCCAGAAGGCGCGGCGCGGCTCGTCGAACCCGGTCTATCCAATCCCGTTACCCAAGCCGCAAGTCCCGCTCCCGCTGCCGCCCCATAAATCGGTCGCGCCCCATCGTCCCAAAGTCCCGCCGCCGCTTTACGTGCCGCAGACCGGCCGCCTGCTGCCGAACCTGCCGGCAACCGGCTCAGGCGCGCGCGGCGCCGAGACCTTCCAGGATCGCTCCGCCCGCTGCGTGCACCAGTCCGGCGTTTACGGGCCGAATGCGACCGGCGATCCCGGCAGCTATATCCGCAGCTGCATCAATCAGTAGCCGGCCCGTGGGCAAGGCGCACTTTTTTATGGCTTGACAGGCAACTAAAAGGTTGCATATTGTTGTCATGGATGAAGTGTTCAAGGCGTTGGCAGATAGCAGCCGCAGGGAGCTGCTCGACAGGTTGCGCGCCGACAACGGACAGACGCTGAACGAGCTCTGCGCGCGCCACGGCATGACGCGGCAGGCCGTGAGCAAGCATTTGGGAATTCTGGAGGAGGCCAATCTGGTGGCGACCGTCAAACGCGGTCGCGAGAAGCTGCACTACCTTAATCCGGTGCCGATCCATGAGATCGCCGAGCGCTGGATCGGAAAATTCGAGCGCCACCGTTTGCAGGCGCTGAGCGAACTGAAAAAAGATTTGCAGGTTGATTGATCAGCTAGGTAGCGTGCGACGGAGGAGGGCGCCTGTGTGCCGCGCAGGCGCCCTCCGCCTTATTCAGGCGCTCGCGGTATCGAGCGCCGCCATGTCCTCTTTCGAAAGTGTGAGCGCCGGCGCCCGCATGATGTCGTCGAGTTGCGCCATGCTGGTGGCACTGGCGATCGGGGCGGTGACGCCCGGCCGCGCCATCAGCCAGGCCAGCGCTATTTGCGCGGGCATCGCGCCATGGCGCGCCGCCACCTGATCGAGCGCCTTGAGGATCGCCAAGCCCCGCGCGTCGAAATAGCCCTTCACCTTGCCGCCGCGTGCCGGATTTTTCGCGGCTTGCGCGGCCGAGCGGTATTTGCCGGTGAGGAAGCCGCCGGCGAGCGAGTAATAGGTGATGACGCCGAACCCCTCGGCCTGGCAGATCGGCGCGTACTGGCTCTCGAAATCGACACGGTCGTAGAGATTGTAGTTCGGCTGCAGGCATTCATAGCGCGGGATGCCGAGCATTTTGCTGGTGGCGAGCGACGCCTTCAGTCGGTCTGGGCTTATGTTGGAGGCCCCGATGGCGCGCACCTTGCCTTGCGCGATCAGCTGCGCGTAGGCGATGAGCGTCTCCTCGACCGGAGTGACCGCGTCGTCGAAATGGGTTTGCAAAAGGTCTATGCAGTCGACTTGCAGGCGCTTCAAGCAGGCCTCGGCCGCGCGCAGTAGGTAGTCCTTCTTCAGGCTTTTGCCTTCGCCCATGTCGTTGCCGATCTTGGTGGCGATCACCACGCGCGCCCGCTTGCCGCTCTTTTTCAGCCAGTTGCCGATCACGGTCTCGGATTCGCCTCCCTTGTGGCCCGGCGCCCAGCGCGAATAGGTGTCGGCGGTGTCGATCCCGTTGAAGCCGGCGTCGATGAAGGCGTCGAGCAAAGCGAACGACGTCGGCTCGTCCACGTTCCAGCCGAACACATTGCCGCCCAGCATCAGCGGGGCGATCGCGATATCGGATTTTCCAAGCCAGCGCTTTTTCATGCTGGTCGTGCGGTCTAGCGCAAACCGGCGTTGATCTTGTCCAGCGCCGCCTGACCCGGGCACAATTCCTTTTCGGCCAGCGCGTTGAGCGGCCGCTCCACCGTGCGCAGATGCGCGTGCAGGTCGTTCGGGTCCTTCTCGACATAGAGCAGGCCGGTGACGATCTGACCCTTGGCGGCATGATGCTGGAGGAAACCGAGCGCGGCGCCGCGGTCGTGCAGGTCGTAGTCGGCGGCGATCTTGCGCAGCGCCAGCCTGGAGCCGTCGTGCTGCTCCACCACCTCGATCGTGCCGGGCTCGTATTTCACTTCGATCGGCATGCGGCTCGGCATAAAATCGAGCCGGTTCACCGCCTCGTTGTGCTCGCGCACGAAATCGAAGCTCTTGGTCGAGCCGGCGTGGTTGTTGAAGGCGACGCAAGGGCTGATCACGTCGATGAAGGCCGCGCCCTTGTGGGCGATCGCCGCGGTGATGATCGGCACCAGCTGCTGCTTGTCGCCAGAGAAGGAGCGGGCGACGAACGAGGCGCCGAGCTGCAGCGCCATGGCCACCAGATCGATCGAATTGTCGGTGTTGATGAAGCCGCGCTTGGACTTGGAGCCGCGGTCGGCGGTGGCGGAGAATTGACCCTTGGTCAGCCCGTAGACGCCGTTGTTCTCCACGATATAGACCATATTGACGCCGCGCCGCAGGCAATGGGCGAACTGGCCGAGGCCGATCGAAGCCGAATCGCCGTCGCCGGAGACGCCGAGATAGATCAGATCGCGGTTGGCGAGATTGGCGCCGGTCAGGACCGACGGCATGCGCCCGTGCACCGAGTTGAAGCCGTGCGAGTTGCCGAGCATATACGTCGGCGTCTTCGAGGAGCAGCCGATGCCGGAAATTTTTGCCACCCGGTGCGGCTCGATCGCTAATTCGAAGCAGGCCTGGATGATCGACGCCGTGATCGAGTCGTGGCCGCAGCCGGCGCACAGCGTCGAGACCGTGCCCTCGTAGTCGCGGTGGGTATAGCCGAGCGCATTCTTCGGCAGATCGGGATGGTGGAACTTGGGCTTGGCGAGATAGGTCATGACACTACCCTGAGCGGCTTGATTTTCAGCGTGTCGAGATGATCGCCGATCTGCTTGGCGATGAAGCGGGCGGTGATCGGCGTGCCGTCATAGTGGTTGATCGGCACTAGCCGCACCGGGTCGATGCCGCATTCATTGACGACCAGCGAACGCAACTGCCCGTCGCGGTTCTGTTCGACCACGAAGGTGAAGTCGTGGCCGGCGACGAAGCTGTTGACGCTGGAATGGAACGGGAAGGCGCGCACCCGCATGCGATCCACCGCGTGTCCGCGCGCCTCGATCATGGCGATCGCCTCGTCCATCGCCGGCGCGGTCGAACCGTAATAGATCACGCCGTATTTGGTCGGCTTTTCGGCATTGGCTTGCAACGGCCGCGGGATCAGGTCCTTGGCGGTTTCGAACTTGCGGATCAGCCGCTGCATATTGTCGACGTAAGGCGCGCCTTCCTCGGTGTACTTGGCGTAACGGTCGCGCGAGGTGCCGCGGGTGAAGAACGAGCCCTTGGTCGGATGCGTGCCGGGATAGGTACGGTAGGCAATGCCGTCGCCGTCGACGTCGAGATAGCGGCCGAATTCCTTGCCGGCTTCCAGCTCGTCCGCCGTCATCACCTTGCCGCGGTCGTATTGGCGCGCGTCGTCCCAGGCGAGCGGGCGCGACAGCCGGTGGTTCATGCCGATGTCGAGATCGAGCATGACGAAGATCGGCGTCTGCAACCGGTCGGCGAGATCGAAGGAGAGCGCGGAAAAGTCGAAGGCTTCCGCCGGGTCTTCCGGAAACAGCAGGACGTGCTTGGTGTCGCCGTGCGAGGCGTAGGCGCAGGAGATCACGTCGCACTGCTGGGTGCGCGTCGGCATGCCGGTGGACGGGCCGGCGCGCTGCACGTCGAAGATCACCGCGGGGATTTCGGCAAAATAAGCAAGCCCGATGAATTCCTGCATCAGCGAAATGCCCGGCCCCGAAGTGGCGGTGAAGGCGCGCGCGCCGTTCCACCCCGCCCCGATCACCATGCCGATCGAAGCCAGCTCGTCCTCGGCCTGGATGATGGCGTATTTTGCCTGCTTGGTTTCGGGATCGACCCTGAGATTGGCGCAATGGCGGGTAAATGCATCCGCCAATGACGACGACGGCGTGATCGGATACCAGGCGCAGACCGTGGCGCCGCCATAGACGGCGCCCAAGGCGGCGGCCGAATTGCCCTCGATGAAGATGCGGTTGCCGACCTTGTCGCTCTGCTTCAGCCGCAGCCCGATCGGGCAGTCGAGATTGAGCGTCGCGAAGTCGCGGCCGATATTCAGCGCCTTGACGTTGGGCTCGATCAGCTTGTCCTTGCCCTTGTACTGCTCGCCGATCAGTCCTTCGACCGTCTTCACGTCCATGTCGAGCAAAGCGGTGAGCACGCCGATATAGATGATGTTCTTGAACAGCTGGCGCTGGCGCGGGTCGGTGTATTCGCGGTTGCAGATCGCGGTCAGCGGCACGCCGATGACCGTGATGTCCGCGCGGAATTTCGACGCCGGTAGCGGCTTGGTCGAATCGTAGAGCAGGTAGCCGCCCGGCTCGATGCCGGCGATGTCCCGGTCGAAGGTCTGCGGGTTCATCGCCACCATCAGGTCGGTGCCGCCGCGAGCGCCCAGATGGCCTTGCTCCGACACACGCACCTCGTACCAGGTCGGCAGCCCCTGGATATTGGACGGGAAGATATTGCGCGGGGAGACCGGCACGCCCATGCGCAGGATCGCGCGCGCGAACAATTCGTTGGCGCTGGCGGAGCCCGAACCGTTGACGTTGGCGAAACGGACGACGAAATCGTTTACGCGGCTGATCGGCGTGGCGGTCGACATGAATTCCCTGCGTAGGTCATTTCCAGCAAGAATTTCTGCATGTCCCAGGCGCCGGTCGGGCAACGCTCGGCGCACAGGCTGCAATGCAGGCAGACGTCCTCGTCTTTTACCATGACGCGGCCGGTCTTGAGGCCGTCCTGGACGTAAAGATCCTGGGTCAGTGTGTGGGACGGCGCGGTCAACCGCTTGCGCAGGTCGGCTTCCTCGCCGTTGACGGTGAAGGTGATGCAGTCCATCGGGCAGATGTCGACGCAGGCGTCGCACTCGATGCACAACGAGGCGGTGAAAACCGTCTGCACGTCGCAATTCAGGCAGCGGCCGGCTTCCTTCCAGGCCAGCATCTCGTCATAGCCCAGCTCGACCTCGGCCTTGATGTCTTTCAGCGCCACCACCTTGTCGCGGTGCGGCACCTTGTAGCGCTTATCGGGCTCGATCTCGTTGTCGTAGGACCATTCGTGGATGCCCATCTTCTGGCTCATCAATTCGACCGCCGGGAGAGGGCGGTCGGCGATGTCTTCGCCGTTGAGCAGCTTGTCGATCGACACCGCGGCCTCGTGGCCGTGCGCCACCGCCCAGATGATGTTCTTCGGCCCGAAGGCGGCGTCGCCGCCGAAGAAGATCTTCGGATGGCTGGACGCCATGGTCTGTTCATCGACTTTGGGCATGCCCTTGTCGTCGAATTCGATCCCGATGTCGCGCTCGATCCACGGAAAAGCGTTTTCCTGGCCGACCGCCACCAGCACGTCGTCGCAGGGGAAATGCTGGGCCGGGTCGCCGGTCGCTACCAGCTTGCGGCGGCCCTTGGCGTCGTACTCGGCTTTTACTTTTTCAAACGTTATGCCGGTGAGCGTGCCGTTGTCGTGGGTGAATTCCTTGGGCACCAGGTAATTGTGGATCGGGATGCCCTCGTGTTGCGCGTCTTCCTTTTCCCAAGGCGACGCCTTCATCTCCTCGAAGCCCGAGCGCACCACCACGTCGACTTGCTCGCCGCCCAGTCGCCGCGCCGAGCGGCAGCAGTCCATGGCGGTATTGCCGCCGCCGAGCACGACCACGCGCTTGCCGATCTTGGATGTGTGGCCGAACGAGACCGAGTTGAGCCAGTCGATGCCGATATGGATGTTCTTGGCCGCTTCCGTCCGGCCGGGGATTTGCAGATCGCGCCCGCGCGGCGCGCCGGAGCCGACGAAGATGGCGTCCCAGCCCTCAGCCAAAAGCGCCTTCAGGCTGTCGATGCGGGTGCCGCCGCGGAACTCGACGCCGAGATCGAGGATGTAGCCGCACTCCTCGTCGATCACGCTGTCGGGCAAACGGAACTTGGGGATCTGGGTGCGGATCATGCCGCCGGCCTGCGGGTCGCCGTCGAACACCACGCAGGTGTAGCCGAGCGGGGCAAGATCGCGCGCCACCGTGAGCGAGGCTGGCCCGCCGCCGACCAGCGCGATGCGCTTGCCGTTCTTGCGCCCGGCCGGCTTGGGCAGGCGCTCCTTGATGTCGTCCTTGTAGTCGGCGGCGACGCGCTTCAAGCGGCAGATCGCCACCGGCTCATTTTCCACCCGCACCCGCCGGCAGGCCGGTTCGCAGGGCCGGTCGCAGGTGCGCCCGAGAATCCCCGGAAAAACGTTGGATTTCCAATTGAGCATATAGGCGTCGGAGTAACGCCCTTGCGCGATCATGCGGATGTATTCGGGGACGGGGGTGTGCGCCGGGCAGGCCCATTGGCAATCCACAACCTTGTGGAAGTAATCCGGCGCAGAAATGTCGGTATTCTTCATTGACTCCTCGAAACGCGCCCCGCTACGCGAACAACTCGCACGGGGTCACGTTACAGCCTGGCGGCTGCCCTATCCCCCGGTTCGGCCTTGTAATCCGGCATCGAATCCGAATTTCGATATTATTCGCTCAAGGCGGTTTCGGCTACCTATCCTTCCGTCTCGCCGGTGGCCTATCAACCATAGGTCTTCGCTTATGTTTTCGCTCCTTGAAAGGGGCGGCAGCATGGCACCGGGATGGCATTCTCTTTGCCTGGCCCGGCTGGCAGGCGGCCCGGAACCGGCTATTTTCGGCGGCTGGCGGCGCCAAAAGCCGGCCGCCGTTCGGCCCTTGTTGCGGCGCACAATCACGACATTCTGATGCGCGACATATTTACCGAAATCTTCGAAAAAGTGGCCGTAGACCCGATGGAAGCGGCCCGCCGGGGCGCGCGGCCGAAGCTGCGCAAGCGTTTCTACCAGCGAGCGCATGTGGGCGAGGCCGCAGACGGCGGCTTTGCGGTGCTGCTCGACGGCAAGCCAATTTATACCCCGGCGCGCCGCGCCCTCGCCGCACCCGCGCGCGCCTTGGCCGAGGAACTCGCGCACGAATGGGAGGCGCAAGGCGAGCTCATCGATCCGGCGCGCATGCCGCTCACCCGGCTCGCCAATGCGGTGATCGACGCGGTGGCCGACGCGCCCGAAGCGGTCGCCGCCGAGGTGGTCAAATATCTCGGCAGCGATCTCATCTGCTACCGCGCCGAAGCGCCGGAAGGCCTGGTCGCGCGCCAGGCGCAAGCCTGGGATCCGTTGCTGGCCTGGGCGCAAGACGCGCTCGGCGCGCGCTTTGTGCCGGTCGCGGGCGTGGTGTTCGCCGCGCAGCCGGCCGAGGCGCTCGCCGCCGCGCGCGCGGCCATTCCCGCCGCGAGCGGTCGCCTGAATGATATTTGGCGGCTGGGCGCGCTGGCTTCGGTCACGGCGCTGACCGGTTCGGCGCTGTTGGCGCTCGCGCTCAGCGCCGGCGCGCTTGACGTCGATGACGCCTGGGCCGCCGCCCATGTCGACGAGGACTGGCAAATGCTGCAATGGGGCCGCGACGAGATCGCGCTTGCCGCCCGCGCCTTCCGCTACGTCGACATGGCGGCGGCGGCGACGGTGCTGCGGCTGACGCGCTGACGGCCCACAGGCTTGTCCGGAACGCCACCCGTGGCGTCGCCCCGCGAAGGCGGGGACCCATAACCCCGGTTGGTCCGCATCTTGAACACTGGGGTTATGGGTCCCGGCCCTCGCTTGCGCTCGGCCGGGACGACAGTCGCGAAGCCCCCGTGCTATTCCTTCCCCGGGGCGGATTCCTTAGGCCAGGGGCTAAAGCAGCGACCATGAAGGACATGCTCGACAGGCTGGAAAAGCGGCGGCAGGAGGCGCGGGAGGGCGGCGGCAAGGCCCGCATCGAGGCCCAGCACAAGCGCGGCAAACTCACGGCCCGCGAGCGCATCGAATTGCTGCTCGACAAGGGCTCGTTCGAGGAATTCGACATGTTCGTCGAGCACCGCTCCGCCGAATTCGGCATGGAAAAGCAGAAAATCCCCGGCGACGGCGTGGTCACCGGCTGGGGCACGGTCAACGGCCGCGCGGTCTACCTGTTCTCCAAGGACTTCACCGTGTTCGGCGGTAGCTTGAGCGAGGCGCACGCGCAGAAGATCATCAAGGTGCAGGACATGGCGATGCGGGCGCGCTGCCCGATCATCGGCCTGTTCGACGCCGGCGGCGCCCGCATCCAGGAGGGCGTGGCCGCGCTCGGCGGCTATGGCGAGGTGTTCAAGCGCAACGTCATCGCCTCCGGCGTCATACCCCAAATCAGCGTCATCATGGGCCCATGTGCGGGAGGAGATGTCTATTCGCCGGCCATGACCGATTTCATCTTCATGGTGCGCGACACCAGCTACATGTTCGTCACCGGGCCCGATGTCGTAAAGACCGTCACCAACGAGGTGGTCACGGCGGAAGAATTGGGCGGCGCCAGCGTGCACACCGCCAAGTCGGGCGTGTCCGACGGCGCCTTCGAGAACGACGTGGAATGTCTGCTGCAAATGCGCCGGCTGATCGATTTCCTGCCCTCCAACAACGAGGCGGGCGTGCCGCACTGGCCGACGCAGGATGCAATCGAGCGCGCGGACAAATCGCTCGACACGCTGATCCCCGACAACCCCAACAAGCCCTACGACATCAAGGAGCTGATCCTGAAGGTGGCGGACGAGGGCGACTTCTTCGAGCTGTCGGCGGCTTACGGCAGGAACATCGTCACCGGCTTCGGCCGCATCGAAGGCCGCACCGTGGGGTTCGTTGCCAACCAGCCCATGGTGCTGGCCGGCGTGCTCGACAGCGACGCGTCAAGGAAGGCCGCGCGCTTTGTGCGTTTTTGTGATGCCTTCGGCATCCCCATCGTCACCTTCGTCGACGTGCCCGGCTTCCTGCCCGGCACCGACCAGGAATATG
>CAZLWN010000050.1:0-23539 GCA_964563195.1 uncultured Undibacter sp. | reverse complement strand
AGCTTAGGCGATTCCCTCACCTCGGCAACGCGGACGAGGTTTTTGGTACACACAGCGGGCCGAGACGCAAGGTTTTGAGATCAAGCTCAAGCAGTCCTTTGATCCATCTGCCGGTGGGGCAGATGTGTTCACGCAGGACATCCGGCGGGCTCTTCTCAATCTAATTGTAAACGGCTTCTATGCCGCGACCAGGCGCAGAGCGGAGGCCGATGGTGACGACTACGAGCCGACTCTCACGGCCTCAACCAGAAACCTTGGCGATCGTGTGGAAATCAGTATCCGCGATAACGGGACCGGCATCGCGCCTGACGTGAAAGATAAGATGTTCGAACCATTCTTCACGACTAAGCCGACGGGAGAAGGCACGGGCCTTGGGCTCTCGATCAGTCACGATGTCATCGTGAAACAGCACGCGGGCACGATCGAGGTCGATACGCAGCCGGGTGAGTTTACTGAGATCAGGATTGTCCTGCCTCGCACTCCTGTATTCGTCTGAAAAGCGTTCGCGCAAGCTCTTCATGTCCGCAATTGGTACAAAGCGGCGTCGGATGTCCGCTTCTGGCACAAAGCGGACATGGACCAGTGCGCTGCACATGTCCGCTTTCAGGGGTAAAGCGGACACGGGATAGTGCGCCGCAAATGTCTGCTTTTGACCCAGACGCGACAAGGGCGGTGCACTGCGGCAATGGTTTTGATGCCGGTACCAGCCCCTATCAAAGTATTCGATTGAGTCGCTAAGATGCCGTCTCCTGAGCATGGAGTCAGACATGAGGCGGTGCGAGTTCATCATGCTTTTTGGAGGTACGGCGGTCGCGTGGCCCCTCGCGGCCCGCGCCCAGCGACCGGCGACGCCGGTCATCAGCTTCATCAGTAACATGACGCGAACCGCGAAGCTGATTTCTGTCTTCACTGTAACTGTCGCAATTTGGATTCTACTTTTTGCGGCGGCGACAATTTCTTCAGCGGGTACGCTAGATGACGTCCGGACTAGAGGTAAGTTAATTTGTGGCGTCAGTGAAGGGCTGCCGGGCTTCTCGGAAGAGGACGGGGCTGGCGCTTGGCGCGGCTTCGATGTCGATTTTTGCAAGGCGGTTGCCGGCGCCGTCCTTGGCGACGTCACAAAGGTCGACTATCGGCCGCTGTCGGCGGGAAATCGCTTCGACGCATTGAAAAACCGGCAGATCGACCTGCTATCCCGCAACAGCACCTGGACCATGTCGCGCGACTTGGAGCTCGGCGTTGAATTTGCCGGCATCATCTATTTTGACGGCCAGGGCTTTCTCATGCCCGCGATTCTCGGAGCCACCAGTCCGCTTCAGTTTGACGGCGCGAGCATATGCGTGGTCACCGGCACCACGACGGAAAAAAACGCGGCGAGCTATTTCGAGAAGCACGGTCTTCACGTGTCCTTCCTCAGGTTCTCGGCGCGGTCCGCGGCGCGGTCAGCTTACGCGGCGGGGAAATGCGACGTCTTTACCAGCGACCGCTCCGCCCTTGCGGCCGAGCGCTCGCTGCTGGCAAAGCCGCAGGATCACGTCGTCTTGCGCGACGTCATTTCCAAGGAGCCGCTCGGCCCCGCGACGCGCAAGGACGACCAGCAATGGATCGGCCTCGTGCGCTGGACGCTGTTTGCGCTGATCAATGCGGAGGAACAGGGCATCGACGCAAAAACGGTCGGCACGACGCTGCGGCAGAAGGCCATCGAAATGGGCGGGCCCGCGGCCAAGGCGCTCGGCCTGCCCGACGACTGGCTGGTCAAGGTGATCGGCGGGGTCGGCAACTATGGCGAAATCTTCGAGCGCAACCTCGGCGGCGATACGCCGCTTGCCTTGCGCCGCGGGATGAACGCGTTGTGGACGCAGGGAGGCCTGCTTTATGCGCCGCCCATGCAGTGATGCGAGACGGCAAACGCCGAGCGGCGAAGCGCGCAACCCGCCCGTCAAGGCGCGGCGACTTTTGAGTCTTCGCGGGCTTGCGGTGCTGGTCGCGGTCGTCGGCCTGTGCTGTCAGCGCGGCGCCGCGCGGGCGGATATCGATATATCGCTGCGCGACCTCGCGATCGTGCGCATCAACGTCATCGACCTGCTGGCCAACGAGCCGCGCCTGCCGCTACCGATCAAGCAGCGGCGCGAGGCGTTGCAGGCCTATTATCAGGAGTTCGGCGGCAACCTGCTCTGGCTCGGCACGCCGCGCGCCAGCGCGCTGGTTGCGCGCCTGCAAGCCGCCGAGAGCGACAGCCTCGATCCGAATGACTACCCCAGCAAACAGCTGGCCGAGCTCAACACGCTCAGCGCCAAGACCGACAAGCGCGGCCTCGCCATCGTCGAGCTTTATTTTTCCGCGGCGTTTCTGGAATACGCTTCGGACCTGAAAGTCGGCCGCTTCCTGCCGAACAAGGTCGATCCCAATTTCTTCCTCAAGGGCCGCAGCATCGACCAGCTGACCGCGCTCAAAAGTCTCGCGCAGGCGGCGAGCCTCGATCAATTCTTCGCCGGCTGGCAGCCCAGCCATCCGATCTATGCCGCGCTGCGGGCGGCGCTCGCGCATTATCGCGCGCTCGCCGCGCAAGGCGGCTGGGGCAACCTTCCGCTCGGCCCCACCGTGCACCCCGGAGAATCCGACCCGCGCGTGCCGGCGATCCGCGCACGACTCGCGCTCACGGACGCTGCCGTCGCTCGTGTTCCTCCGCGCGAACCGACTGCGTACGATGATGCCCTTGTCGAAGCCGTCAAGCGCTTTCAGGCGCGCCAGGGCCTAGCGGTCGATGGCGTCGTCGGCGGCTCGACCATCGTCGCCATGAACGTCCCGGTTGGCGAGCGGATCAAGAGCATCATCGCCACGATGGAGCGCGTGCGATGGATGCCGGAGGATCTGGGGCGACAATTCATGATCGTGAACATCGCGGCATTTGAGCTGCGCCGCTTCGACGCCGGCGCAGTCAAGGAGCGGATGGCCGTCGTTGTCGGAAAGCCATACCACCGAACGCCGGTTTTCAGCGATCGCATCCGCTACGTCGAAATCAACCCATATTGGAACGTCCCACCCGGCATCGCGATCAAGGAAGAATTGCCGAAACTTCGCAGCAATCCCGGGGCCGTCGCGTCACAGGGTTTTGAAGCCGTTCAAGGCAATCGGGTCCTCGCCTTGCAATCGGTCGACTGGAGCCGATATGGAGCGGGAAATTTTCCGTTCCAATTGCGCCAGAGACCAGGCGCAAATAATGCGCTTGGACGCGTCAAATTAATGTTCCCAAACCCGCATAACGTATACTTGCACGACACCCCGGCGCGCAGCCTGTTCAGCCGTACGGAACGCGCGTTCAGCCACGGCTGCATCCGATTGGCCAGACCGCTCGAGCTTGCCGAACAAGTTCTCCAGGCAGGCGGCGTCGAAGGATGGGACAGCAGTCGAATCAACAACGTGGTTTCGTCAGCCAAGACCACTGTCGTCAATCTGCGCGAGCCCTTGCCGGTGCATATCACCTATCTTACAGCTTGGGTTGATGGCGCGGTTACAAATTTTCGTGGAGATGTTTACGGTCACGACGCTAAATTGCTCGCGGCCCTCGATGGCAAGGCGATAGCGTGGTGAGCGGGAGTGCCAGAGACCATATGGCTGACGGCGAACTGACGAGGTGATCGAATAAGGGCATGGGCACCGTGACTGGCTGGTCGGCCTGCTGATTTATCGGCATGGGCGTCAAGACGTTCTTGGTGACACATTTCGGCAAGCCCTACACCGCGCTTGGGTTTGGAAATTGGTTTCGACAACTGTGCGATAAGGCTGGCTGTTTCGATATTTCCGCGCATGGCGGACGCAAGGCGACGGCTCGCCGTCTTGCCGAGATCGGATGCAGCGCAAACCAGATCACAGCGATTACCGGCCATGCTTCAATTAGTGAGGTGCAGCGTTACACAGAAGCCGCCGACCGCAAGCGCATGGCGAAAGAGGCGATGAAGAAGCTCACCGAGGGCGGATGGTGAACGGATCATTGTCCAACCTTGGTATCCGGTTGGACAATTTCGGAGCTAAACCATTGAAATCACATCGGCACAAAATGCGAATAGTGGGCCCGGGAGGACTCGAACCTCCAACCAGACCGTTATGAGCGGTCGGCTCTAACCAGTTGAGCTACGGGCCCGAAAACACCCCCCTTCTATCAATGCGCGTGGCACAAGTGCAATGTCGCCCTCTCCACCCCAGCCGGCGCTTGAGTTAGACTTTTCTTGTTTTTTCGCCTGGAGAGCTGGCGGCATGCACGTTTTCAGCCTCGACCGCGAGCAGGAGTGGAATCCCCAGCACCACGTCGAGAAGATCCTCGGCAAGGTTGCGGGCGGCGACGTCACAATTGCCTGCTGGGAGCCGGGCCAGACCAGCCCCTATCACTGCCACCCCAACGCCACCGAAATCTATTTCTGCTTTACCGGCGGCGGTACCATGCGCACGCCGATCGAAACCGTCGCGGTGACGCCCGGCGTTTTCGTGGTGCACCCACCCGGCGAAGTGCACGAATACGAGAACGGCCCCGCGCGCAGCCTGCTGTTCCGGGTGCGCTACGGCACCGATATGCTCGCGCATCACTGCGATTGGCGCGGCAATCCCGAATGGCGGCAGACGCCGGAGGATGCCGACTACTACCGGCGCTACCCGCTCGGCTGACTACATCTTCAACAGCCGCTTGGCGTTGCCGCTCAATATCTTCACCTTGTCCTCGTCGCACAGCGGCACGTCTTTCATCCATTCCACCCCCGGTGGGTTCATCACGAACGGCCAGTCGATCGCGAATAAAATATGGTCGATGCCCATCTCCATCACGCAGCACAGCAGCGCCGGATTGGAGAAGAAGCCGCTGGTGGTGACGTAGAAGTTCTTGCAGAAAATGTCGCGGAAGCTCATCGGCTTCTGCCCCGGCCGCTTGAGCGAGGCATCGATGCGCCAGACCAGGAACGGCAGCGTCTCGCCAAAATGGCCGAGGATGATCTTCAGGTTGGGGTGCTTCTCGAACACGCCGGAAAGCACCAGGCGGATCGCCTGGGTCGCGGTTTCCACGGTGTAGCCCCAACCCGGACGCACCACCAGCGGGAAGTCCTTGGCGTAATCCTGGTAGTAGATTTCGGTCACGCTCGGGTGCGGCAGTGAGGGGTGCAGGTAGATCGGCACGTCGAGCTTCTCGGCGCGCTCGAAGATCGGCCAGTATTTCTTGCCATCGATGAATTCGCCGTTGGCCATGCCGTGGATCATGGCGCCCTTGAAGCCGAGCTTGCCGACCGCGCGCTCGAGCTCGTCGGCGGCCGCCTTCGGATCGGCGGTGGGCAGCGCAGCGAAGGCGGCGAAACGCCCAGGCTTCGCAGCGCATACCTTGGCGAGCCGGTCGTTGACCTGCGCGGTCAGCTCGGCGGCGATGTCGGCGGGCAGCTTCTGGGTCGAGGGCGCACCGTGCGAGAGCACCTGGATGTCGATGCCGGCCTCGTC
This sequence comes from uncultured Undibacter sp., assembly GCA_964563195.1. GTDB lineage: Bacteria > Pseudomonadota > Alphaproteobacteria > Rhizobiales > Xanthobacteraceae > Pseudolabrys. Next base: position 18,067 of record CAZLWN010000050.1, on the reverse strand, counting down.
CAATTCCGTCAGGCGCAGTGCACCGAGGTCATAGAGCCGCTTGTCCGTGTCATTGCCACGGCCGGCCTCGGGGCCGGTGAAATGCTTGGTCAGCTCCGGGTCCCAGTAATGCTCTTCGATGGCGATGATCGGGCAGCTCGGTTTTTTCATCATGACGCTTCCCCCCGCGACGTTTTGAGGCCGCTTCCTAGCAACGCCGGCACTTGGTGTCACGGGTTGTCCGTGCCCTGGACGTCAGGGACTCGTCTTGCGTGAAGCGAGGCGGGCGCACCGATGCGTAGTGGCTTTGGGTTTCGCCCCGACTCAGTTATGCACAGGCTATGCTGCCGATTTTACGAATTATTCCGGTAGGCGGCGTATCCCTCGCCATCTTGCTTCTGGTCCTGGCGCTCAGTCCGCCAGGCGGGACGCGTCCGCCTTTGACGCCGACCATGATGCCGACGCGTGGTGTATTGATCACGCGCTCCCATCATCCGGAATGGCGGCAGTTGCTCATCAATGCCGCGCTGCGGCGCGCCGAAGAACTGAGCGAGTTGCGCCTGTTGCCCGACAGCCCGCTGCCCAACACGGCGAGCGAGCCCGGCAAGGCGCCAACGGAAGATGCTCAGAAACCGCCCGAGGTCGCCGGTGTGCCGGCCAACCAAAGCGACGCCCAGCCTGAGGACGTGACCGGAACGATCGTGCAGTCGCCGGACGCGGCGATTCCGGTCGGCATCGGCGAAGCGTCGTCGAGCGAATTACCGGTGATTCCGCAGGAGGAACGGCCGCCGGTGATCCGGACGCCGGAACGCAGCAGGCCACCGCAGGAAAGTCTGAACGTGGCACCTGAACCCGCCAAGCCGGCGCCAGAAGGTCAGAAAAGTACCGTGCGTCACACGCGCCGCGCAAGGGTAACGGCCAATTCGGCAGCGCCCATCCAGTTCAATCTGTTCCAGGCGTTGTTCGGCGGCTTCAACGTCAACAACATCAACCAGCCGGTGGCGAAGTACCGGCGCTGAGTCCGGGCGGCGTCGGCTTGCGTCCGCTACCGTTGCGCAGATGCTCTGCGCTTGGCCGCATAATAATAGCCGGCCGCATAATAGTGCACGGCGCGATCAGCGTTGCCGCCGGCGGCGCGATAGGCGCCGGCAAGATATTTCACCGCATAGGTCATGTTGGTGTTGGGATCGAGCAGGCCGGCGGCGCTGCCGCGGTAGCCCATGGCGCGCGCGGTGCCGAGCCGGATCTGCATCAGACCGTAATTGCCGGCATGGACGAGGCGCGGATTGCCGCCGCTCTCGCGCTTGATGACGCGGCGCACCAGGCTCTCAGGGACGTTGTTGGCGGCGGCATGGCTGGCGATCAACGCATCGAGATTGCCGTTGGCGTCGAGCGACGCGGTATTGCGGTGTTGCGCCGAGACAGGTGATGCGAAAGAGGCGAGCGCCATCAGAATCGTGGCGAGTGAAAGTTTGCGAATCATGTCGGCTCCATTGCTGGCGGAATCCTACGCGGCATGAATTGAGGATACCGAGCTTCCCGCGCGGAACTCCGGCGAGTTTGTGGCGCAACAAAGTTGATAACAGGACATTCAATCACGAATTGATTCGCAATGTTACCGGAGGTTCCGATCCTTTAGTTCCGTGGTCATGTCTGTCAATGCCTCGACTTTGATGCACATCAAAACCTCTCCGCGGCGGCCGCTCTAACCTGCTATCGCTTCAAATACAGGACTCCGCCATGCCGACAGAAACCGCCATCATCGTCACGGCAATCGTTGCGGTATTCGCGATTTACGCTGCAGCTTTGGCCTGGGCCGATTACTACACACACCATCAGCCGAAAACGTAAGAACTAAACGGCGCGCCTTGCTGGCGTCGCCGTGCCTGAGCAAGCCGTGCCATCTGCGCGCGCCTTGCTGAGGCAAGCCTTGGCGGGCTAGCCGATTCCCGTTATGCCCAGGCGCGCGTAACAAGTTATAGCGCGGGGCCTTACGGAGCGGCCGTTCTCCATGCAGTCGAACCTGCGCCCGATCGCATCGCTGCTGCTGGCGGTCGCTTTCCTGCTCGCCGGCAACGGGTTGCAATTCACGCTGCTGCCGTTGCGCGGGCACGCGGAAGACTTCAGCGCGTTCGCCATAGGTGTGATCGGCTCGGCCTATTACATCGGCTTCGTCAGCGGCTGCCTGCTGGCGCCGTACCTGATCCTGCGCGCTGGCCACATCCGCGCCTTTACCGCGCTGGTGGCGCTTGCGGTGGTGGTCGGGCTTGCCTATCCGCTGGCGGCCGCGGTCGCCGCCTGGATCGCGTTTCGTGTGATCAACGGCTTCTGCATCGCCGGGTTTTATCTGGTGATCGAAAGCTGGCTCAACGACCGCGCCACCAACGAGACGCGCGGACTGATGATGTCGTCCTACGTGATCGTGAATTTCTTCGCCTTCACGGTCGGGCAGCTGATGGTGACGCTCTATCCGATCAAAGCCGCGGAAAGCTTCATGGCCGCAGCCATGCTGGCTTCTCTCGCGATCATTCCGGTGGCGCTCACCCGCTCGGCGCAGCCGGCGCCGATCACCATCGTCAGCTTCCGGCCGATTCAGCTTTACCGCGCGGCGCCGGTCGGCCTGGTGGCGAGCCTGATGATCGGCGCGGCCAATGGCGCCTTCTTGAGCCTTGGCCCATTGTCGGCGGTCGACAACGGATTCAACGTCGGCGAGGTCGCGGTGTTCATGGGCGCGGCGACGCTCGCCGGCGCGCTGGCGCAATGGCCGGTGGGCCGGCTCTCCGACCGGGTGGACCGCCGCCTGGTGCTGTTGGCGTTGCTGATCGGCGCGGCGGTAACCAGTATCGTCCTGTGGCTGTTCGCCGGCACCGGCCCGCTGCTGCTGATCTTCGGATTCCTATTCGGCGCGCTGGCGTTGCCGTGCTATTCGCTGGCCGCCGCGCACGCCTATGACAAGACGCCGGTGAGCGACACGGTGCCAACCGCGGCCACCATTCTGCTCGCCAATGCCTGCGGCGCGGTGATCGGCCCGCTCATCGCCTCCGCCACCATGGCGCTGCAGGGACCGCGCGCGCTGTTCCTGTTTACGGCGGTCGTGCAAGCATTGCTCGCGGCTTATGTGTTCTACCGCACCACCGTGCAGGCTTCGCTGAGCCAACCTGAGAAGACTGATTTCGACCTCGCCGCCACCGCGCCGGTCGGCGCGGTGGTCACCGGCGAGTCGCTCGATCCATCGGATCCTTCGGTGGTGATGCCGGAAACCTACCCGCCGCCCGCCGGCGAGGCGGAGAGCCGCTGACGCGCGCGCCAGCACCCGCGTCATCGTTCAACAGGAGGTGAACGGATAGCGCCGCTCGGCCTCACAGGCCTGGCGCTGCGCCTCGCTGAACACGTCGAGCACGTCCCGCAGCAGGGAGGCGACGCGCGCCAAGCCGCCAAACAGCGACGGCGCCTTCGGCGGCTGGGCCACGCGCAATTCATAGCTCGACATCGTTTTCTCCTTGCCGCGATCGTTTGGCGTTACCGGTTGGACAGGAAGCGGCGCTCGATCTCGCGCTCGGTTTCGTCGGTGAATTTATGTCGGGGCCCGAGGTAGCGGGCGATCTCGGCTTCGGCCTTGCGCATGGTGTGCGCCTCGATGGCGTCGAGCAGGCGTTGGAAAAAGCCGCGCTTGGCGCGTGGCACTTCCTGCGGAATTTCGGAAACTCGCGGGGCAACCGCGGTGTGGGTATAAGCCATGGAACCTTCTCCTTTCAGCTCCCTGGCGTTTCCTCTGTGTTTTCTTAGTGTTGTTGCACTGCAATATAGCCGGATTCGGCGCATTAGGTAGTCGCTGCAAAGCATGCGCGCCATGCAATGAATGCATGCTTTATGAACCGATAATAAAGACCTCTTCCGGACCGATCATAGATTTGTCATAAATATGACGATTCAGTGATGCGTTTTTGTCATGCCTCTGCTCAATCAATCAGCGGCTCCGCTCAATCAAACAGCGCTACTGCCCGGGTCCAGCCGCCGGAGGCGGCTTTGATCTTGGAGGGGAAGCAGGCGACGGTGAAACCGTCCGGCGGCAGCTGTTCCAAATTGCACAGCTTCTCCATGTGGCAATAGGGAATCTCGCGGCCGGCCTTGTGCCCTTCCCAGATGATGGAGGGGTCGTGGGTAGCCTCCCAGCGCTTGCACGTGTGCACGAAGGGCGCATCCCAGCCCCAGGCGTCGATGCCGCAGACCCGCACGCCGCGCGAGGTCAGATAGAGCGTGGCCTCGCGGCCCATGCCGATGCCGGCGGTGAGGTATTCCTCGCTGCCGATGCATTGGCTGGCGCGGGTATTGACCAGCACGATGTCGAACGGCTGCAGCACGTGGCCGATGCGCGCAAGCTCGGCTTCCACTTCCGCCGCGCTCACCACATGGCCGTCGGGCAGCGACCGGAAGTCGAGCTTGACGCCGGGGCGGAAGAACCAGTCGAGCGGCACCTCGTCGATGGTGATCATGCGATTGCCGTGAATGTCCTTGGACTGGAAGTGATAGGGTGCGTCCATGTGGGTGCCGTTGTGGGTGGCGAGCGTGACGTTCTCGATCGACCAGGCTTCGCCGTCCGGCAGGTCCTCCTGCTTCAAGCCCGGGAAAGCCTCGAGCAGGACCCAGGCAGTACCCTTGTTGGGTATGTATTCGATCTTCGGGCGCATGAAGGGCGGATCGAGCACCGTGTCGTTGTCGAGCGCGATCGTGATGTCGATCATGCGGCTGGGCATTTTCATGGGCATTCTCCCGGATGTTCGTTGGCGCGGATGGTAGGGGAGAATGCGCGCGTGGCAAACTCGGCCCCCACCCTCTCCCACGTCGAAGTCGGATATATCCGACTTCGACCGCTTCGTAATGTCCGGACTCGGGTAAACCGGGTTCGGCTGAGAGAGGGAAGCGAGACTGCTGCGCGCGCGCGTCGGGTTCACCGCGATGCTCAGCTTCGGCTCCTTGCATGTTGGAATTCTCCCGGCATGAGGGATCATTTCCGCGCTCGGAAGCCGCGCCGGACTTTCGTCATCTGCCCCCGCACCCACAGGGGGTCCAGGGCAGTCGCCCCCCGCAACAGGGGAGCGGGGAGTCGCCCCCGCACAAAAGTGCGAGGGGGTGGAGCGCCGAGCGGCGCATCCACTGGCCTCTCGCCTTGCAGACTTGCCGGCGCAGCCTGCGCAAGCTTGCCTGCGGCGAGGCGCGCCCGATAGCGACGCGGGCGCGTCGCCGTCCGGCGCTCCACCTGCGGCTTTTCTGTCCCCGGCGCCGTAGCTTCCGGGCGGGACAAGAGGGGAAGCCCGGGGGCCTCCCTTATCCGGCGGGCTTCCGCCCGCCTTCGTTCCCGCCGCGTCCAGCCATTGAAGGCAGCCGGTCGTAATGCCGGCGGACGGCTGGCCGGGGCCTCCCGATCCTGCGGTTGCTTGAGGCCCGTAACCACGGCGACCTCGTTTCACCGTCAGCCTGAAGCGCAGCACCCAAAATCTTCAGCTATCCACAAGCTGCCGGCCGATTACCCATCTATTGGAGCAACAGCCGACGTGGATGTGCCGACTAGCGTCGGCTTGCAGCGGGTAAAGCGCAAATTTTACCGAAATTCTTTAAAAAAGGGCAGCAGCGCCACCGTATAAGCCGTGAGCAAATGGGGGCAGTCATGCGCCGATCATTTTTCGCAATTACAGCCGTCAGTGCTCTAGCGCTAATGGTTACGACCACTCCGCTCGCATTCGCACGCAACCACGGTGGCGGGCACGGAAATTCTGGCGGCGGAGGACTATCTGCATTTGCTCAGGCGTCTAGCGGCGGTTCTTGGCAGCCGCCCGGTTTTCGCCACGGTAACAAGACCGGCTGGAGCAAGCACAATTGCAAAGACGCAAACGGAAACCTGCTGCCACCTGGGTCGTGTAAAGGCGGCAAGCGCGGATGGGGCGGCAATGACATGCCGCCTGGATTGCCCCGTTAAACCGGCAAGCGTCGATCAAGCGACTAAAACTGCTCGGACGATTGACCTGCGTTGCCAAAACTTTTTTGACCTCTCTGACAATTCTGCGGTTTCTAACCGTCGATTGGTATTTATCCAGATGAGCCGGAGCACGCTCGTTTCAATTCGGGCGCGCGTCCGCGCCGATAGCACCGCAGATCGTGCAAACCATGCGCGGGCCGAACGATGGCACCGGCATGTCGTCGGGATAGCGGCTCACGTCTATGACAGCATCGTGATTACAGCCGCCACCGCCGCAATGAAGGGCGAGGATGCAAACGCCATTGGCGCGCATGTTGCCGAGGGTCGTCAGAGCTGGGGGCGGTTTGCATCGTTAACGCGGCTAGCGCCGAAGCCGCTGCGACGGCGATGGGCGCGGATTGTAGAATGGGTTTGGCTCACAGTTGCGGTGACTCATTCGGCATTGTTCGAGCGTGAGATAGCCACAGTTTGTGTTCTCGCCAACCCAGCACGATTTGTATGGGTCGTATGGCTTCTCATAGGCGCGAATAGCGCCTGCGCTCGCGAAAAAAAGCGCACCCGCACAAAGGGCCACAGCCCATGATTTGGCCAACATGTATCCTCCCTTCGCTTGCGAAATTCTTGCCTGGGCGCACGCCGTTGGCGCGCATTTTGCCGAGGGACATGGGTGTTGGAGTTTGCATCAGCTCATGTCGCCTATTGGCACTTAGCGGACAATGGCCGGTCCTCCGATAGGCTAGGCAGCAGTGACTGGCTTTGCAGCGTTTTGATTTTCAAATTGCGTGAAAGCATCCATTGCATGGGTTGCATACATCACTGACGGGCCAGCCCCCATGTAAACCGCCATCCCAAGCACCTCTGTCACTTCCTCACGACTGGCACCTTGCTGAAGAGCTGCTTTGACATGAAAGGCGATGCAATCGTCGCACCTAATTGCAACGGAGATACCGAGCGCAATGAGCTCCTTTGTCTTGCTGTCGAGTGCTTTAGGGGCCAATGCCGATTGAGCGATGCTTCCGAATGCCTTCATCACTTCAGGGACATCGCCACGCAAGGTACGCAATTGTGACGTCAGCTCAGTGACGATTTGCGGCCAATTTTTCATACCGAATTCTCCCAACGCGGACGGAACCACATATCAGAAATTGAATATTATAAAATAGGTGGTGCCGATTTGACTTGCATCAAGTGCGCGATTTTCAGCCGGGGCCGTGATGTCCGCCAATGACACTTAGCGGCCATCCCAACCATGCTCGCGTTTGTCCGCTTTTGGACCAAAGCAGACATTGCCGGATTTTGGCCAGGGACGGTTTGTCTGCTTATGACCCTTTGCGTCATTGGCCACGCCCAACGGTCCTGACCGAAGGCGCGATCCCCCACCAAATATCTCAATCGATTTTGCAGATGATCGAAGATGCGGCGACAGCCGCCGCCAGCACGAGGCGCCACAATGGTCATGCGTTCAAAGTAACTGACGGGAGGAGTGTGTCGAAATGCCGTGAAAAATGGCCAGATCGGATCCTCTACCGCCGTTCCGGGTGCCAGGGGTGTCGGCAGTCATTCGCGCCGCCAGCCTGTCTTGGCGGAACGCGGGAAAAGCGAAAAAATGCACGGCAGTTCGGGGTTCATCTGGAGAATCCCGGTTGAATTCCGCGGGGCGATCGGTTTGGCTGCAAAACCAATGAGTTTGACGGGAAAAGCGCTCGTTACCGGAGCAAGCGGCTTTATCGGCTCGGCCGTGGCGCGATTGCTGGTTGAGCGCGGCTTCCCGGTGCGCGCGCTCGTGCGCGGCAGCGGCCCGCACCACCATCTTGCCGGCGTCGACATCGAATTCGTCAGGGGCGATCTGCGTGACGCCGAATCCGTCCGCCAGGCGATGGCCGGCGTGCGCTTTGTCCTTCATGTCGCGGCCGACTATCGGCTATGGGCGCGCAATCCGGCCGAAATCATTGATAACAACGTGCTGAGCACCCGCATCGTCATGGAAGAGGCGCTGCGCGCAGGCGTCGAAAGGATCGTCTACACCAGCAGCGTCGCGACACTGAAAACCGGGCTTGCCGGCGATCCTTCCGACGAGACCATTTTGCTGGAGGAGCACCAGGCGATCGGCAACTATAAACTCAGCAAGCTGCTGGCCGAGCGGCTGGTGCTGACCATGGCGGAGCACGGCCTGCCGGTGACCATTGTCAACCCGTCGACGACGATCGGTCCGCGCGATGTGAAGCCGACGCCTACCGGCCGCTTCATCGTCGAGGCGGCGGCCGGGCGCGTGCCCGTCTTCGTGGAAACCGGGCTCAACATGGTGCATGTGGACGACGTCGCGGCCGGCCATCTTGCTGCGCTGGAACGCGGCCGTGTCGGCGAGCGTTATATTCTCGGAGGCCAGAACGCGTCGCTGTCGGAAATACTGGTGACGATCGCCCAGCAGACCGGCCGGCGGTCGCCACGCCTGAAAATTCCGCGCGCGGTCGTGTTTCCCGTCGCCGTCATGGCGGAGGCCATGGCGCGCGGCACCGGCCGCGAGCCTTTTGTCACCGTGGACGCCTTACGCATGTCGAAGAACCGCATGTATTTCACCGCAGCCAAGGCCGAGCGCGAGCTGGATTTTCGGGCGCGGCCATATGCGGAAGGCATCAGAGATGCCATTGAATGGTTCCGGGAAACGGGGCATTTACCGGCGCGAGCCGTTTAAGTAGCCCACTCGATGACCGACTGGAAGGAGACCGGGCGATGGCTTTCGCATCCGCTGCACGACCGCCGCAAGGCGGGCGCAAAGACGCGCAAGCGGCCTTCGTCGAACGGTTAGGCAAGTTCGCCAAGGACACCGAGAACCTGCTCGACCGGCTGCTGGCGGAACAGCCGGCGGAAGGCGACTCAATTTATCTAACGATGGACACCAATGACGTGAATGGCACTTAGCGGACATGCCAATCGCGCGGGCGAATGCCCGCTTTTGGACCAAAGCGGACAAACGTCGCCCCGGAGGCTGAATGGCTTGTCCGCTAATGACCCAATTCGGACATTCGACACTGGTGACACTAGGTCCAAAAGAGAGTAGCGTGTACGTACGGCTAAGCGCTTTGCTTGCCTGAGCTGCCCAAAAAGCGGCGACGTGCCGAAGTTCCGCTAAGTCTAATTGGCAGCGCTGGTGCCGACGGCAGGCACAATAATACTCCAAATAGAGCTGGGTTCGGCGCGGGTGCCGTCGGCAACCGCGTGTGCACGTCCGCCTCTGACATGCGGCGCGGACCTCGCTCATCGAAAGGCGAAGGCCATGCAAATTCCTTCAATCCTGCAAGGCGAATCATTGATCCGTCTTCTGCAAGGGATAACCACCGGCGCCGTTGCGATGATAGTCATTGGTTTTTATTGGGGGGACTGCGTCACCGATGGCTGAGGAACGCGTTGACCGCAGGCTTGCCGCGATTCTTGCTGGCGATATTGCCGGCTATAGCCATTTGATGGGCATTGATGAGGAAGGTACGCTGCGCCAGCTCAAGGCGCATCGCAAGGAATTAGTTGATCTAAAAATCGTCGAGCACCGCGGCCGCATCGTCAAGACCACGGGCGATGGGATGCTGGTGGAGTTCGTGAGCGTCGTCGACGCGGTGCGCTACGCGGTCGACATCCAGCGCGGCATGGCCGAACGCAATGCCGATGTGGCTCCCGATCACCGCATCGAATTTCGCATCGGCATCAACGTCGGCGACATCATCAGCGATGAGAATTATATCTATGGCGATGGCGTCAATGTGGCAGCGCGGCTGGAAGCACTCGCCGAGCCAGGCGGCATCCTGGTTTCGCGCAATGTCCACGATCAGGTGCGCGACAAGTTGAGCTTCGGCTTCGAGGACATGGGCGAGCAGACCGTCAAGAATATTGCACGGCCGATTGGCGTCCACCGCATCGATCTCACCGAGAATACCGGGCCGGCTGTCGTAATATCCACTGCGGCTGTCGCGAAGTATGAGGTTCCGGGTACTGATCGGCCATCGATCGCCGTGCTGCCGTTCGCCAATATGAGCGGCGACCCCGAGCAGGAATATTTCGCCGACGGCATTGCTGAGGACATAATCACCGGCCTGTCGAAGCTACACTGGTTCTTTGTCATCGCCCGCAATTCCTCGTTCACCTATAAGGGCAAGGCGGTCGACGTGAAGCGCGTCGCGCGCGAGTTGGGTGTGCGTTATGTGCTGGAGGGCAGCGTCCGCAAGGGCGGCAACCGCGTGCGCATCACCACCCAGCTGATTGACGCCGCAACCGGCAATCACCTCTGGGCCGATCGGTATGATGGCGACCTGACTGACGTCTTTGCCTTGCAGGACGAGATCACGAAGAAAGTCGTCGCCGCGATCGAGCCCAGGCTGCTGGAGGCCGAGGGCATCCGCTCCCAAAACCGCTCGCCGGAGGATATCGGAGCTTGGGACATGGTGATTAAAGCGAATTCGCTATTCTGGCGATTGACCAAGGCAGAAACTGAAATCGCAATCGAAACACTCAGGCAGGCTGTCGAGCGCTACCCTGATTATGCGCCGGCACAAAGTACGTTGGCCTTCGTCTTGCTGATTTCAGGTTATCTCGGCTGGCGTCCGATGGGACCGCAATTGCAACAGGCCGCGAGTCTTGCTGCCCGGGCGGCCGAACTCGATGATAGCGACCCATGGGGACATCTCGCACTAGGCTTTGCGGCGTTCTTGACGCGGCGAACCAACGTGGCGGCGGCGGAATTCCGGCGAGCACTCGTCCTCAACCCAAACTTTGCCGCCGCGCACGGCTATCTCGGTTTTGCGCTCGCACTCGACGGCCAAACCGAACAGGCGAGCACCCATTTGGAGGAAGCAATTCGTATGAGCCCGCACGATCCGCAGAATACGATCTTCAACACCGGTCTCGCGGTCTTCCATTATCTCGCAGGACACTACGCCGAAGCGGTCGAATATAGCCGCAAAACCCTACAACAGCGTTCGGCATTCACCGCAGGTCATCGGATTCACGTGGCGAGCTTGGCGCAGAACGGGCAGATCGATGAAGCGCGCGAAGCGCTCGCTTGCCTGAAGGAGATGCACCCCGATCTCTCGATTGCCTGGATCGAAAAAAACGTTCCATATACGTCGGGGCCGATGACCAAATTCGTCGAGGGCATGCGCAAGGCTGGGCTGCAATAGATTTAACAATCTCCGTTTGATTCAATTCATAAAACGGCAGGTTCAGTGCGAAGCGACGTGATAATGAATGTCCACTATTGGCACATAGCGGACAACCGGACCGCGCTCGGGTTTTTCCGCTTTCGGACCAAAGCCGACAAAGGTCGAGTTTGGCCGGGGATCGTTTGTCTGCGAATGATCCGCAGCGGACATAGGCGCACTCTTCCGCGGACACATTTCCCAAGATCAACTTCAATGGGCATTGACGTCAGGCGGTGGCAAGAGAGCTGCCAGACGCTTGGCTTTGCTCAGTTGAGTTAGATCAAAGCGGGCGGGTACGATAAGGGGTATGAAAAATACGGGCTGCCGCGGGTCGGGAGGACACGCGATGCTCGCATTACTGGAAATCATAATCATACTTATTGTGGTTGCCTGTATCGCCTGGGCCGTACGGTCAGCGCGACAGCACAAACAGGCAATAAATGAATGCGCCTTGGATAAGGCGTGGCGGCAAGTGCTCGATGATCCGCATTATGCGGAGCGGCGACACATTGAAGAACGCAAGCGGGTCGTAGACCAAGCGCGGCATGCCGCTGCCAACCGCTGAGGGGGGTACCGCTGAAGTTATTTCAGATACTGCGACATCGCTATTGGCGCATCGCGGCAATCATTGCGTTGCACAATTTTGGTTGCTATTGGAATAATAGCGGACATTGTAGGAAAGAACTGCGCGACGCCGGCAAAACGCATTGGCCTTCGGGTATCAAACCAACGCGCCTGCATTTCGTAAATGCGGCTAATTTTCGGGGGAGCACTGTGCATCGAATTATGCTCGCATGCACCATCGCCGCCGCAACATTAGCGGCACTGTATCCAGCGCTCGCTCAGACCCTTGGCAATCCGTCATCCGGACGCCAGATCGCGACAAAGGTTTGCGGTTCTTGTCATTATGTTTTCGCGACCAAGCAGTCGAAGACGGAAGTGCCTCCAAGTTTTGAGGACATTGCTAACTTGCCGTCGACCACGGCACTTTCTCTGAAAGTGTTCCTTCGTTCGAATCATAAACGAATGCCCAATCTAATACTTTTCGACGCCGAGGCTGATGACGTGATTGCGTATATTCTCAGCCTTAAGCGGAGATAACGCTCACCCAAAAATGCAGACGTTAGTTATCTCATCCTCGGTCCGTTCATTGACGATTTCAGCCAGGGTATTGCTTCCTTCATGTGACGGCCGGGGCGCGGATCGCCGAGACGTTTGCGCGCGGGGCTGCCTCAGGGGGCCATCAACCCCGCCGTTTGGCGGCCTCTTTCATTTTAGGCGGAGCGTGCGATGTCGCCTGCTGGCTCAAAGCGGACGTGTCCGCCGCGCCGGTGAACGTCGGCTATAGGGGGCAATGCGGACATCGAGCGGGATTGCCGCCATGCCCGCTTATGACACCCATTTCAGACATAAGCGGCTATCCAACGGCCGCCGGTCTGAATGCGCGCCCGGCCGCGCCGGGGTGTGCTAGCTTGGCAGCCACGATGCCATGTCCCGAACCTGGGCGGAGGCAATGAAACGGCGCGGCAAAACAGGCGGCAAACCGGTTAACACGCGACGCCGCAGCACGGTGACGCGCAAGCACCGCATTGCGCCGAAGGCCGTCCGGCGCCGCGGTTCGTCTTCGGCCGGCGCGGATACGAAGCTTGCGCTACTGACGCGCGAGCGAGACGAGTTGCTCGATCAGCAGACCGCGACATCCGAGGTGCTGCGTGTCATCTCCGGCTCGCCCGGCGAACTCGAACCCGTGTTCCGCTCGGTGCTGGCGAACGCGGTCCGTCTCTGCGAAGGCAAGTTCGGCACGCTGTACCTTCGCGAGGCCGACGGCTTCCGCACCGTCGCCACGCACAATGCCCCGCCCGCCTATGTCGAGGCGCGCACGCGCGCGCCGCTGCTTCGGCCGCCGCCGGACGTGCCCCTTGGGCGCGTTGCGATAACCAAGCGGGTGGTCCAAATCGCGGACATCAAGAAGACGCGATCCTACATCGAGCGTGACCCCTTTATCGTCGCCGCCGTCGATCTCGGCGGCTATCGGACCGTGCTTGCCGTCCCGATGCTCAAGGACAATGAGCTGATTGGCTCGATCAATATCAACCGCCAGGACATTCGCCCGTTCACCGACAAGCAGGTCGAGCTCGTTGCCAATTTCGCAGCCCAAGCCGTCATCGCCATCGAGAACGCGCGGTTGCTCAACGAACTGCGCGAATCTCTGGAGCAGCAGACGGCGACCTCGGAAGTTCTCAGCGTCATCTCAAGGTCGCCCGGCGAACTAGAGCCGGTTTTCCAGGCCATGCTGGCCAACGGGACCCGGCTGACAGAAGCCAAATACGGCATCATGTGGCTTCGCGAGGGCGAAAAGTTCCGCTGCGGCGCTTTGCATAACGCGCCGGATGCATTGGCCGAAGCGCGCCGTCGCGAGCCCGTTATTGTTCCGCATGCCGCCTCGCCGCTGGGTCGTGTCGCCCGTACCAAGCAGGTGGTCCACGTCGCCAACATAGAGGCGGAGCTGGCAGACATCGGAAGCCGGCCGACGATTGAGCTGGTGGAACTTGGCGGCGCACGCACCGTTCTTGCCGTGCCGATGCTCAAGGACGATGAATTGATTGGCGTGATTACGATCTACCGCCAGGAAGTCCGGCTATTCAACGACAAGCAGGTCGCGCTGCTCACCAGTTTCGCAGCGCAAGCCGTGATCGCGATCGAAAACACGCGGCTGCTCAACGAACTGCGCCAGCGCACCGATGATCTTACCGAGTCGCTGGAACAGCAGACGGCGACCTCGGAGGTGCTGCAAGTCATCTCAAGTTCGCCCGGCGAGCTGGGACCCGTATTCGATGCCATGCTCGCCAACGCGGTCCGCATTTGCGAGGCCAAGTTCGGCTTGTTGTTTCAATGGGAGGGCGACGCGTTTCGCACGGTCACCCTACACGACGTGCCGCAAGCTCTCGCCGACCAGCGACGGCGCATTCCAGTACTCCGCCCCACACCCGGTACTGCACTTGGACGCCTGGCCGCGACGAGACAGATGGTTCAGATCATTGATGTCCAGGCCGATCCGGCTTACCAAGGCGACCCGGTAAGACGCGCCGGCATCATAGCCGCCGGCGGGGCCCGCACCCTCATTGCCGTCCCGATGCTCAAGGAGAACGAGCTGGTCGGCGCTATCTCCATTTACCGCCAAGAAGTCCGCCCCTTCACCGACAAGCAGATCGAGCTGCTGCAGAACTTCGCCGCGCAAGCGGTCATTGCCATCGAGAACGCGCGGCTGCTCAGCGAATTGCGCCTGCGCACCGATGATCTCACCGAGTCGCTGGAACAGCAAACGGCGACGTCGGAAGTCTTGCAAGTGATTTCAAGCTCGCCCGCCGAGCTCGAACCCGTGTTCAATTCCATCTTGGACAATGCGGTGCGCATCTGCCAGGCCCGGTTCGGAAATCTTACGCTGTACGACGGCACTAATATGCGAATGGCCGCGCTTCACAATGCTCCGCCCGCGTACGAAAAACTGCGAACACAGAATCCGATCATTCCGTTGGACCGGTCGATGCCCGGCACCATCGTTCGAACGAACAAGATGGTCCACATCAACGATCTTGCGGCCGAGCAGCCATATGCCAGGTCGGAATTGGTAAAGGCCGCTGGCGCGCGCACCGCAGTTTCGGTCCCGATGTTTAAGGAGAACGAGCTGATCGGCACGATCAGCATCTACCGGCAGGAGGTGCGCCCCTTCACCGACAAGCAAATTGCGCTGGTGACCAACTTCGCCGCGCAGGCGGTGATCGCCATCGAGAATGCGCGGCTGCTCAACGAATTGCGCCAGCGCACCGGCGATCTCACCGAGTCGCTGGAGCAGCAGACCGCCACCTCCGAAATCCTCGCCGTCATCAGCAACTCCCTCAGCGACACGCAGCCGGTGTTCGACGCCATCGTGCAGAGCGGGTTGAAGCTCTTTCCGGGCGCCCTCGTCAGCGTCGCGATCAGGCACGGGGACAGGATCGACGCCGCGGCCGTCGCCGCGCCGGATCCTGCTCGCGTCGAAGCGTGGCGACGCACAATTTCCCGTACCCCCCTCGCGCGGAATTACATGCACGGCGCGGCCTTGCTCGATCGCAGGATGGTGGATATTCCCGACGTGGCGGATGCCCCGGCGGAATTTGCCGAGGGGGGCCAAAACTTCCTGACCAGCGGCAACCGCGCGATCACGATCATGCCCATGATGCGCGGCGAGGAGGCGATCGGCCTGCTCAGCGTCGTGCGGCTTGTGGCCGGACCGCTGTCCGACAAACAGCGCGAGGTCCTCAGGGTATTCGCCGCGCAGGCCGTCATCGCCATCGAGAACACACGGCTGCTCAACGAGCTGCGCCAGCGCACCGACGATCTTACCGAATCGCTGGAGCAGCAGATCGCGACTTCAGAGGTGCTGAGCGTCATCTCAACTTCACCCGGAGAGCTGGAGCCGGTGTTCAAGGCGATGCTGGAGAATGCAACCCGGATTTGCGCGGCCGGCTTTGGCACGCTATTCAAATTCGACGGCAAGGCATTCCACTTTGCGGCCGACTACGGCACGCCGCCCGCGTTGGTCGAATATCAAAAGCAGCTTGGGCCGTTTCTGCCGGAAGCGGGCTCCCAACTTGATCGCGTCTTGCAGACCAGGCAGGTGGCCCACACCGCCGACTATGCGGGAGAGAGAATCCAAGCTCCGGTGGTCACGCTCGGCGGTGCGCGATCCACGGTTGCGGTGCCCATGCTCAAGAACAACGAGTTGGTCGGCGCCATCGTCGTCTACCGCCAGGAAGTGCGGCCGTTCACCGATAAGCAAATCGATCTGGTCAAGAACTTCGCCGCCCAAGCCGTCATCGCCATCGAGAACACGCGCCTGCTCAACGAACTGCGCGAGCGCACCGACGATCTTACCGAATCGCTTGAGCAGCAGACCGCGACGTCAGAGGTGCTGCGGATCGTCTCAAGCTCTCCGGGTGCGCTGGAGCCCGTGTTTCAGGCCATGTTGGAAAATGCAATCCGCGTCTGCGACGCACATTTCGGCCTGCTGTGGCAGATCGAAGCCGGCGCCGCTCGGGTCGTTGCATCGCTCGGCGTCCCGCAAGCATTCTCGGAGTTCATGAAGGGCGGCCCATACACGCCGACCGAAACCGCACCGATGACGCGGGTCATCAGAACGAAACAGGCCCTGCACATCCACGATTTCAGCTCCGAGCGGGCCTACCACGAGGGTGACCCACTGGTGGTCGCCGGAGTCGAGCTTGCCGGAGTCCGCACGCTGCTTGTGGTTCCGATGGTGAAGGATAAGGAATTGGTCGGGATCATCGCCATTTACCGCCAGGAAGTGCGGCCATTCACCGATAAGCAAATCGATCTGGTCAAGAACTTCGCCGCGCAGGCCGTCATCGCCATCGAGAACACCCGCCTACTCAACGAGCTGCGCGAATCGCTACAGCAGCGGACCGCTACCGCCGATGTGCTCAAGGTCATCAGTCGTTCGACCTTCGACCTGCAAGCAGTGCTTGATACGCTCACGGAGTCGGCGGCGCTGCTTTGCGAGGCAGATATTGCAAACATCTGGCGACCACATGGCTCTGCCTATCGTTTGGCTGCGGTCCACCAAACCATCGATAGCAAACACAAAGAATATCTGGAAACTATCTCGCTCGAGCCAAGCCGAGGCTCCGGCGTTGGCCGTACGTTACTGACCGGAGATATCGTCCATATACATGATATTCAGAATGACCCCGAGTATGCGCTGGAGATTGGGAAACTCGAAGGGTATCGCACCATGCTGGGTGTACCACTGTTGCGCGAGGAAGCACCCATCGGGGTGATGATCTTGATCCGATCTACGGTGCGACCGTTCACCGACAAGCAGATTGAGTTAGTTACTACCTTTGCCGATCAGGCGGTGATCGCAATCGAGAACGTGCGCCTATTCGAAAGCGTGGAGGCCCGCACGCGCGAGTTGGCGAAGTCTCTGGAGGATCTGCGCACCACCCAGGATCGCTTGGTCCAGACTGAAAAGCTCGCCTCACTTGGTCAGTTGACCGCCGGCATCGCGCACGAGATCAAGAACCCACTCAATTTCGTCAACAACTTTTCGGGAGTTTCCGTCGAAATGATCGATGAGTTGCGGGAAGCCCTCAAGGATGTGAGCCTCAACGAAAAGAGGCGCGGTGAAATTACTGAACTGATGGAAACGTTACGTGGCAATCTCGCCAAGGTCGTACAACACGGCAAGCGGGCGGATACCATCGTCAAGAACATGCTGCTGCACTCGCGTCAGGGCTCTGGAGAAAACCGGCCGATCGATATTAACGCCCTGGTCGAGGAAAGCCTCAACCTCGCCTATCACGGGGCGCGGGCCGAAAGGCAGGGCTTCAATATCGCCCTGGAGCGGTCCTTCGATCCGGCCGCTGGCGAGGTCGACGTGTTCCCGCAGGAAATTACGCGAGTGCTACTCAACCTGATTTCCAACGGTTTCCACGCGGCGACGAAGCGCGCAGCGGAAGCCAATGGAGGCGACCGCGAACCCACTCTTGCCGCCGCGACCAAGAACCTCGGCGACCGCGTCGAAATAAGGATTCGCGACAACGGCACCGGCGTACCGCCCGAAGTGCAGGATAAGATGTTCAATCCGTTCTTCACGACCAAACCGGCGGGCGAAGGCACCGGGCTTGGCCTCTCCATCAGTCACGACATCATCGTCAAACAACATGGCGGGTCTATAGAGGTCGATACAAAGCCCGGTGAGTTCACCGAGATCAGGATCATTCTGCCGCGCGCGGCGATGTTCCTCATTGATTCTGAGCGACGGGCTTGATCCTTGCCGGCACTAATGTCCGGTTTTGGCAACAACCCGACATGTTGAGCCACCCCCGTTGAAGTGGTCCGACTTGAAGTATGTCATTTGGCATCAAGG